>JAHBXV010000050.1 GCA_019636285.1 Planctomycetaceae bacterium
TCTGCGGACATCCGCAATCCAACGTCCTGCCTTATCCCTCTGCGTTAAACCGCTGGAGTGAGAGGACGAAGTGGGGGAGGGTGGGTTGTGGGCCGGGGCCGTGGTTTCGGTCTGTTCCGGTTTGGGTCCATTCTCGTAGCGTGGTCTGGGGTTCGCCGCCGATGGCTTCGGCCATTTCGAGAGTGAAGTAGCGGGCGGGGATGCCTTGGGTGGGGTCGACGGGTTGACCGGGGTCGACATAGCCAACGAGAGCCGTGAAGTAGGCTTCCCCGGCGGCTTCGGGAGGGGGCATTTCCACCACGCCGACGGGGTGACCGTTCACGCGTCGCAAATGGACGAGAATTTGAGCCGGGCCGAAATCGGGATTCTCGCCTTGTTGCGAGAATCGTTCGCAGACGGCTGAGTAAACGACTTCGACGAGTTGTTTCGACTCAGCCGATGCGAGCAGTTGCAGATAGCGCAGCGGGTCGTGCAGCGCGAACTCGCGGAGGGCTTCGTGCGTGAAAGCCCGGTGAATGCCGCGCGGCTGGTCGCGCGAGGGTCGCCTCGCCACGTTTGCGTCGGTTCCTTCTCCGCCGGGAACAGATTCACCGAAGTCGGTCATCGAACTCGTGTCTTTCAAAGGGCAAAACGTCAGGCCAGCTTGGCAACATAGACCGGGGGGAGATGCCAGGGGAGCGCGGTCCACGTGTCGCCGCCGTTCTCGGTCGCGTAGGCGTTTCCGGTGGTCGAGCCGAACAGGAGTTGGTCGCCGGTCTCATCGATGGCGAGCGCGTGTCGAAAGACAAGGTCGTAGCAGTTTTCGGCCGGGAGGCCGTTCGTGAGCACGGTTCCCGTCTTGCCGCCGTCGTCGGTGCGAGTCACCACCAGTCGGCCATCGACGGGAATCCGCATCTCGTCCTTGATGGCCGGGACGAACCAGGCTCGCAGGGGATTCGCCGGATGGACGGCGACCGCGAAGCCGAAGAGAGAGACATCCAGCCCGGTGACTTCTTCCCAGGAATCGGCACCGTCCGTCGACCGGAAGATGCCGTTGTGATGCTGCACCCAGAGCGTGTCGGGATCGGCCGGGCACTGAACCATCAGATGGGGATCCTGAATCTCGGGATTCATCTGTTCGTCGGGGGGCATGAAGTCGGCTCGCATGCCGATTCCGCCGATGGCCCAGGTCTGCCCGCCATCAAAGGTCCGCCAGACGCCGCCGCATGAGACGGCGATGCGCACATGCTGAGGATCGCGGGGATCGACGCAGATCGAGTGAATGGCCGGCTCATCGGCTCCGCCGCCAAACCACTTGGCGCGGGACGGATGATTCCAGAGCGGTTCGTTGAGCTGCCAGCTCGCACCCCGGTCGCGGGATTGGAAGAGTCCGCCGGGGATGGTGCCGAGCCAGAGGCCGTCGTCCACGTTGGGACCAGCCGCCTCGATTGACCAGATCTGCTTAAGGGTCGGAGCCCCTTCGCCTTCTGGGAAAACGGGGACCGCGACTTCGGTCCAGGTGGCACCGTCGTCGTCGGAGCGGTGGAGCTTGGCGCCAAAGTGGCCCAGATTCAGGGCGGCGTAGATGGCACCATCGCGGGGATCGACGAAGACATAGGAAACCGGATGCCCGCGAAAGGCGACATCGGCAATTTCCCAGCTGCCGTTCATTTTTTGCAGCCGAAACAGACCTTTGCGGGTTCCCAGCCAACCGCGATCGCGCATGGTGAATGTTACTCAAAGGGGTGGAAAGAATGCCGACAGGAGGTCGGCATGGCGTTCCAACATCGCGATTTTCCGGACCAAGGGCAACCGGAATTGCAGCGGCGAATTGCTGGGATACGCCTAGCGGCTATCCCAGCCTATGATGTTGGCCGATCTATCCGCCGGAAAGGGCCTGGAGGACGTCGATGCGGTCGCCCGGCGCGACCGCGTCGCTTTGGCGGGTTCGATCCTGGATCAGCGTGCTGTTCAGAAAGATGACCACGTGCTTGCGAACCGCGCCATGGTCGTCGAGCACGTACCCCCGCGCGGTGGGCATGACTTCGAATGCGGAATTCAGCACCTCGGCGACCGTCGCCCCGGCGAACTCGCCGTCGCGAACGTCGACATGCATGCGCAGATGAGGGGTGAAGTGGACGAAGGCCATGACGGGATTAGTGCTCTGCCGTGATGAAAGATTCGGATGTGTGCCACTGGCTTCGCCAGTGTGCCTTGTTAATGCCAATCAAATTAAGGCCCACTGGCAAAGCCAGTGGCACACGAAGTCAAGCCGTGACCACTACGTGTAGCGGACGGCGCGATGTTCGGGTTCGAAGTATTCCGGTAACAGCGTGTCGACCTGTAGAAGGCCCTTGCGTGTCAGCACGACCGTGTCATCGACCACGTTCAGGTAGCCCTTGGCCTGTTGATTGGCGAGGGGCTCGGCGAATTCTTCGAGGACATCGACGCCGAACTTGTCGCGGAAGGGCTGAGCGGCGACGCGACCCTCCTTCAATTGCAGGGCGAACTCACGGATCAGCCGCTGATGAGGCGTTGGCTCGAACGCCCGGTTGATCGGCAGTTCGCCCGACATGACGGTTTGCATGTAGTCCTGGATCTGATCCAGATTCTGGTAATGGACTCCCTGGAAGTGGCCGAACGACGAGACGCCAACCGCCAGCAGGTCGCTACCGCGGAACAGGTTGTCGCGATAGATGAAGCGGTCGGTCTCAAGACTCTTGACCAGTTCATTGCCGCTGGATGTCACGTATCCGTCGGGGGCCAAGAAGTCGAAGGCTTCCGCGACCCATCGCCGCTTGGTCTGCCAGTCGGCAATCGGCGAGACGATTCCCAGTTCCTTGATCTCTTTGGAGATCACCGTGTTGTAAGGCAACTCCATCTGGTAGATGGTGATGTTCCGGGGAGCCATCTTCCGGACGAGTTCGAGGTTCTTCCGCCAGTTGTCGTCGTTCTCGCCGATCATGCCGGCGATCAGGTCGACATTCACCTGCGGAAAACCAGCCGCCTGAATCCACTCGTACGCGCGCCAGACTTCCGGCGACAGGTGCGCGCGGCCGTTGGCTTCGAGAATGGCATCGTCGAAATTCTCGACCCCCAGCGAAACGCGCGTGACGCCAATGTCGCGGAGCGTTTTGACCTTCTCTTCGTTGAGCGTGCCCGGTTCGCACTCGAAGGTGACTTCCTCGGCGTTGTCCCAACTGATGTATTCGCTCAACTGATCGCGCAGGAAGCGTAGTTGCCGCGAACTGAGGTACGAGGGGGTTCCGCCACCGAAGTAGACGAACTTCAACTCGCGACCCTGCACGCCGCGCTGCTCGCTGAGGATTTTGACCTCCGCCGCGAGCGCTTCGACATATTCCTGAATCGCCTTGGCGTTCTGGTTGGTGTAGACGCGAAAGTAGCAGAACTTGCAGCGCTTCCGGCAGAACGGAATGTGCAGGTACAACCCGAGGGGGACACTGGCATCGGGTTCCGACGCGAGGGCCTCCAAAGCCAGCGGCACCGATTCGCGATTCCAGAGCGAGAACGGCGGATAGTTCGAAATGAAGTAGCTGCCCACTTCTGTCTGGACGGCTGTTTCAGCAATGGTCATGCAGCACCTGTTGTGAGCGGAAAGCTGAAAGCGAAAAGCTGAGAGCCAGAAGTAAGAATCTCGATCTGGCTTTCCGCTTTCAGCCTTCCGCTCAACCGCTATTTGGTCCCGAAGCAATACACTTTGCCGTCTCGGGACTCCGAGCCAATCACGAGAACGCCTTCGCCGATGGCCGGCGAGGCGGTAATGGGCTTGCCGGCGGAAAACCGCCAGCGTTCCTGGCCGTCGGCCAGCCCGAGTTCGTACAAGTTGCCGTCACCCGAGCCGATGAAGACGCGATCGCCGATCACGACTGGTGAACTGTCGACGCGAGCCCTGGTTCGAAACGTCCAGGCTCCTTCGCCCGTGGCCCGGTTGATGCCATGCACGAGCTTGTCGCGCCCCCCGACCACGACCAGCTTTTCGGTCAATGAGACCGATGAGTGGTAGGGGAAGTCGCCGCGTGAAGCCTGATACCGCCACTTGACGTCTCCCGTCTTCCAATCGACGGCGACGACTTCGCTGGCATAGGTGCCGACATACAACAGGCCGTCCGCCACGGCTGGGGAGGCGATGAGGTAGGTCATCAGCGGGATGTCCTTGAACTCCTTGCCGGTCTCGATGTCGATGACCCGCAGGTGTTCGTCGCAACCGGCGATGAAGGTGTACTTGTCAGCGATCGCCGGGGCGCAGTGGACATAGCCCTGCGTCTCGAACCGCCAAGCCGTCGAGCCGTCCTTGATGTTGAGACAGTAGAGGTTGTTGTCGTACGACCCGAATATGATCCGCTCGCCGACGACGGCCGCGGCGCTGTAGATTTCGCCGTTGGTCTGCATCGACCAGCGCTTCTTGCCCGTCGCGCGATCGACCGCATGAAAGACGCCGTCTTCATCGCCGAGGTAGACGGCATCGGCTGTCACGGTGGGAGCGGCTTTGAAGCCCGGCGCGAACGAGTTGTCCGGAACGACCTCCACGGACTTGTACGACCAGATTTTCTCGCCCGTCCGCTTGTCGAGACAGGCGAGTTCGCCGGAGAGGCAGGGGACATAGACCCGGTCGCCGACGATGGCGCTCGTCGCGACGATCTGATCGCCCAGTTCGATTTCCCACAGCTTTTCGAGCTTGTCCGGCAGACTCGACTGGGCCACGCCGGTCTGGGACAGGTTGCCCCGAAAACTCGCCCAACTCGAGGAATCGGGAGTCTTCAGTTCCGCGGCTTCGCCCAGGTTGGGCGCGACCAGCAGAACCAGCGCCGCGGACCAGCAGAGCCGTCTGGTGCCAGTCCTCAGTCGGTTAACGCACATCGGTACAACTCCTCAAGGGAGGCTGGAGTGACGGGGCGCGGGTTGAATGTGCCGGTCCATTGTTTCGCGGCCTCGGCGGCCAGTTGCGGCAGTTTGGCCGGGTCGACTTCAAAGGGTGCCAGCGACGAGGGCAAACCCGCCAGATTCGCCATGTCGCGGAGCGCGCGGGCGAGCAATTCACCCGCCTGCGGAGAACTTTCAGGACACAAACGCAGGTCGGCCGCGAGTTGTCCATACTGTGCGGCCACCGTCTGGGCATTGTACCGCACGACGTGCGGCAGCATGATCCCAATTGCGACGCCGTGCGTGATGCCGTAGTGGGCCGTCAGCGGATTGACGAGTGCATGCGTGGCCCCGAGCATCGAGTTTTCGATCGCCGCACCGGCCAGATGCGCCCCGAGCAACATGGCTCCTCGCGCCGCGCGCGACTGGGGATCGCGGATGGACGTGGGATAAGCCTGCGACAACAGTCGCCAGGACCGCCGGCTGAAGAGTTGCGAGATTGGGTTCCGCCGCAGCGTGACATACGATTCGACCGCATGGCTGATGGCGTCCATGCCCGTTGCCGCGGCAACGCTCGGGGGCATGCTGGCCGTCAGGTCAGGGTCGAGAATGGCGACGCGGCAGGCGGCTTTCTTGTCGCCGCAGGCCATCTTCGCATGAGTCTCGGCGTCGGCAATCAATGCGTAGGACTGGGCCTCGCTGCCGGTGCCGGCTGTCGTCGGTACGGCGATCAAAGGGAGCATCGGCTTGGTGGCCTTGCCGGTCCCCCAGTAGTCGCGCATCGCTCCGGCGTTGGTCAGCAGAAAGTTCACGCCCTTGGCGCAGTCCATGGCGCTGCCGCCGCCGACGGCGATCAGGAAGTCGACATTCGCCGACTTCGCGGCCGCGACACCGCGGTCGACGTCGTCGGTGGTCGGGTTGGGCTGCACGTCGCTGAAGACAGTCGTTTCGACACCCGCCGACCGCAGGCTATTCAGGGCGGGTTCGACATGCCCGGCCTGAAGAATTCCCGCATCGGTGACCAGGAGGGCTCGGTGGCCGCCAGACTCGCGGACCAGTTCGCCCAGTCGCTGAATCGATCCGGCACCGAACACAACTCGGGTGCGCGGATCGAAATCGAATCCGGGCAGGTCATCGTCGGTCGCGGTAACGGGCGCGGACATCGTCGATTCCGGCGGGAAGTGGGCGGTAGGCTCGGTCGCGGTCACCGATTCGGGTGGGTGGCACTGGCAGGGCCAGTGTCGATTTCCAGGGGCAAGAAGAATCAAGAATTCCTAACACAACCTCTGTGCACTGACGCTCTCGCTGGGATTCTCGCAGGTTTCCGACAGGCACAATCGGTTGTGTCAGGGATTCCAAGGCACACTGGCGGAGCAGTGGCACACAAACATGAAGACACGCGAATTCCGCGTCTCGAATTCCCAGCACCTCAGTTTACGCAACGAGACCGTTTTCGGGGAATTCGAAAACGGTCTCGCGGGGGAAAGTCAGGGAAAGTCGTCCGGGCTACTTGCCGGCGGCCACCTTTTCCAGTTGAGCCCCAGCCTTGATCGCGAACAGCGTCGACTTGTTCGAAATGTACAGGGTGTCATTCGCACAGACCGGCGTGCTGTAGATCGAGTTGACCATGTTCGGCTCCGCGAGAATGTTCAGCTCTTTGGAAAGCTCGAAGACGGTGATGTCGCCGTCTTCGTCACCGATGAAGACCTTGCCATCCACAATCAGCGGCGAGCCCCACGAGGCCGCGAACATGTCGTGCGTCCAATAGACGACCGGATGCCCGTCTTCGACCTTCTTCGCATCGACGCAATGGACCAGTCCGCTGAAGTCGGCGATGAAGACCAGATCGTCCTTGATGGCCACGCTGCCGATGGTGCGGTGCATGGTTTCTTCAAAGTCGAACTTTCCATTGCCGTTGGTATCGACCTGACTGTAGTGCCAGACGACCGCCGAGTTCGGGTTGGGCTTCGAGGATTCCCCCTTCTTCGTGTCGACAGCCTGCAAACGCTTGTGCGGCAGCGGCTGACCATCCGAGCCGAGAGCCAGTTCGGGACTCACGTCGCCGCGCTTGGTGGGGTCGATGCAGTACAGGTGACCGACCCCTTCGCCGTGTTCCGGGTCTTCGCCCACGGCTGCGAAGACATGGCCGTCGTAGAAGACCGGCGTTCCGATGAGGTGGTTGCGCGTGGCGCGGCCGCCCAAGAGGTAGATTGACTCTTTCGGGTTGGCGTCGAACTTCCACAGCAGCTTGCTGTTTCCCTTGCCGTCGCCGGCCGGGTCGAAGCTGTAGAGCCAGCCGTCGCCCGCGCCGAACACGACCTGCAATTGTCCGCCCGCTTCAAAGACAGTGGGGGACGACCACTGGCCATGCAGGATGTTGAGTCCGGGGCTGTTATCGGTCCAGGCGACCTTGCCGGTATTTTTGTCCATCACCACGAAGCTGGCAGCGCGAGGAGCGGGGATGTTGATGTGGGATTCATCGACGCCGTTCGAGGTGTTGACGAAGAGCATGTCGCCCCAGGCGGTCAGCGAGCAACTGCACATGTTGTGCTGCGACACGCCGAGTTCGCCCATCAGGTCGTACTGCCAGATGATGTCGGCTTCGTCCTTGTTTTCGTTCGGCTCGGCCTTGAACGGGCCGTTGTTCACGCCGTCGTGAAAACCATTGGCATCGAGGCAGGTGACTTCGCCGCGGCTGGTGACGTACCAGACGCGATCCCCTTCACAGTAGGCGGTCGAGCAGATCCCTTGCTGCGGCCAGTCGTGAACGCGGCCAGTCGGCAGTTTGGGGCTGGACGCCTGCCACAGAAACTTGCCATCGGCGGCATCGAACGCGAGCAGGCAGCCCAGGTCAACATCGCTGGGATAGCGCTTCAGGTAGCCGTTGTTGTTGTTCGTCCCGACGAACACCTTGCCGTTGGCGACCACCGGGTTGCCATAGGTCTGCGATCCCAGCGGCACCGCGAAAACGACGTTCTCGCCAGACTCGACGTCCCACTCGGTGGGGATGTTTTCGCCCGACGCGGTGTTATTGCGGTACGGGCTTCCGCCCCACTGGGGCCAGTCCTTCGCCCCGACGTGCATGCGCGAGATGAAATCGAGCGCCGATGCGACGGGGTCGAATTTCTCCTGAGCCTGAAGAGGGGCCGATACGGCCAGCAGGCCGATCAGGGCAATCGCGCGTGTCATGGTCATCCCTTATGCTCTCGCTGATGAAAGACTGATGTCGGGGGGGATCTTCAGGAACAACTGGCCGGGATCCCGGGATCGTGGCCGGTTGTCTGTACTCGTTAATCGGGTCCGTCGTCACTTGGCCGCCGTGGTGGTCGGCTTCAGCGAGGTGACTTTCACATTGTCGAAGAACAGTTCCGACTGCTTGACGTTACCAAACAATCCGGGGCTGCCGCTGTAGTTCGCGGGGCGGTCGCGCCATTCAATCGACCAGGCTTCGGGCTCGGGAGTTCCCGTCTCCCAGACCTTCCCCTGGACCAGCGACCAGTCTTCGCCATCGCGCGAATCGGTCGTGACCTGCAGCTTCATGGTGTACCACTTCTCGGTCGACCACTGGAACGGAACTTCGAAGTACTTCTGATCGTGCGGATACCACGAATAGACCTTGAGTTGCTGACTGGCCCCCATCAGCTCCAACCGGTAGCGCTGCCCCATGATCCCCGCGTCGGGCATCAGGGCAATGGGGTCGGGAGCTTCGGTCGGCCACGCGACGGCGTAGACGTCGGCCTGGATCACATAGTCCCGTGAGTCGGCATGTCCCAGCCAGCCCTGGCTGCGGGTTCCTTTGGGAATCGTGGTGATTTTGCACATCACGCCGTTGCCAATCTCGCGACCTTTGCCGGCCTTCACCGACAACTGCGTCCCGGTCTCGGGAGCGCCCGTCCAGGCGAAGCTTTCCAGCACTCCTTCTTCGACCATCCGCTTGAGATGCGGGTCGAGCGTGGCCTTGGCCTGTTCGGCGTTGGTGACGGACTCCAGCAATCCGAGGTAACGGCGGAACTGGGTCCACGCCTGGGCAGGAGTCGAGTCGTCGTACTTGGCCGCGTCGCGTCCCGAATTGACGAATGACGTCTTCAGATAGGTGTAGACCTTGGCGGTGAGGACATCCTCGGCCTTGAGCTTCTGGAACAGGTCGAAGTCGAGACCGATGTGGCGGTAGCGCATCCCCACGCCGGTGATCGGGACAATGGCGTCGTCGTACGTGAACGACCACGGAAACTCGGGAACCACGCGGATCCGGGCCGTGCCGGTCAATTCGCCGACCTTGGCGGTGACAATCGCGGCGGTGTGTTCGCGGCTGTTTTCCGAGACGTACTTGCCATCAGCGCCAATCGTTCCCGGCCCGTCGACGGTGAATGTCACGTCCTTGGAATCAACGACCTTCAGGAACTGGCCCAGCTTGTTGTACAGCCGGACCTGATACGGCTGCTTCTGGCCCGGATAGAGGAGCGACTCGACCGGCGCGACCACGACGGTGGCCGGTTCGGGGTTCTCGGCAACGGGAGTCTCTTCGGGCTGCGGAGGAATCGGATCGGCCGACGGTTCCACGTCCTTGAGGCCGATGCAGTACATCATGTTGTCGGTGGGAATGTAGACCCGGCCGTGCGAGATGATCGGTGAGCCGTTGATTTCCGCGTCGAGCCGAACCTGGTGGATCTTTTTCAGACCTTTCTTCTCATCGGGAGCGAAGATATAGATGCGGCCATTGGCCTCGGCGCAGTAGAACTTGCCATCCCCGTAGACGGGACTGCCGCGGCCCATCGTCCCCAGCTTCTGCTTGCCGATCTCTTCGCCAGTTTTCAGATCGACGACGAAGAAGTTACCGCCATCGTCGATCGCGTAGATCCGGCCGTCGAGAACAATCGGCGCCGTCTTGCCGATGAACATCTCCTTGGTCTTCCAGATCTCCCCGGTCTTGGTGATGTCGCCCGACTTGGTGGGGTCGATGGCAAACAGGGCCCCCATCTTGTTGTCGCCAAGGTTCTCTTCGCTGTGACCGCAGATCACCATGCCATCGGCATAGACCGGAGCGGTGTTCAAGCCACGCAGCGAGACGAAATAGCTCCACAGCGGCTTGCCGGTGCGAGGTTGGAACGACCAGACGCCGCCATCACCCGTGCCAAGTATGAACTGCTTCTGCCCGTTGATGGTGGCGATGATCGGGGCGCTGTAGGTGGTGTCTTCCGGGCTCGGCCGCGTGCTAGAAAACCAGACGGCCTGTCCGTTCGATTTCTGGAATCCCAGTACGCGGTGCGAGGGGCGGGCCATCTCGCCCCAGCCAATCACCACGCCGCTGATGATGACCAGGTCTTCGTGAATGATCGGAAAGTTGGTCCGGCCGCCGTAGGTGGTGAGGAGGCCGAATTCTTCGTGCAGCGGACGCGACCAGATGGTGGCTCCCGTTTCGCCGTTGATGCAGAGGAAATTCCCAGAAACACCCTGGCAGAAGACATTTCCCGTTTCCGGATCGCCGACGACCGCCGACCAGCCGACGCGAGTATCGGGAACGTCGCTTTCGAAGACGTTGAAGATGTTTTCCCACAGCACCTTGCCGGTGGCGGCATCGGCACAGACGACCTTCTCGGCTTCGTATTTCGTGTGCGGGTTGTGGCGGCAGATCGTGTAGAGCTTGCCCCCCATCACAATCGGGGTGGAGCGGCTGCCGAGGGCGTCGCTCGCCCAGACGAGGTTTTCCCCATCGGGAGACCACTTGTCGGGGAGATTCTTTTCGCGAGAGATCCCGTTCAGTTCGGGACCACGCCAGTAGGTCCAGTCAAGCGGGTCGTTTTCCGCGGCGGAGACCGAAGAGGCGACGACAAGCAGCGGCATCAGCAGGCGGATCATGGGGCCTTTCCTTGGATTCGAGACCGAGGCCGTCAATTGTTTCAACAAGTTTTAGATCGCGCGATCACGCAGATTCGTTCCGGGGGTGGCTCGTGCGACCGTGCTCAACAGAAAAGGCTAACCGATCCCCAACGGATCGACAAGCTGCCATGTACTGTACGTCGCCCGCAGCGAATTCGACAAGCCGATCGACGAGCCGGGCGAATTTCATCGGATGAAGCTGTCCTCAACGCGGCGGCACGACACCTGGTTTGGTCGCGCCGTCTTCAGCGATCGACCTTGCCCGGGTACATGGCGAAGGTCATTCCGGCGAGATAGATGACGACCAGCACGGCCCAGACGATGATGTCGGTCGGCGTGGCCACCATCGCGCCGCGCGGCATCTCGTGGGCCAGAATCACCAGCGAATCGATCAGCAGCAGTACGAAAATGGCCACGCAGACGGCGGCCAGTTGCAGTCGCCGCATCAGCCGCGAGCAGGCATTCGAGTCAATATGCCGTCTCGCGACGAAGAACCGGACGAACAGCGCCACGATCGGCCACATGACCGCCGCCAGTTCCATTGCTCCGCGTTGCCTGGGAAACAGAAACTCGACAATCCCCGGCAGCAACAAGATGGACGCGGCCAGAATGCCATCCCACGTGAGCACCCGCAAAAACCACGAGCCATAGGGAACACCCGGCACGGACGAGGGGGCGTCGTCGAAACTGTCGGCACTTGTTGAGTCAAGAATCGACATGGACCGGCTCGGCCACCTCCGCGGTAACGCGACTTCTTTCAACCACCAGACTACGGGACCAGCATGTCGAGATACTCCACGGTCGCAACCCGAGGGTGGGTGTCAATCGCACAAATGTAGACGGGGATCGGTCGTTCGCCGCGCGTTGCCAGGAGCTTCTTGAGTTCGTCGAGTGTGATATCGGCTGGTTTAAGGGTTTGGACAGTCGATTCGGGAATCAACGCCAATGCCGGTAAGAGACGTGTTTTTTCAGTCAGTGGCGCATCCCATGGTCCGCCGGGATAGCGAATCGCCAGAACTTGAGTGACGTCGTGGCGCGAGTGTCGCAGATTCGGCACGTCAAAAATGCCCCAATCCTCAACCTTCCGGGCAACCGCCAGATTCTCGGGCGAATTCCAGGGTAAGTCAGGCCGGTAGTCACTGACGACGAACGGATCCGCGTGCCGCAACAATTCGACCCGCCAACTTGCCTCCGTCTGGCTATTCACTTCGCGGCTGATGGCGGCCGGAATCGTACCGTGCTTGGCGATGTAATTACTGAGGACAAATGCCCATCGGAACACAAGCCCTTTGCACTGCGACCTCGTGGCTGCATTTCGTGCCTGGACGATCGCGGAGACAAGCGAGACCCCGGCGGCGACGCAAACGACCAGCATCAGGGCGAGTAATGCCCAGCGCTGCGTCTGGCGGGACACTTTCCACGTCATGCAGTTCTCTCTTCCCCTCCGCGATCTTCGCGCCCTCTGCGATGAAGCGAAGATTCTACCGCAGAGTGCGCGGAGAACGCGGAGGGGAAGACATCTTTGCCGATTGAAAATCGTCCTTCGGAAACGGCGGGCTACTCTGCTTCGTATTCGATCCGTTGTCCCGGGACCAGGCGGTCCGATTCGATCGTGAGAGTCGGTTTCTCACCGCCGGAGGAGACCGGGAACTGCTTCGATTCGCCCGGCAGCAGGCCCTTGAGCGATTCGGTCGAGCGGACGCCGTTCACAGCCGGGAAGGCGTCGTGATAGAGGGGGGCGATGCCGACGTTTTCGATGACGACCTCGCTCGCCGAGGACGAGGCGGCGAATCGCTGCACACGGAACCGGTAGCCGCACGCGAGGCCGGCCTTACGAATCACGTCTGGTTTCTGGAAGCGGGGCTGGTCGTCACCGATGAGAAACGACACATGGAACCGGGCTGCCTGTTCAGCGAACGGGATGCCGTACGGTCCCCTGGGTGAGAGGGCCTCCTTCTGGTCGCGGGGCTTGAAGAAACTGAACTCGCCGCCGGCCGGAGATGTCTTCCAGCGATCACGGCCGAAGGTGTTCCAGTTCGGCTCGTTCTCCTGGCGATGTCGCTGGTGGTTGAACGAATCGTCGAACACGCCGAACGTCAGGCCGAGCAGTTCCGCATTCGCCGCGAAGGGGGTGTGTTCGCCCGCCGCGTCGACGGAGATCATCCACGGTGTTTCCCGGAACTGCGTGGCCAGATGCCGGGCAAATTTGGCCTGATAGTCGAGTGACGGGAACGTCCCGCCGAGCGTCATGGGGCCATCGTAGATGTGGTATTCGGACCAGAGCCCGAAACCAACCTGCACGAACGCCAGTCGCGGGTCGCGATCGTACTTCTTCGTGAACTCGGTGAAGAAGTCGAGCACGAAGGCTTGCCACTCGGCATGCGACCAGTCGGGGAAACCGGTCGGCTGGTTCTCGCTGTTCGCTGTCGTTTCGCGATAGTCGGGGAGCGCCTTGATGTAGGCCGGGACGCCTGTCGGCTGACCGACATATGTGTCGTGCCAGCGCAGAATCGCCTGGTGCTTTCGCCCGGCAATTTCGTCGAGCAACGTCTCGACCGGCTCCCAGTCGTACTGGCCTTTTTCACGAACGATCTTTCCGTACGTCAGATAGCTGTACTCCAACTGGATCGGAGCGGTGGCGGCTTCCGCGTTGGTGTTCCACAACACGATCCCGGTCATCGGCTGGACGTTCGTGATCGCGGATTTCAGTGGAACCGGTCGCAAGTCGTCGGCTGTTGCCGTGGCAGCGACAGTCGACAAGCCACCGATCAGGATCAGCAGGGTCCATCTGGAAGACATTGAGACCTCGCGGGCCAGAAAGCCCCATTGGTGGACGGTCGTCGGTGGCGTGAAGATTTGAGTCGATCGTACTCCGGTTCCGGCCAGACGACGAGATAAAAACAGCAACCCCGGCTGGAGTCGCGGAGCCCGGTACGGGGCTCCACGGCCACAGCCGGGGCTGCAAGATTCGGACGCTCGGCACTGGTGAAGCCAGTGTCACACGCCTGATGTCCCGCTTTCGACAGCGCCTCACGCTCGGCGAGCGGCCGACGAGGAGAGCAGGAGAAGGACGACGACCGCGCCGAGGATCGAGGCAATCCAACCGCTGGTCCGGAATGCGTCGCCGCCAGTGATTAAGAAAGCGAGAAACCCGCCGACGAAGGAGCCAACAATACCGAGGACCATGGTTGCCAGGAGACCCATGACCTGCCGGCCTGGCATCAACAATCGGGCGATCGCTCCGGCGATCAGGCCGAACAACATCATGCCTAGAATTTCGAGTAGACCCATTTTGTCGTCCTTTCGTGAACAAGTTTGGCCGGCGTCCGATAGGAAACTGTCCGGCTAAGGTGATTTGGGCGGATTTTTGGCGAGGTGCCGTTTCAGGAGGCGGACATTCATCCGATTGGCTTTCCACGCCACGTCGAAGGCATCGCCGACGACTGGCACGGCTCCCACTCCCACGTCGACGGCAACATTCCAGACCATGCGAGCCAGCACCCAACGGGAAACTCCCAGTTGTCTCGCCTCGCGGATGATCCACAGCGAAACCCCGGCCGCGAGGAGATCGCCGATGCCGGGAATCAGCCCCAGGATGGCATCCCACCCCACATCAATTTTCGTGCCGGGAATCTTGAAAGCCCCTTCCATGACATTGGCGAGAGCTTCCAAGCGTTCGACGCGTTCATGTGTCTTGCGGTTCGTCACGACCTCGGGCGTCAGCACGCGCCGTGATTCGGAACGACCGGGATTGGTGGCAGAGAGCATGGGGAACTCGATTCTCGTTCCGCGTCTGAAGTCCTGTCGTTTTGGCGGGTCTTCTCGCGCGGCTCTCACTGGCTGGAAGCTTGATGGTAAAAGATGCACATGGTCAGTGGGGTGGCGTGGTCGATTTTCATTCAGAATGATCGATCGGGGCGCGATAGCCGGGCGTCTAACGACGGTCGATCAAAAACTGCTTCTCGCGGACCTGAAACCGCAATTCGCGTTCCAAAGCGAGAATCGCCATTTTCTGGCTGAAGAAACGCCAAGATTGAGCAGCGATCGATCAAACCGATCGTCCGCGACGCGCGATCTTCATCAACGTCAGGACGTCGACGAGATGCAACGCTCCCAGGAAGATCGTCACCAGACCGGCGCGGGTAATAGTGAACTCGATCGCCGCCGTGTAGGTCGTGAGCGACTGGCAGGCCCGCATCAGAATGAGAGTCACCGCGACATTGACGAGATAGTAGCCGACCAGGAGCAGATCGTTCACGCGGTCGGCGATGGCGGCGTTCTCCGGGAAGAGATCCAGCAGAAACAGTCGGCCATGGCGGTGGAGCGTGTGTCCCACGATCAGGATGATGGGCAGCATGCCGATGAGATAGATCAGGTAAGCCAGCACGGTGGGAGACATGGAAGCGGCTCCGGGCCGGTTCGATCTGGGAGACTCGATGAGCACGGGGGTGGCACGCCCTGAAGGCTTTGCGAAAGGGCGTGGGAGTTGTTCATTCGCCACGCCCTTCGAAGACTCAGGGCGTGCCACCGGGTCGCAGAAACTGCATGCAAAGCCAGTGGCACGCGAAGATCGCGCCCTGGCTGATCACTAAATCGGCGTCGGTTCTTCGGCGTGTGTCTGGCGCAACCGGTAGAGTTCGGCGGCGGCGGTCCGGCGGTTTCTCAGGTCTTCGTCGCGCTCGGCATTTTTGCGAGATGTCAGGAACGTCAGCAGCAGGAGGAAGTGCATGCCGCCGAGGACGACCAGGATGATGCCGATCTTGGTAGAGAGCAGTTCGATGGCGGACTGCGCGTCTCGGACCTGGGTCGCGGACTTCATCAGGAAGCTGATCGCCCCGAAATTCACAAGGTAGAAGCCGATGACCAAGAGGTGCGAGAGTGCCTCCGCGACCGGCCGCTGCTGCTCGTGCCGCAGAATGAGTTCCAGCCCGGACTGGCGAAGCGTCCGCCCGACCCAGACGGTCAATCCGATGGATACAGCCAGGTAGCCGAGATAGGTCCAGGCAAGGAGAGACATGATGAGGCCCTTTCAGAGAGTTTTGGCGAATTCGTGATCGCGTCAACACTCTGACCGCCAGGAAAACCGGACATTAACCGGGAATTTGGCGAAGAAGGCGTTGCCAGCATGAACTACGGTGTTAGGCGACGTGGCGGAGCAGCATGAATGCAGCCATCGCGGCCATCGCAGCGTCTTCGATGAACGTCACCTTGGACATCGGCAGTTCAAAAACAGTCCCCAGGCAGGCGCACTGGATGCGTCGGCGATTGAGGAGGGCTTCGGAAACGCCCACCAGGCCGATCAGCATTAGCACCAATGTCGCGATATTGGTCGCGATGGGCGCCACTCCAGAGAGGTACGCAACGCCCAGTAGCAGTTCAAGGAACGGGTAAACCAGGCCGTATGCCGGCCAGCGGCTCGCCAGCACATCGTAAGTGCGGTAAGCCGTGGCAAACGCGCGGACATCCAGCATCTTGAAGAACGAAAACGCCAGGAAAAAGCCACCCATAAAGTTGGTCATCGCCCTTTCGGCATCGAAACGCGCGGCGGTGAGTTCGATGATCGCGGTGATGCCCAGAAGATAGCCGACGATCAGAAGCAGCGGGCGATACGTTGCCAGAAACGATCGCGGCGGCTGCGCCGGTTCAGCGCCGTCGATGGCTTCGTAGACCTGAAAGCCGCCGCGGGAGACCAGGTCGGCCACCCGCTCGCGCGAGGCATTGTCGCCCACGACGGTGAGCACTTTGCGGGAATCGTTGGTGTCGACCGACCACTCCTCGATGGCCGGCTCGTCGTCCAGAAACGTGGCGACCTTCGCCACACACTTTCCGCAATTGAGATTCGTGCGGTAGCGGTGGACGGCCGGGGCGATAGTCAGTGGGGAATTCATGATCGGCCTCATGCAACAGTTGGCAATTCCCTATTATATCCGATGGTCAACCCGATCGGCCCGCATGACAACGCGGGATTGGAACAGTATGACGTGCATTTGTGCAGGGCTTGACCAGACATCGGCGTGAAGAGGGAATCATGGAGGTCGTGTCGACCGTTGCGGAATTGCGGGCTCGCGTGAGCGGCTGGAAACGAGCCGGGGAGTCGGTGGGGCTGGTTCCCACGATGGGGGCGCTGCATGCGGGGCACATGAGCCTCGCCACGGCCAGCCGCGGGGAGTGCGCGAGGACCGTCCTGACGATTTTTGTGAATCCAACGCAGTTCGCGCCGCATGAGGATCTGACGCGCTATCCGCGCCCGCTCGAGCGGGACTTGGATTTGTGCCAGCGGGAAGGGGTCGACCTGGTCTTCACTCCAGCGGTCGAAGAAGTCTATCCTCCCGGCGACTCGACGTTTGTCGAGGTGACGGGAATCACGAAGAATTGGGAAGGCGAATTGCGACCCAGCCATTTTCGGGGGGTGGCGACCGTCGTGACCAAATTGTTTTTGATGGCCCTGCCAGATCGGGCCTATTTCGGACAAAAAGATTTCCAGCAGCAGGCCGTTATTCGTCGGATGACCCGCGACCTGCACTTGCCGCTCGAAATTGTCACCTGCCCGATTGTTCGCGACGCGGATGGTCTGGCGCTGAGCAGCCGGAATGTCTATCTTTCGCCGGGCGATCGACAGGCGGGGTTGTGTCTGCCGCGCTCGCTCAAACATGTCGAAGAACTGTGGCGAAACGGGGAACGCGATCCTGCTCGGCTGACGCGGGAATTACGGAGTGTCCTCGCGGCGGAACCGCGGATGTCCCTCAACTACGGGGTGCTGGTCGACCCGATGACCTTGGAAGAAGCCACAACTCCGAGGAATGAACTGGTCGCGCTGGTCGCGGGGCGCGTCGGTCAAACCCGAGTGCTGGATAACACCTGGCTGCGAATGTCCGCCAGCGATCATCAGGGAGGAAATTGAATCCATGCGTCAGGTACTGTTTCGCATTCCCGTCTTGTCTCCGCTCGACCTTGGCCCGCTGGGACAGTGGCCGCTGTTCGGGCTGGGGATTCTCACGCTGGCATGGTTGGCTGTCGTCATCGCCTGGTTTATTCAGCGTCGCCGCGCGGGGAACTGGACGGCCGACGATACCGGCAGCGCCATTTTCGGACTGGTGATCGCCGGGGTTCTGTTCGCGCTCCCCAGTCTGCTCCCGCGGTTTGCCCCGGATCTGGCAAAGGCCGGGCTGCCGATCTATGGCTACGGTGTGATGTTGTTCCTGGCAATTCTCGCCGCGCTCGCGGTTACCACTCCCGCCGCGAAGAAAGCGGGCTACCCGCCGGACACGCTGATCGATCTGATCGTCTGGCTCGTCGTTCCCGGCATTGTCGGCGGTCGCATTTTTTACCTGATGCGTTACTCGGAACAGACGTTCGCGGGGACATCGGGATTTTCCGCGCTGTTCGCCGCCATCAATCTGTCGAATGGCGGACTTGTCTTGCAGGGGGCGCTGCTGGGGGGAGCGGCCGGATTGGCCGCGTTCTGTGTGTTTCGGAAGCTCGACTTTTGGAAGCTCGCCGACCTGATTATTCCGGCCGTGTTCGTTGGCATTGCCATCGGACGCATTGGCTGCCTGCTGAACGGTTGCTGCTTTGGCGGCCCGTGCGATCTGCCGTGGGCGATTCAGTTTCCAAAAGATTCAGTCCCCTACGATGCGTACGTGTTCAAGGGTGTCATTCCGCCGGATGCCCCGGCAAGTCCACCACTGCATCCCACGCAAATCTACAGCACGATCGACGGGCTGGTGCTCGCGGGGGTGCTGGCCTTGTATCGGCCCTATCGACGTCGGGACGGAGATGTGCTGGGGCTGGCGATGGTTCTCTCGGGCATCACGCGATTTTTGATTGAGATTCTGCGACAGGATGAGGTGGGCCTCTTGGGATCGGCCTTCACGGGCGGGCAATGGATCAGTATCGCACTCTTGATTGGTGGCATTGCGATCCTGGCCTGGCCGGCGGGTTGGCCGCGAAAAACGCAGTCGGTGACCACTCCCGCGTGATCCAACCGCTCCCTTCGTGCGTTCCGTGCAGCAATAACTTTCCTCTCGCTGAGGCCGGTCGTGGTTACCCAGTTGCAGCCCTTTCCCGACCGGCGACGCCGACTGATCATTCTGGGCGTTCTCCTGGTTCCCATATTATTGTCGTACAAGATCGGCTTTTTGTGGCGGGGGATGGCCTGCATCGTGCCGTTGGTTTTCACGGGGACATTCCGCGAGTCGCAGATTGTCAAAGAGCGGTTTCGGACGCAGTTTTTCTTTGCGTGGATTCCGTTTCGGAAACAAAGCTGCGACCTGCGCGCGGTGGTTTCGTTGCGGGCCAAGCATGAAGAGGACAAATACGGCTGTTTGACGCTGGTGCTGTTCGGGCCTTTTCAGTGGGTCTTCGGCAAGGTGTTCGACCAGATTATTCCCGCGATTGGCGGTCCGCTGGAACTGTGGGTCGAAACCGCCAAAGGCCGGGAATTGATGGCCTGGAATGGCCACAGCCAGGAACTGTTTGAGCAGAACCTGGCGATTCTCGAAGCCAGAACGGGCGCGCCGATCCGCACGGTGTAGCGGTGTGGACTCGCTTTGCCCGATCGTGCTCGGGTACTCTGCCGGTCGCGTCTGGTGTCGTCATTTGGACTGGCAATTTCAAGAATTCGGGTGTGTGTGCCACTGGCTTTGCCAGGGCATCTTGTGATTGCCAATTCCCGTAAGGCACACTGGCAGAGCCAGTGGCACACCCGATGAAGCCGTGACAAAGCAGCAGGACGCGCGGAACAGGATTGGGGAGAGAATCGACGATGATGTCACTCGGATTGGTGAGCGCCATTCTGCCGGACCAGTCCCTTGATGACGTGCTGGGGACCGCGGCCCGGTTGGACTATGACTGCGTCGAAGTCATGTGCTGGCCAATGGGGAAAGCCGAGCGTCGCTACGCCGGGGTCACGCATCTCGACGTGGCTGGCCTGAACGCAGCCAGGGTGAAAGAAACCCGAGACCTCTGCGAGAAGCACGGCGTCGCGATCAGCGCGCTGGGCTACTACCCGAATCCGCTCGCTCCCGACCGTGGCGAAGCCGAGCAGGCGGTTGGCCAGATTCGCCGCGTCATTGAAGCAGCCGCGCTGTTGGGGCTGTCGGGCATGAACACGTTCGTCGGCCGCGACTGGACGCGTTCGGTTGACGACAACTGGGACCGGTTCCTGGAAACCTGGACGCCGCTGATCGCCTTTGCCGAACAGCATGGCGTGCGCGTGGGGATCGAGAACTGTCCTATGCTATTTACAAAAGACGAGTGGCCGGGCGGAAAGAACCTCGCGATCACGCCCGCCATCTGGAGACGAATGTTCACGGCGATTCCGAGCCCGTCTTTCGGTTTGAACTTTGATCCGTCGCACCTGGTCTGGCAGCAGATCGACTATCTGCCGCCACTGGTCGAATTCCGCGATCGGATTTTCCATGTTCACGCCAAGGACGTGCGGGTCGATCAATCGCGGCTGAACGAGGTCGGCATCCTCGCGCATCCGCTGGAATATCACACTCCGAAGCTGCCGGGCCTGGGGGATGTCAACTGGGGCCAATTCTTTTCAGTACTGGGCGATGCCGGTTACCGGGGGCCGGTTTCCGTCGAGGTGGAAGACCGGGTCTACGAGGGTTCGCTCGCCGCGCGGCTCGCGTCGCTCGAACAAAGCAGCCGATATCTGCGCAACTTCGTGACGCGGCTTCGGGAAGGTGACTGATCGACAGATTCTTGCGCGTTCACTGAACAAGGAGTGGCAGGCGGTTGCCATCTTGAGAATACGGGCCGCCCGGCCTAGCATGATCGAAGAGAAATCATCCCACGCAGACAGCCCCACGCCAGATATCCGGGCGAAACCGGTCGAGTTCGCGAGAGAACGCCGTCGCCGCCCCTCCCGCCACCGCCGTGCCGATTGAAGCCTCGCACAATCCGCGTCACGTTCTCTGGAAGATTTGAGCCGCCGATGACCACGACGCAAAAGACAATCCTGATCATTGATGACGACCGGGAAATTGCCGCCATGCTGCAAGGAGTCTTGCAGGCCAACGGCTACAAGATCGAGATGGCCAACAATGGCATCGACGGTCAGCGGATGATCGAATCGGTGAAGCCGGATCTCGTCATCACCGACATGATGATGCCCCGCATGGGGGGCTTTCCGGTGCTGGAATTCATTCGCCAACTGGAGTCGCCCCCCAAGGTCATCATGATTACCGCGAACGAGGGTGGGCGGCATAAGGCGTATGCCGAAATGCTGGGAGTCGTCGAATACCTTCGCAAACCGTTTCCGATGGAAAACCTGCTGGGAGCGGTGTCGCGGGCCTTTGAACCGGCCGATGACAAGCCGGTCAAGCGCGCCACGCGCAAGAAGGCGACGTAGCCCCGGTGTTGCTTTTCCGATTTCCCAAGCGGAGCCTGGGAACAAGCGATTCGGAAACGCGTGCTACTTGTATCCGAGGCTGCGTTCGATCTCGGCGGCTTTTTCCGAGCGCAGCCACTTGTTGAGCGGGTCGCCCTCGTCGGTCATCGGCTGATGACTGCGGCCTTCTTTGTGGACCACATCCCACTTTTGCTCTTCCGTCTTCACCTGCGGTTCCCACTGTTCGCCGGACTTGAATCCGCCGCCGGGGAAGGCTGCGCAACCCAACATGCCGGCAGCCACGAGCAGACCTGACAGTACGGCGGGCGCGAGGATGGGACGCATGACGGTCTCCTGCATGTCGGACGAAGCCGAATCGGGGCTCAGGGGGAAGGGGCGGTGTAGTTTCGCGGCCGATCGGCTGTCGAGACAGGGCCGGGCAATTCTCGCCGACGCGAAGGACTTCTAACCCGCTTCGCGCGGGAGATCGGCGAGTTCTGCCGTTAGGATGGTGGAGGATTAGCCGTCAGGGGTCAGGAATCAGCAGTCAGCTCAAGAAGCGGCCAGCCGCCAGCTTCCAGCGGCCAGGAATAGGAAGACACTCAACCGGGTCTATGTTGCAGAAATGTGAGTTTGATAATTTTCGCATTAAGAATCCTGCAGTTCCTGAATGCTGACGGCTGATCCCTGATCCGGCATTCCCACCGGCAACTACGAGAATTCATCTTGATGTCTCTTTCGGTTCCTCTCGATGTTCCGCTCGACGTGCTGGTGGTCGCGCCCCATCCCGATGATGCGGAGATCAGCACCGGAGGAACGCTGATCGCCTGTGGACGTCGTGGTTTGCGGACCGGCGTGATCGAACTGACCAATGGCGAGCCGACGCCGCATGGCAGCCCGGAATTGCGGCAATCGGAAACCGATGCGGCGACCAAAATCCTGGGGCTGACTTGGCGCGGTCAGTTGAACTTGCCCAATCGAAAGCTGGAGTCGTCTCTCGCGGCACGGCGGCAACTGGCCGGAATATTCCGCCTGACACGTCCTCGAGTGATCCTGGCTCCGTACTGGGACGATGCCCATCCCGATCATATTGCTGCTACGCAGTTGACCGATGCGGCTCGCTTCTGGGCGAAACTGTCGCGAACCGACCTGCCCGGGCAGCCCTATCATCCGCCGCGTGTCTTCTATTACTGGAGCATCCATCTGCGGAACCATCCGGCTCCGTCGTTTGTCTTTGACATCAGCGACGTGATGGACGAAAAAATGCGGGCCGTCGAGTGCTACAAGAGTCAATTTCACACCGGGAAGTCGCAGGAGTTTCCGACCGCGTTGGACGACATCCGCGATCGCGGGCGATATTGGGGCTGGGCGATTCATGCGAAGTACGGTGAACCGTTCGCCAGCCGCGAAAGCGTGAGGGTGGTCGATTTCTTTTCTTCGGGCCTCGCGTGACCGACGCTGATCGAACTTGACGTGATGAAGGTTGACGGGGCATGGCGACACTGTGTCTGAAAGGTGGAACGGTCCACGATCCGGCAAACGGCATCGACGGCGAAGTCCGTGATGTCTGGATCGCCGATGGCCGGATCGTCGCCTCCCCCGATGCCCCGTCAGCCCGTCCGGACCGAACGATTGACGTCACGGGCATGGTGGTAATGCCTGGCGGCATCGACATGCATTGCCATATCGCGGGCCCGAAGGTGAACGCAGCCCGCAAGCTGCTTCCCGAAAATCGCCGCGATGCTCCGGTTCTCAAGCGAACGCCGCTCACACGAAGCGGAACCACGGGGAGCATTCCCAGTACATTCGCCACGGGGTACCTGTACGCGGGACTGGGTTACACGACGGCGGTCGACGCGGCGATCCCACCGCTGGCCGCGCGACACGCCCACGAAGAATTCGCCGATACGCCGCAACTCGACAAGGCGTTTCTGCTTCTGCTCGGCAATAACCAGTTCGTGCTGCGCGAACTGTCGCGCCAGCGTCCGCAACTGGTGAAGCACTACGTCAGTTGGGTCTTGCGGGCGACGCGCGGCTATGGCGTCAAGATCGTCAATCCCGGAGGCGTGGAAGCCTGGAAATCGGGAAGCGGCAACCTGCGGGAACTCGATGCGTCTGTCCCCGGCTTCGACACTTCGCCACGTGAGATACTCCGCGGCCTGGCGGCAGCGGCTGACGAATTGCAACTGCCACATCCAGTTCACATCCATTGCAACAACCTGGGAATGCCGGGGAACGCCCGCGTCACGCTGGCGACCATGCAGGCCCTGGAAGGACATCGCGGACACCTGACGCACATTCAGTTTCAAAGCTATAGCGGCGACCCGGACGATCAGACGACGTTTCGCTCGGGGACGAAGGAATTGGTCGAGTACGTCAACGCTCATCCCAATCTGTCGGTCGATGTCGGTCAGGTGATGTTCGGCTCCACCGTCTCGATGACGGGTGACGGACCGCTGGGCTACTACCTGCACAAGGTGACCGGCGGCAAATGGTTCAGCGGGGATCTCGAACAGGAAGCCGGCTGCGGCATCGTGCCGATTGTCTATAAGAACAAAAGCTTCGTGCATGCCCTGCAGTGGGCCGTCGGCATGGAGTGGTTCCTGATGATGAACGACCCCTGGCGACTGGCGTTGTCGACCGACCATCCCAACGGCGCGGCCTTTCTGGCTTATCCCCAAGTGATCGCGCTCCTGATGAGCCGTAGCCTGCGTGACGAATGGCTGGCCCGGTTGCCTCCGCTTGCACGAGAGCGTTGTGGTCTCGCCGACCTGACTCGTGAGTATACGCTGAACGAGATCGCCATCATCACCCGCGCCGCTCCTGCGAAGCTGCTGGGGCTGTCAACTAAGGGTCACCTCGGTCCGGGAGCCGATGCGGATGTCACCGTCTATCAGCCCGACGACGATCGCCGCCGCATGTTCGAACTCCCCCGCTACGTGATCAAGGGGGGCGATGTTCTCATTGACAACGGCGAACTGCGGAAGGTTGTGGACGGAACCACCCACACCGTGCTGCGAGATCACGACCCCGCGAGCGAAGCCGTCATTCGGGAATGGTTCGAACAGCGCTACACGTTGCAGTTCGCCAATTACCCACTCCACGAAGAAGAAATCGCCGAACTGGCGCTGCGCGAGAGCTGATGGTGGGTGGCACGCCCTGAAAGGGCGTGGTCTTCGCGCGATACGAAAATAGCGAAATGGCCTGATTACGCCTTCAATTTTGCCACGCCCTTCGAAGACTCAGGGCGTGCCACCCGGAGTCAACGACGCACGCCTCGCTACGTAATCGGTCCGGACGTCCAGGGGCAGAATTCCTCGTCGCCGATGCCTTGCGCTTCGCTCTTTGTCTCTTCACCGCTGGCGACCGCGACGATCTTTTCGAAGATCTCGTGGCCCAGTTCCTCCACGGAAACACCGTCGAGAATCTGGCCGGCGTCGATGTCCATGTCGTCGATCATCTTCCGATACATGGGCGTGTTGGTCGCAATCTTGATCGTGGGAACCGGCTTGCAGCCGTAACAGCTCCCCCGGCCTGTCGTGAAGCAGACCACATTCGCCCCGCCGGCCACCATCCCCGTGACCGAAGCCGGGTCGTATCCCGGCGTATCCATGATGACGAAGCCCTTCTCGCGCACCGCTTCAGCATATTCATAGACGGCGCGCAGCGGGGCGGTTCCCCCCTTGGCGATGGCCCCGAGTGACTTTTCGTAAATGGTCGTCAGCCCGCCTTTTTTGTTCCCCACCGACGGATTGATGGCAATTGACCAGCCGAACTTTCCGGTGTACTCGTGCCACCAGCGGATGCGATCGAGCAATTTTTCGCCGACTTCGCGCGAGACAGCCCGCCGCGTCAGCAGATGTTCGCCGCCGACGATTTCCGGAACCTCGCTGAGAATCGACGTTCCGCCAGCCCCCACGAGCAGGTCGCTCGCGTATCCCAGCGCGGGGTTGGCCGTGATGCCGCTGTTGCCATCGCTGCCGCCACACTCGAGCCCGAGTACCAGTTCCGAGACGGGAATCGGCTCTCGACGTGCCTTGTCGACTTCCGGAATCAGTTCCTGGATCAGTTCGACGCCGCGCCGGACGGTCTTCGCGATTCCACCTTCGTCCTGAATGTTCATGACCAGGGGGCCGCGTTTGGGCTGCACGGCCGACCAGCCGGTCCCGACTCCCAATTGAACGAGGTCGCCGTGTTCAACAAGGAACGAGGTTTGTGCAGTCTCGCAGCCGAGTCCGATCACCACATAGGCGGCAATATTGGGATGCCGCGCGAACCCGGACAGGGTCCGCGTCAGTTGAGCATGGTCTTCGCCACCGTACTGAAACGCGCACCCTCCCTTGTGAACGAGGGGAACGACGCCGTGCACGTGCGGATAATCATGCAACAGGGCTTCGTCGAACGCCTTGGCGACATACTTCGAAGCGGTCGCAGAGCAGTTGACCGTGCTCACGATGCCGATGTAGTTCCGCGTGGCGGCTCGGCCATCGGGCCGACGGTATCCCTGAAAGAACCGGGGTTCGGGAAGTTTGGGAGTTTCGCGCAAGTCGGTACCGAACTCGTAGTCCACATCGCCGCGCTCGATGCCGACGTTGTGCGTGTGGACCCAGTCGCCCGGCGAAATGGCCACTGTCGCCCGTCCGATTTCCTGGCCATATCGCCGGACCGATTCCCCGATCCCGATGGGTCGAACAGCGACCTTGTGGCCCATATCGATGGCTTCGCGGATGACGATCTCCGCCGTACCATCCGGCAGGGACACCCCGGCCACCAGAGGTTGAATCGCCACCATCACATTGTCGTCGGCATGCAGCCGCAGGGCCATCGGGCGAGACATCGGGTTTCCGAACCTGTTCCGTCAAAGGAAGTTACGGGGGTGTTGAGCGAGCGGAATGTATTGTGGCGAGCGGAGTCAGCGATTGGAAATGTGACGAGGGATGACAATTCGATCAACTCGGCTCACTTACGATTCGGACGTCGAGTTAGGTTGCCCGCCTGGTCGAAATGGCGCGAACCGCGATGGCGGCCGGGAATTCTCGCCGTGAGCATTTCCGCAACCAATTCTCCCACCGCCGGTTGCAGTTATTCGATCCTTCGATCCGCAATATCCGCCGATTTGTCTTGACCCTCTTTCCCGTCATCTTCTACAAGTCCCAGACCCTCCCGTGGGCCACCGGACCGGGCGGGTAGACCTGTTGAATGACGGATTGGATTCGCTGTCTCAGCAAAAGGGAATGCCAGTGGGGCCGCAAAGGACTGCGGACTCTTGGGATCAGCCGCGACCGGCGCCGGCGGCGTCCGCGTGGGGGCTTTGTCCCATCGCGCGGTTGAGCGTCGTCGCGATCGGGCTCGTGGCCGTGCTGAGCGGTTGTCGCAGCACGGGCGTGTCGTACAACTACGATGAATTACCCTCCCGGTTATTTGCCCAGCGCCGCTCGAATGCCCGGACGGTCGATCTGTCGAAGCTGTCACGGGCGCAAGGTCCGAGCAACCGCGTGGCAGCGGGCGACGTGGTCGAAGTGACGATTGCCGCGACGCTGGACGAAGACGATGCGGTCGTTGTCCCCACCCGTATCAATGAACAGGGAATTGCCCAGTTGCCGCTAATTGGTCCGCTGGCTGTCGGCGGACTGGAACTCGAAGCGGTCGAGGCGGTGATTGCCGCGGCGTGCGTGGATCGCGGACTGTATCGATCGCCGCACGTGACGGTGACAATGAAGTCGCAGCGGACGAATCGGATTACCGTAGTCGGCGCTGTGGAGGAACCGGGGACTTACGAGATTCCCCGCTCGCAAAGTGACCTTCTCGGCGCGCTCGTGGCGGCCGGCAGTCTTTCCAAAGAGGCTGGTACAAATGTTGAAATTCGAAATCCCGTGTCGGTTAGCGAACCATCGGAACCGGACCCGATTGCCGGCAGCCCCGAAAGCGTGAACGCCGTGGGTCACGAAGTGCAGCGTGCTTCGCGCGGTGCAAACCGAGTCTTTCAGTCAATTCAGGTCGACCTGATATCGGCCACGCAGGGTGGCGGCGGCGGATTTCAACTCGAAGATGGGAGCGTGGTGAACGTGGAGCGCCGCGAATCGGAGCCGATCCACGTTCGCGGTCTGGTGCGCAAACCCGACCGCTATGAGTACCCGGTCTCCGAAAACATGCATGTACTCGATGCGATTTCGCTGGCCGGGGGCGAGAGCATGACGGTGGCAAACAAGGTGTACATCATCCGTCGCGACCCGGAAAGCAATGAGCTGGTGGTCATCAAGACCAGCCTGGGGAAGGCGAAGCGAGACAGCCGGGCAAATCTGGTTCTGGCACCGGGGGACATCGTCAGCCTGGAGAGCACGCCGATGACAGCCCTGTTGGAAACACTGTCGATTATTCGATTCGGCATTGGAGCCTCGCTGCCGATCAACACGTTGTACTAGCGAAGACGCGCGGCGGCAGGACGTTCTGTGGGGGATCATGACAACCGATCTGTTACCGCCAGAAGTTCCGCACACCGGGCCGAATCCCCTGTTGCATGAGCTGCTCAGGCTGTGTCAGGTGGTCCGGCAACGGCGGAGAATTCTTTACGTCGGACTGGGGGTGGCGATTGCGCTCGGAGCCGCGTTCTACCTGTCGGCGACGCGGCTGTACGACGCCACAGCGGAAATCCTCGTGCTCGAAACTTCGGGCAACGTCATGGAGAAGAGCGAATCCAGTCCGCGGCAAATCCAGGATTCGATGCCCACGTTCCAAAAGGTGATCACTAGCGACACTGTGCTACAGCTCGCGATGCGCGGGTTGCCCGTGGAACACCGGATCGACCTGAAGGGAGTTCCCAAGGCGAAGTGGCTCGCCAAACTTCGTGAGAAGACGTCCGTCAGTTCGACGCGGCTGACAAACGTGATGACGGTGCGCTATGTCTCCGTACGCCCGGAGACGGCGGCATACATCACGGGCGCGATTGTCGACGCGTATGTCAGATTCATGAATGAGACGCATCGCAGCAATTCGCGCGAGTTACTGGACGTGCTCACTCGCGAGAAGTCGGACCTTGAGCATCGCCTGCGCGAGAAAGAATCCGAATTGGTTTCGCTCAAGACGAACTCTGGCGTCTTGCTGGGGAACGGCGAAAAGACGACAAATGTTCTCGCCGAGCGAACCAGCCAGCTCAACAACGCGCTGGTGGAAGCTCAGAAGAAGACTTTGGAGGCCCGTGCTTTTCTGCTGGCCGTGGAACATGCTCAGCAAACCGGCGGAGACATTCAACCGCTTATCATGCAGCTTTCCGACGTGGTGGGACGAGAGTTCCTGCTGAAAGAAATGGGGCTGTCCACTCAAGACAGTTATCTCGTCGCGCGGTTCGAACAGCAGATGATCGACGATCAGAACCGCCTTCAGGAAGCGCTGCGGCACTACGGCCCCAATCACCCGAACGTGGCACAGTTGCAGCAACGAATCGGATCGACTCGCGACTGGCTCAGCGAGCGGCAGCAGGCGGTTTCCAGCGACCTGCGGCAGATGCGCAATCGGGAACTGGGACCGCGGCTTTATGAAATGGCCCAGCAGCGGCTTCAACATGCCGTCTCGCACGAAGAGGCGATTTCCCAGCAGTTCGAGCGCGAGCGGCAGGCTGCCGTCGCGATGAACGGCCAACTGGCGACGCTGGAAATTCTCGAACTGGACGTGAAGCGGATGCGTTCGTTCTACGACCTGGTACTCGAACGCATGAAGGACATCGACCTGGGGGCCGACGCGGGCCTGAAGATCCGCGTGGTGAGCGAACCGCGAGTTCCCACCGGCCCGGTGTTTCCTCGGCTATCGACCGTCGGGATGCTCAGCCTGGTTCTCGGCGGCGCGGCCAGCCTGCTGTTGATTTATGCGATGGATCTCCTGGACGATCGCTTCCGCTCGCCTGACGAACTGCAGATGCAGCTTGGTCTTCCCATCCTTGCCATGATGCGCCGCCTGCCGGAGACGATGGGTTCAGGACGCGACAAGATTTTCACCGCCATTCGGCCGGACAGCGTCGAGTCGGAAGGATATCGCAGCCTTCGCAGTGCCATCACGTTCTCGGACGGCGACAGTCATCGCCTGGTGCTGACCAGTTCCGAGCCCGGCGATGGAAAAACAACCACGCTCGCCAACCTGGCTGCCGTTTTCGCGCAGACCGGAAAGAGAACTCTGGTCATCGACGCCGATTTGCGTCGCCCTGGACTGACTCAGATGCTGGAAATGCGGGGGACGCAGGGGCTATCGCAGGTGCTTCGCGATCCACGACCCGTCGCCGAGGCCTGCATCGATGGAATCTTCGACATCGGCGTGCCAAATCTGGACGTCATGCCATCGGGACCGCGACCGGCGAATCCGTCGGAACTGCTGTCGAGCGATCGCTTCAGCGATATCATCGCCTGGGCGGAAACGGTTTACGACCAGATTCTGATCGACGCGCCGCCTGTCCTCGCCGTCACTGATCCTTCGATCATTGGTCGGCTCGTCGACGCGGCGATTGTCGTTGTCCGCCCCGACAAAAACCGCCGCAAGTTCGTCACGCGGGCGATTCGTTCGTATCAATCGGCTGGTGTTCGCGTGATGGGCGTCGTCGTGAACAGTCTGGCGGACAATGACCGCGACGGATATGGCTACGGGTATGGTTACGGCTATGGATATGGCTACGGCTACGGGCATGACGAAGGTCATGATGACCATACTGGCCAAGAGCCACAGTCGGTTGGAAATCTTCACACGCCAAAAGGACGTCGCGCTGCCTGACGCGCCGACCGAAACCGCAAGAAACTCGACTCATCGGCGGGTCGATCACGTGAATTCCGGATCGCCTTCATGTCGAGAATGCACCCACGCGGGAGGCGGATGGCTGAATTCGGCACCGGTTGGTCGTCGGGCAGACAAGCAACTCGGCTCGATGTCGATGTCCGTGTATGGTCGACGGTTGGTTTGCTCGGGGCCCTGGCGATTATCCCGATCCATTTCGCCGGACGGTCCGCGACTGGCCAACTGCTGTTTCTGGTAGCCTCCTTGGGAGCCGCCCTGATCTGCCTGGGCGAAGCATTCCTGCGCGGGCGGCGGCTGGAACGCGTGCCATTAAGTATCTCGATCTGGTGGATGCTGGGTTTCGGCGTCGTCCTGTTTCAGGTGGCTCCTCTTTCGTCCGGCTGGTTGCCCTCGCTGTCGCCACGGGCCTGGGAATTGGTCCGAAACGTCGAGCATGTGCCGAATCTCGCCTCGACCTGGAAGACGTTGTCCTTGGAACCTTCGGGAACACTTTTGGGCTTATCGACTTTTTGCGGATATAGCCTGATTTTCTGGACGGCATGGCAGGTCTTGCAAACGCCGCGCGACTTTCAGCGCGTGACCTGGGGAATTGGCTTCGTGCTCGCCGCATACGCGTTGCAGGCAGTCGCGCAACAACTCTTGCCCAACGGTCGGTATCTGTGGTTATGGACACACTCGATCGGCCAGGCGGACAGGTACGTCTGCGGCTCATTTTCGAATCGGAATCACTTCTCGCAGTTCCTGATTCTCGGAATCGGACCGCTCTTGTGGCTGGGGCTTCGGGAAGTCTTCGCTCCGATTCGGAGTGACGAGCAAAATTCTCGCTACCGGCGACAATTAACCCATGGAACATTGGCCATGGGACTGGCGGCCTGGTTGCTGGTTGTCGCTCTCGCGACAGCTTCTCGCGGCGGCGCCATGGCGGCAAGCTGCGCGCTGGCAACAGCCGTGATACTGATGGGGCTCGCTCGCCTGATTTCCGCCGGAACGCTCGCGGCGCTGGCAATTGTGGTGATTGGAGGCGGCTCCGTTCTGATTCAAAGCAGCGTTGGGCGTACACTCCTTGCGAGATTTCTAAATTCCGAGACCGTGTCGCGTTTGACCATCTGGCAGGCGAACTGGGAGGTCTGGCAGGATTTTTTCTGGTTCGGGACGGGTATTGGAACGCATGCGGACGCTCATCTTCTCAAGATGAGCGTCAAAGATCCGGACCACATATTCACCCATGCCGAGTCGGGTTTTTTGCAGGTGGCTTCCGAGACCGGCGTGGTTGGCCTGGTCGTTCTTGCCGGATTCCTGCTGACGGTTCTCGGTCGAGCCGGATGGGCCTGGTTCCGGCAGCGTTCGCCGGCCGGGCGAATGGCCGCGGCTGGGCTACTGACCGCATTCGCGGGTCATCTGCCTCATGCCATGGCGGATTTCTTCTGGTATACGCCGGCCTGCATGGCGGTCGTCACAGTCTGGGGAGCGGCGGCTTGCCGCCTCGTTGGCTATCGGGAAGAAGAGTGGCAGGGAGCGACAGAGGCCGTCGACTCATCCGTGCCCACTTCAAAACTCCGATATGCGTTGACGGCGCTCGTGCTCATCGGCCTGGCGGGATGGGGCATCGATCAGCGAATTCCCTCCTGGCGCGCCGAGGCCGCCCGAGAGAGCTATTTGCGACTGGTCCATTTTGAAGAGGAATCTCTCACCGAGCTTGCGATGACTTCCGCGGAAAGTATTGACATTCATGACCCAGCGCAGACCGAACAGCGAAAGTTGGCGCTACTGCTCGAAGCCGCAAAGGCCGACCCTGGGAACGCTGCTCTCCGTGAAGGCCTGTCCGCCGCTCATGTCAAACTGTACGACACGCTGCAACGAAAGACTGAAGATGGCTGGACGCTAACCCGAGTTCGCCAGCATCTCGCCACGGACTTCGATGGCCCATCCTCTCGGCGTGCCCAGCAATTAAAGGAGTCGGCAGGCGCCACAGCCGCGCATCTCGTGGCGGCACGCCGTCATGCCCTGACCTGCGTCTCCCGAGCCCCCCTCAAAGCGAATGCCTGGCTGCAATTGGCGCGGCTCTCGTGTCTTGAGGACGATTCCTCCGAGGTCGCGGACGAACGCCGACAACAGGCCAAGCTGACGCGTCCGCTGGATGGACGCGTGGAACTCGAACGTGGACTGGAACAACTGATTTCCGGAAATCCGCTGGCCGCACTCGAAACGTGGGAAACGGCGTGCGAACTTACACCGCCGCTTCGACGCCAGATCATCGATCTTCTCGGACCGAAGATGCCCGCGACGATTCTGATCGAACGATATCATCTGGCACTCGACGACTTGCTCTACCTGTCTCAAAAGATGCTGGAATGGAAACGAGACAACCAGATATCCATCGTCCGGGAAGCCATCGTGCAGCATCTTGCCGATCGTCAGACATCGGGCGAGGAACTGCCCGCCAGGGAATCGGAAATTTTAGGACGGGCCTTGCTCGATCTGGGACGCCTGGCGGAAGCCGCCGAGCAGAGTGCCGCAGGAATTGAAGCGCATCCCCAGTCGTATCACCTCAAGCAACTCCGCGCGCAGATCCTGTTTGAGCAGGGAGAGTTCGCCGAATCGGCTGAACTCTATCGCTGGTGCCTCACGCGGAAACCTGATGATGCTAGCTTGGAACGTCGCGCGAAAGCCGCGATCGACGCGGCTCTGAGGGTCACTGGCAATTCCACTGGCACTTCCATCCGTTAGTCGGAATTGGACGGACGCCCAAGGCGACCTTTGTCTCAACGAGTTCCGCTTGCTCCGGCCGGTGTCCCCCGGTCGATGGTGATGCGGCGGGCGGGTTCGGTGGATGTCACCCAGAGAAATGGGTGACCGGCTTCGTCCTGCCACAACTCGCGCGTCAGCTTCTTGCTCGCGATGACCTGCCGGAGCACGAGACTCCAAGTTGTTTTCTTGGGAACCGCGTTGACGCGAAACGTCTTGAGGTCGACGCCCAGCCGCGAGATTTCCGCGACATCCAGCCCAACGGCAACGCCGGTTTCCTTGCCGATGCGATCGGCCAGTTCCGTCAGCAGGACGTTGTCGACGACGATCGTCTGGATGTCGAACAGTTTGGGGGCGGCTTCGTTCCGGCGGGCCTCCAGGGGCCAGCCCAGCGGCCAGACCAGGCGATCAGGTTCCGTCGGAATTACGTCGAGAACGATTCCCCCGGCTGGCGTGCGGACCGGCTGATAGGCCAGGCCAAATTCATTGAGCAGCCAGGCCAGCGTGATGCCGCGACTGAAACCGGGACGGACGTACTGAACGACGGTCGCTTCAGGACGCTTTTCGAGAAGTTTGAGGGCCTCGTCGGTCCACCGGACCGGGCATGTTTCATCGAGTCCGATCTTCGAGACGGCATCGAGCAAACCGAGACCCACAAGCGATTCGGAAACCGTCGGAGTGAGTTTTGTCAGAAGCTCATTGAACTGCTGCTGGGTCAGCCCCCATATCGGCTGCCCATCCGGCGAGCCCTGGGCGCCGTAGACTTTCAGTTCATCGATCCACTTCTTGAGCTTCTCGCGATCGGCCGTCGTGAAGATACGATTGGGGAATTCGATCGATCCATCGCGGCGCAGCCCTCCTTTGGCCGTGACCACGCGCAGACGGCCGACAGATCGCTCGGTCACTTCGACCTTGTCGTCGAGAATCGGCTTCTTGATTTGAAGTTCGAGTTCCAGGCTTTCGAAGACGGTTCGCCAATTCTGTGCCTGAAGCGAGGCAGCGTTGTCAGCCGCATACAGCATGATCTCGACCAGCGTCTGCCGGGGTGCCGCCGCGGGGGTGTTCTGCGCCTCGATGGTCCGCGCCCCGAATCCGCCGGCCAGCACGAACGCGATGAGGCTCAGCGCTTTGAACTCGCGACGAATCGGAAAAGCGCCATGGAGGCGAGGGATGCCTAAGTGCCAGTTCATTTCGCGACTTCCGGCTGACGGGAACAGGCCAAGGGATAACACCGACAGCTCACCAGACGGTGTCCGACGTTTCGTTGTCCCGCTCTGGCCGCTGGATCGTCAAGAGGAATTCTTCGATTCACGAGTCTCCCGCCGATTTTTTGTCAAGTTTCGAGGCACGTCGGCCGATGCTGAGGAGGCACTCAGGTCCGAGGAAGGGGTCCGCGCGTGTCGGAACAGGGAGGCTCCCACTGGAGCGAGTATCTCGCGAGCCAGGTGCCAGAGAAGCTCGGCGATCTGTCGACTTCTCTCGCACAGGCGGTCGAGGTTCCCTTTCAGATTGCCGCGGCCGAGATCGTCGCCTGGGAAGATCTCCAGCCGCACCTTGAAGAATGGCAGGTTCCGGGGCTCCTCGCCGAGTTCTCCGTCGATGAACTGACGGTCGGCATTGCGTTGCCCGAGTCGATCGGCCTGCCGACGTGGTACCGCCAGCCGAATATGTCGCAGCAGTCCCGGCTGGACACGCTGGGCATGGAGTGGGCTCTCCACCTGCTGCCGGAAGACATCATTTCGGAAGTCTTCAAGGCGAACGCCGCCGAAGACCTGATGCGGTCACTGCTGGATCGCACCGTACCCCAGACTGCTCAGGCAGCCATCCTGACGTTGGGGGACGAAACGCCCGGCAAGCTGCTTCTGGTCTGGCCGCTCGGTCCGGCTCCCGCTGCCACACCGGAGGCTGTACCAGCACCTGTCGCCGAGTCGCGGGTGATTGATATTCCCGCCCTGGTCCCCAACGAAGCGCCGCAAGGCCAAACTGGCTGGGAACGTATTCGCGGGCTGCCAATTCAGATCAGCGTGCGGCTGGCGGAAAAGCGGATTTCGCTGGGGCAGCTTCTCGCGATCACCCCCGGCGCGCTCATTACGTTCGACAAGTCGTGCGAAGACCTGCTCGACATGTATGTCAACAACCACCGGCTGTGTCAGGGCGAGGCGGTCAAGACGGGCGAAAATTTCGGTCTGAAAATCACCGCCATGCATCCCAGAACGATGCGAGCCAACCGCATCATCGATTCGTGATGCGATTGGCTCGGCTAAGTCGTCGCTCGTGCGGAACGTCAGTCGCTACTTCAGCGACTTGATTGACACGTTGCGGAATTCGACGGGGTCGGAATGGCCCGCGAAGCCGAAGTATCCCGACGTCCGGTCCTTGCCGGGATGTGGACGATCGGCCATGAACTCGGTGACCTTCGACAGGTCGGCGTCGAGAATGACCGAGCCGTTCAGTTCCACCTTCACGTTGGAACCGTTCACGGTCACTTCCTGGAAGTTCCATTCGCCGATCGGTCGCTGAAAACCACGGGCGGCTGCGGCCATGCCGTACGCTGATCCGTGGAATTGCCGCTTGTCGAGCTTGGCGTACTTCTCGGCGTCGTTGTCGAGCACCTGCAATTCGCACATTCCCACGTAGGCGGTGTCCCCTTCGCCGGGGTAACGAATCGCCAGGCCGTTGTTGCCGCCGGGCGGCAGACGGAATTCGACGCGAGCGACGAAGTCGGAGTATTCGTCCGGCGTGTGGAGAACGCCGCCTTTGCCGGGCTTGCAGCGAATCGCGCCGTCGGCGACTTCGTAGCTCTCAACCGCACCCTTCCAGCCGTCGAGGCTTTTGCCATCGAAGAGCGGCTTGAAGCCCTCGTTCCCCTTCGAGGCGAGAATCTTGTTCGCCTCTTCGGCGGGAATCTCACGCACGAAGATGTTCTTCCAGCGGATCTCGCCGCCGTGGGTCTGCAACTGCACCGGGCCGGCCGCGAACAACGGCTGGCTGCGGTCCCAGTAGTTGTCCATGACCGCATGATCGACGACGAGCTTGTCGTTCAGATAGACCGTGGTGCGGCCGCCGACCTGCAGAATGCGGAACTTGTTCCATTCGCCGAACGGCTTGTCGGCCAGGACGAGCGGATCCTTGCCGGGATTGCCGGGATTATTGTTCCACAGGCCGCCGCTTCCCTTGTCGGCTCCCAGATTGAACTTGGATTCTTCGGTCCAGTCCCAGATCTGGACCTGGGGCGAACCCTTCAGGTAGATGCCGCTGTCGGCCTTCGGAACGGTCTTGTAGTCGATCCAGAATTCGTAATCGCGGAACGAGTCTTCGGTGGTCGCGTAAACGCCGTGGCCATCGTTGACGAGTTCGCCGTTTTCGACGGTCCAGTGCGTCTTCAGATCTTCGAGATCGGCCGTCTTCTTGGCAGCCCGTTCTTCGGGAGTCATTTCCGCGAGCTTGCGCGGGTCGAAATGGCTGAGACCATACCAGCCGGTCAAGTCTTTCCCATTGAAGACGGCCCGAAAACCCTCGGGCGGCACATTGTCTTCCGCCATCACGGGAACTGCCGCGAGGCACAGGCTCGCCAACGCAAACCACACTTTCACAGTCACTCTCCAGCCTCAAAGTCTTGAACTACCCGACGGCTCCATGACCTTCACAACCAGAACGTCGCAAAGCGGAAGCCGGACCGATTCACAGTTGGCCATTCACCCTGGCCCGTCGCATCAAATTTCATGCATGGACACAATAGCCGGACCACGAACCGCTCGCCAGCGACGGCTTCCCGCGCTTCGCTACGTAGTACGGTCAAAACCCTCTGGACATCTGAAACATTCGTGAATTTGCTGGGGTTTCCGAGCCGCCAACCGGGTTTTGACGAACGCTCACGGCATCGCTGGGTGGTTGCCGGGAAACTTGACCGGGTACGATTTCCCTCGTGGAACATCGCGCGCGTCGCAAGCCGCGCGATGGCAGGACATCCCGACGATTCTGGAAGGACAAGATGATGGTTCCGCGATTACTCGCCATTTGTACGGCTCTCCTGGTCACTTCGACGGCAAGTGCCGCCGTGAAGCATGAGACGATCAAGTACAAGCACGGCGACACTCAGTGCGTGGGCTATCTCGCCTACGACGACTCCATCTCCGGCAAGCGGCCGGGAGTTCTGGTCGTCCACGAGTGGTGGGGGCTGGACGACTACGCCCGCAAGCGAGCCGACATGCTGGCCGAGCAGGGCTACGTGGCGTTCGCGGTCGATATGTACGGCGAAGGGAAGACCGTCAAGCATCCGCAGGACGCCGGGGCGATGGCGGGCAAGGTGCGGGCGAACATCGAAACCTGGCGAGCCCGCGCTTTGGCTGGCCTGGAAGTTCTCAAATCGCAACCACAGTGCGACCCGACGAAGCTGGCCGCCATCGGCTACTGCTTCGGCGGCTCAACAGCCCTGCAACTGGGACTGGCGGGAGCCGACCTCGACGCCATCGCCACCTTCCACGGCGCGCTGCCGACGCCGACGGCCGAGGAAGCCAAGGCGATCAAGGCCCAGGTGCTGATCTGCCACGGCGCGGACGATTCGTTCATCCCGGCCGAAGTCATCACCAAGTTCCGGAGCGCACTCGACGCGGCCAAGACCGACTACGAATTCATCGCCTACCCGGGAGCCGTCCACAGCTTCACGGTCCCGACGGCCGATTCCCACAACATTCCGGGGATCAAGTACAACAAGGCCGCGGACGAAGCGAGTTGGAAGTCACTGCTGGCGCTGCTGAAGGAGGCGTTTGCGTCTTGAGGGATGTTTAAGAGTAGCGTCGCAGGGGTTGGATGTTCTTGTCTGACCCCTGCGAGAGGGCGATATCTGGAGGGGGCTCACGAAGACGCGAAGGCACGGAGAAAGCAACGGGAGGGAGACAATGGCATGAAAACTTCTCTCATGGACATCTTCATCGGTGAATGCGACGGAAGGGACTTCGTTTATGCCTTGAGCCATGAAGAGGCGGTCAAGACTGTTGGGAGAAGCTGGGCCTTTGGCGACCCTTCGGAGAGCGAGATGGCCATCTGCGACGTATGGGCCTCTTCGCAAAGCGAACGTGGATGGAAAATACGGAAAACACGAATGGAGGTCACCCACATCCCAGTCGTGATCAATGCAGCGCCGGGTACGACCGGCCACGTCATCTGGACTTGCTGGGAGTGCGGAAAAGGATTTAGCGATGACTGGGATGATGACGATCAACTGCCGGTTCTTCTGATGTGTGGTTGCAATAAGCGACTAAAAGTCCTTATCGGCGATGTCCAAAAGACGTAAGTCTGCGGCGTAGTCAAGTAGGGTCCGCTGCGCGGGCCATTTCTGTTTGTCATGCCGGCGATTCGAAGCAATCAATGGTCCGCACAGCGGGACCCTACGATGCATAAGAAACGCCTCTGGGCAGGGGTTGGCTTATCGGGTTTTGGCCTTCCATTTTTCTGCTTCTTCGCCCCAGACGTGCATGGCAGCCAGAATTGGGGTAAGCTTTCGGCCGAAGGGGGTCAGCGAGTATTCGACCTTCGGTGGGATCTGGGCATGCACCTTGCGATCGAGGATGCCCGATTCTTCGAGTTCGCGTAACTGTCGCGTGAGCGTGCGCGCGGAGACGCCGTCGAGCAGACGGGTCAGTTCGCCGAATCGCCTGGTCCGTTCCAGAAGATGGTGGATGACCAGAACCTTCCAGCGCCCGCCGATCGCCTCGATCGTCGTCTCCACGGGGCAACAGACCTTCTTCCGGTCGTTCTTTCTTGCCGTGGCCCTCGCCATGCCGTCCCCTTTCGAGATCCTGACACAACCTTTGTGCAAGGTGAGTTGATTGCCCGGTCTTCCACGGGTCTTTGACAGGCACAACCGGTCGTGTCAGGGAAGGCTGGTATCCTGAATGTTACTGACACGCAAAAAAGACCGTACTTGATAAGTCGCCAGGCGAGGCATAAATGTCAAGGAGCTTCCGTCAAGACCCGGTTGGCGGCTCGGAAACCCCTGCGAATTCAGGAAAGTTTCGGACGCCCAGAGGGTTTTGACGGTACTCCAAGGAGCATCGCGGCCGACAGTCGAGCTTGCGGCTCACCATCATCAAATGGAGGAGAGAACAATGTCCGGTTTCAACAAATGGATGATCGACCCCAGCGATGCGGTCCTGCTGTTGATCGATCATCAGAGCGGGTTGTTTCAACTCGTCAAGGACATGGACATGCTCACGCTGCGCCAGAACGTGATCGCGCTGGCGAAAGCGGCTAAGCTCACGAACACCCCCACCATCACGACAGCTTCGGTTCCCGACGGTCCCAACGGCCCGCTGATTCCGGAAATTCATGAAGCGAACCCCGACGCGGTCTATATTCCGCGAACCGGCCAGATCAATGCCTGGGACAACCCCAAATGGGTTGAAGCCATCGAAAAGACGGGTCGCAAGACACTGATTATCGCGGGGACGCTGACGAGCGTCTGCATGGCGTTTCCGACACTCAGCGCGCTGGAAGCCGGGTACAAGGTCTTCAACGTGGTCGATGCCTCGGGGAATTTCTCCGCGATGGCGACCGACATCACGTTGGCTCGCGTGGTACAGGCGGGGGCCATCCCGACGGACACCTTCGCCACGCTCGGCGAGCTGATGAGCACGTGGAATCGGCCGGATGCGATGGAGTTCGCGGCGATCATGAAGGATCACATCGTCCCGCACTATCAGTTGCTGTTCGAGAGCTTCGCCAAGGCCCAGAGTGTCCAGAAAGACGGACGCGAGACCAAACTGGATAAATTCGAAGCGGCAGCGGGCAGGAAGTAACCCCTCGTGGATTTGATTCCTTGAAAGGCCCGAAGCGCGCTCCCACTTTAAGCGGGAGCGCGTTTTGCGGTGCCTCGATCATTGACAGCTCGATCCTCCCGTCCAGCCGCCATTCCAAATACTTGGCAAGCGAGGGGGCGACCCAATTGCGGCTGTCGTCTTCATGAGTCCACACAAAGACATCGAGGCGATTGATCGAGCCGTTGCGGATTCCCGGCACGACTATCCGGGCGCTTCTGGTGGCCCCGACTGATCGCGGGCCGAACGACTCAGCAACGTAG
>JAHBXV010000051.1 GCA_019636285.1 Planctomycetaceae bacterium
CGTGCCGGGCGGCAGTTGATTGTAGATGTCGTGATAGTTGTGGGCCGCCACACCCAACTGCTTCAGGTTATTCCGGCATTGGGTCCGCCGCGCCGCTTCCCGCGCCTGCTGCACCGCAGGCAGCAAAAGTGCAATCAGAATCGCGATGATGGCGATAACGACGAGCAACTCGATTAGCGTAAACGCTTTGCTTCTTCGGTGTTGATTTACGCTGCAGCGCATAAGCAGCCCTCCCGATTGAATGGGCGACGAGAAGAAAGGGAACGACTCAACATAGAACCTCCGACACTTTGAAAAAGTGTCGAAAAATGTTGAATTTTGGAAAAGCTAGCCGAATGGCTTCAATTAGAAATTGTAGATTCCGCCAACAGTGCAGGTTAGCAAAAGGCGAACTCATGTCAAGCATCGTCGAAGTATTTGCAGTCGTTTTTCAACGGTTTCCCTCCTGAACTGAAAAAACGTGACTCTTGCCTTCGATCAACACCCATTCACGGCCACTCACCAACTTGGACCATGTTTCAACACGATCCTCGGTCCATTCCACGCGGATTTCATCCGCTAAACTCGCGGATCCAATAGGAATGAGTAGCCGACCGTCGTGACTTGCCTGAAAACTTTCGCCGGCTGGCAAATATGCGACCGTTCGCTTTGTTCCAACAACAACTTCCGCACGGATGCCGAGCGGTTGTCGCGCGGCATGGGTGCCAATAAGCCTCAACGAAAGTACGTTTCCCTGGCGGTCGCTGACATTGCGAAGAAACGCGGCATCGTCCATCAGATGCGTGATGACGAGATCTGAATCGCCGTCGTTGTCTATATCCCCTCGGGCAACCGCACGGCCTAGCCATTGATGCTGAAAATAGTCTCCCGCGCCCATGCTTGCGTCAACGAATCTCTTGCCTCCATTGTTGCGGAGCAGCGACGCCGGCATCTTGTATCGCCAGCCCGGACTGGGATCGTCCCAGAGGTGACCGTTGGCAACGAACAAATCCGGCCATTCGTCGGCATCAAAATCGGAAAGGATGATGCCAAATTTCAGCGGTCTGCGGGCGACAAGGTCGATTCCCAGTTTCTTGTTGTTCGCCAAGAATTGCCCATCTCCGGAGCCAGTAAAGGCGTCCAGCATCTCTTCGGAGAAATTGGTGACGAACAGATCCGCGTATCCGTCGCGATTGTAATCGCCAATTGCAACTCCCATGCTGCTGCCGATTGATCCGTCCTCGCTGACGGCGCACCCGTTTGCGATTGAACGATCCGCAAATTTCAGCATTCCCTGATTGAGGAACAACGAGTTTCCGGTCGTGTCATTGGCAATATAAATATCTGGTCGTCGGTCGCCGTTGAAGTCGGCGATCGCGAGCGCCAGCCCCTTCCCCTCACCGGCAATTGAAACCCCGGCTTCGGCTCCAACTTCAGAAAATGTCCCATCCCCCAGATTCTTGTACAGGTGATCGGGAAGTCCGTTGAAGTCCATGGGGCTGGGGATGCGCTTATGACTGACATGAGCAGGCGTCCAATCGACGTAGTTAACGACATACAATTCCTGATTGCCGTCGTCGTCCAGATCCGCGAATGCCGCGCTCGTCGCCCAGCGATTTTCAGCGATGCCGCTGGCTTCCGTAAAGTCGCTGAAAGTTCCATCACCATTGTTTCGCCAAAGACGACTTCGTCCGTAATACGCGACGAAAACATCGGCAAATCCATCGTTGTCGTAGTCGCCGACGGCACAGCCCTGGCCGAAGCCATACGCCTCCAGGCCGCTTGCTGAGGTGACATCGGTGAATCTCCAATCCCCGGTCTGTCGAAACAGGCAATTCGTCGCTCCGGCTTCTTCCGCCGGCTGGTCGAAATGCGATCCGTTGACCAAAAAGACGTCAAGGCGGCCGTCTCCCTCAAAATCGAACAATGCCACCCCTCCGCCATTCTGCTCGGTCATGTAATGTTCTGGATTCGGATTCCCGTAGTAAAGAAAGTTGATCCCCGTTTCTGAAGCCGGGACCGTTTCGAAGCGAATTGGCGAGTTGATTGACACGGCCGCAGGAGCAAAGCGTTTTGGAGATGGGGTTACTTCGATTGGATCGGATGGCATGCTCTCGGACTTCCGTGCGGATGGAATCCACATCAGTCCGATGCTGATCGCCAGAATGCTGGCGGCAACGCCGAGTACAAGAAATGTCAATCGCATGGAGTGAACCTCGACCTAAATCACTCCACGCGTGGCGCGAAGCGCGTTGTGGATTGGGGTTGTGAGAAAATGACCTGACCTCCATGGCTGGCGGTGGAAGCAATCACTTCTCCACAGAAGCCAGGCCATGGAAGGCAGTATTGAGCTTTCGGCGATCGACCACAAGACGTTGTGGGCGGTTTATCGCGGTCCGTGAGAGGCCCGGACCGCGCGACGGGCACATGTGCTGTTGCTGCTGGCGGACAGTCACACATACCGGGAGATCAGGGAGTTGCCGTACTGCGGCGCGGGGTTCATCAGCGGCGTGGTCAAGCACTTTCGCGACGGTGGCGTGGCTTCGATCTTGCGGGAGTCAAACGGCGCGCCGGCGTCCCTTCCTGCGTGGTCAGAACGAGTGATCGACTGGCTCTGTGACAGCGTGTCCAAAAAGCAGGCCAACGTGCCTGCGGTCGAAATCCCGAAACCGGTCGATGCAGCAGAGTCCTTTCATTCGGTCCATGTCTCATGACGCAGAATGTCCGCCCGACGACGACTACGGACGGCGCGTTCGGGCAGGCCCAGCGCGTCGCAGGCGGCTGCCCTGCCTTCTAACGCGGGGACGTGGAATGGATTGCGGGCCAGAACCTGTTCAAACTTACGCAGCGCTTCCGCATAGGACCGCTCCGCCAGCAACCCGCTGGCTTCGGAGTAAGTCAGGTTATTTGTACGCACGTCCTCGGCATTGAGGTCTTCCAGCATGAGATCTTCGTCGTGAACCACCAGCAGCGAACAGGGCAGCTCGCGCAGCACGCGCCTGGTCGTGCTTCCCAGAACCATTCGCCCGATTCCCGACTTGCCTGTCGCTCCGATGACAATCAGATCGACCTGCTGTTCCTTGGCCGCTGACAAGATTGCCCTCGATGGCGAGCCATAGCGAATGTCCCTATTCCATTTCACGCCGCCAAAGTCGGTGTCGCGAAGTATGGCCAGGATGTTTTCTTCCCAGCGGTCGGCGTACTGTTCATGAGCATGGGTCAGCGAACCAACATCCGCGGCAGCGGTCATCCAGTTCACCTCCGGCACCACGGAGAGCACGCAGACCTCGGACTGAAACGCCTGAGCCAGGCGAATCGCATTCTTCAGTCCGCGCGACGCTGCTGCCGAACCGTCGACCGGACAAAGAATCCGCCGCAACGGGAGCGCCGTTCCGGGATGAATCGCGAGCACCGGCTGGCGCGCCTGCTGAATCACGTTGTCGGTAATCGGTCCGGAGGCGACCGTGCCGTCCGAGCGCGGCTCACCCGCTCCCAGGATGATCAAGTCCGCATCAATCTCCTCCGCCTTCCGCAACACTCGATCAACCACCGGGCCGGTCAGGACGACCGGGTGCAGGAATTCGACTCGTTCCTGCATCAGCTTGTCGGCAAGAGGCTCCATCATCCGCTGCCCCACCTGTCGGCGAAAATAGTCGACCAGCGTGGAATCCGAATTCAGATCGATCACGTGAACCGGCGTGACGACAGAGCCAAACGCTCTTGCGAGTCGAATCGTGACAGCCGTGAGCAGCGGACTCGCCGGACCGAAATCGGTCGCCAACAGGATCCTACGTAGTGATTGCATGCTCTCTCTCCTTCGACATTGTTGTCGTTACTGACGGGTAGACTTCTTCTAAAACAGTTGCGTGTAACTCATCGCCAACTGAATGTTCGTGTGGCCCGCGCATAAGCGGTCGAGGAGCGCCTCGCATCCCATGCGTCAGAACAGTCGAGGCCGCCAGTTGTTCCGTCAGTAGGCCTGACGTCTCCGATTCGTCGCCAAGGCGTTCCTTCCCGAGGCGGTCACCCGGGACAACGTCAATCCGATCCAGAACTCGAGTTACCCCGGCAACTGATTTGATGCACTCGATGGCGATCTGACGCAGATAGAACGTCGGCACGCGGCCGTGAACCATGACAACGCCGTTATCGATGGTGACGATCAAGGACCGAAGAGGCGTATATCGCTTCTGACGCAGAGCCGCTCTCACGCGGTACAACAAAACCAGGTCGAGCCCATCGGACTGCGGTTCACTCGCCAACTTCATGACACGGTCTCCTCGATCGGCGCCGAGCGATCCTTCGGTCTCGTTTAGCAACAGCAGGCACGGCACTTCGACTATCGTTCAGTCGAAGTGCCGTCGACTTATCGAGTCCCCAGGTCTCGTGCGGCCTCTTCCGAGGCGTTACCCTGGCGGGAGCGTCGCTTTGAGAACAAGGAGATTACTATGCGAGAAACAAAGGAATCGTTGTGTTGCGAAGCGTCTTTTGGATCGTGTCTCCCAAGACGTTGCGGATCAACACGCTCCGTGCACTGCTGCCCATTACGATCATGTCAGCACTCCACAGCGTCGCCGCAGTCAACAGGAGTGCTCTTGGATCGCCCGGGTTAGACTCGTGACAGACTGTGAAACCATGCTCGCGGCAGTACTCTTCCGCTGACACCAAGAGTGCGTGCGCCTCTTCGTAAGACGGGTGAAACGTCATGATTTTCAATTCAGCGGCAGGACACAGGCCCATCTGGACAAACCGCTTCATCGCCTTGGCCGACTCCATCGACCCGCTGTAGGCAATCAGAACACGGGAAATGCCGCGGTAGTCTTCGGACACAGCGATCAGCGGTCGCACGCCCGCGCCAACCAGCCGGGTCAGGAGGGATTCGGGATCGCCCGCGAGAAAGTCGTATTCAAAGACGCTCCGCAAGCCGAATACCATCACGTCGTGGTACCTCGCCTGATCCACAAGCGCCGTGAATGCATCGCCCGTTTCCTCGACGACGCGGCACCTGATACTCGCGCTCCGGCAGGCAGTCTCAAGATCGTAGACGGACTGTTGAATCTGCGAACGAGCGATTTCCATCCGCTCCGCACGAACCGACTCGCGGTTCGGCGCTTTCACCAATCCAATGCCCTCACAGCGAACGCGTCCCCTGTCAAGAATGGTAACCCCCGTCACCTCGGCGTCATGTGCCTGGGCCAGTGTCAGGGCACGCCGAATCGCCATAGGCGTGTAGGGCGTCCCCGCCAACCCCACCAGGATGCGTTTGATCATGCTTACGCTCCATGCTTCACGCGGATGCCAGGGTAACGAAACGCCCATTTCCGCCGAATCCACTTCTCCAGTCCCACAATCAAGTAGGTCATCAGAGCGGTCAGCAGGATTCGCCACCAGGCATCCCAGCCAATGGGCTCGCTATGAAAGAACCGATTCATGAAGGGCGAGTAAGTGAACAGCAACTGCAGCGTTACCATGCTTCCCGCGCCGGCCCAGACCCAGAGATTCGAGAACACGCCCAGTTGGAACATCGATTTCGTCAGCGAACGGCAATTGAAGAGATAGAACACTTCCACCATCACGAAGACATTGACCGCCACGGTTCGGGCGTGGGCGTCGCTGGCGGCCTTGTCCAGCCCCCATTCGGCTCCCTTGCCGAGCGCCCAATCGAACGATCCAAACGCTCCCGCAAGCATGATCAGCGAGACGAGCAAAATGCGGCCGATCAGAACACCGGTCAGGATTGGCGCGCCGGGGTCGCGAGGCGGCCGCTGCATGATGTCGGTCTCCTTGGGCTCGAAGGCCAACATCAATCCCAGCAGCACGGCCGTGGTCATGTTGATCCACAGGATCTGCACCGGAAGAATCGGCAGCGTCGCCCCGGTAAAGATCGCGGCGAGGATTACCAGGCCTTCTCCCATGTTCGTGGGCAGCGTCCAGACGATGAACTTGGTCAGGTTATCGAAGACCCCGCGCCCTTCTTCGACCGCCGCCTCGATGGTCGCGAAGTTATCGTCCGTCAAGACCATGTCGGCCGCTTCCTTGGCGACTTCGGTGCCAGTGACGCCCATCGCCACCCCGATGTCGGCCTGTTTGAGCGCCGGGGCGTCGTTCACGCCGTCCCCAGTCATCGCAACAATCTGGCCACCCGCTTGCAGCGCGCGGACCAATCGCAGTTTTTGTTCCGGCGTCACGCGCGCGAACACGCCCACCTGGTCCGCGGTGCCGATCAGTTCGGCGTCCGAAAGCTCCGCAAGTTCGCGACCGGTGAGTACCAACGGGCCCTCGGACCGTGTCGCGTCATCCCCCCTTCCGTTCACTCCGATCTGTCGGGCAATGGCCTGCGCGGTCAAGGCATGGTCGCCCGTGATCATTTTGACGTGTATCCCGGCCGACTGGCAGGCCTCCACCGCCCTGATCGCTTCCGGGCGAGGCGGGTCGATCATTCCCTGCAACCCCAGAAAAGTCAGCTCGCGTACGTCAGCATGGTTGATGGACCGCGTGTCGCCCGGCAGGTCGGCGGAAGCCAGCACCAACACCCGCAGACCTTTCGCGGCCATGCTCTCCAGTTGCCGCTGAACGACGGCAGCATCCAGCGGCAACCGTTGACCTTGAGCGTCGAGCATCGTCAGGGACTTCGACAACACCGCCTCTGCCGCACCCTTGACATAAAGCCTTTTCTGTGGAGTACTCTCGCCCTCATGGAGCGACGCCATGTACTGATACTGGCTCTCGAACGGAATCACATCGATTCGTCGCCGACGTGTCATCCAGGTCTTGTGGCCGAAGCCCGCCTTTGCCGCGGAGGCAATCAACGCGCCTTCCGTGGGATCGCCCTGCACTTCCCACCGGCCGGCCTTCTCCACCACTGCCGAATCGTTGCACAGCAGTCCCGCTAGCAAACACTCGCTTGCCGCGGTGTTTTCGACCAGGGGGGGGCCATGCTCGCTGGTGGCCCCAATCTCGCCATCTGGACCGTAACCGCTGCCGGAGACTTCATACCGCGTACCACCCGCGGCGATCTCGCTCACGGTCATCTGGTTGACCGTGAGCGTGCCGGTCTTGTCCGAGCAGACGATCGTGGTGCTTCCCAGAGTCTCGACGGCGGGGAGCTTGCGGATAATGGCTCTCCGCCGGGCCATCCGCGCGACACCGATCGACAACGTAATCGTGACCGCGGCCGGCAAACCTTCCGGGATCGCTCCCACCGCCAGGGCCACGGCCGCCATGAACATCTCGAACGCCGGCTGTCCGCGTATCCAGCCCACAAGAAACGTGATGCCAGCCAGTCCCAGAATCACGACGAGCAGCAGGCGGCTGAACTTTGCGATCTTGCGGGTCAGCGGCGTCTCTAACACGTCGGCCGTCGAGATCAGCTTCGAGATGTGCCCAACCTCGGTATTCGCTCCCGTCGCGAAGACAACTCCCCGTGCTTGACCGAAGGTCACGAGAGTCGACGTGAAAGCCAGATTACGACGCTCCGCGAGCGGAGCATCGGCGGCCACGACGTCGACATGCTTATTCACCGCAACGGATTCGCCGGTCAAAGCCGATTCATCCACTTGCAGGTCGCGGCAGCGAAACAGACGCAGGTCCGCGGGAACTTTGTCGCCGGACTGCAACAAGACAATATCGCCGGGCACCAACTCGGTCGAGGAGATGCGGCGCATTTCACCAGAACGAAAGACGCTGGCTTCCGTCAACGTCGTCTGGGCAAGCGCTGCCAGCGCTTTCGCGGCACTGGACTCCTGCAAGAATCCGATCACGGCGTTCACGAGGACGACGCCAAAGATCACCCCGGAATCGACCCACTCGTGCAAGACAGCGGTTATGGCCGCCGCCGCCAGCAGGATGTAGACCAGGGGAGTGTGGAACTGTAGCAGGAACCGCAACAACGGTCCGTGTCCACGCGCGGCGGGAATGAGATTGGGCCCGAAGCGGGCCTGACGTGTCTCAAGCTCCAGGATGTCGAGACCCGCTTCTGGGTCCGTGCCCAACAATTCCAGCACTTCATCAGCGGGAAGTGAGTGCAGATGCTCGCCACCGAGGACTTCCATATTTTTGCTTTTCTCTCGATCCACGCCTGCGCACATGACGAACGGGCCGAAACTCCCGCGCATCCTTTTCTGGACAACAGCTATTCAATGCCCCATTCGAGTGATGCCTGCACGGCGCGCGGGCGGTCAATTCCCGACGCGATCTTCCGCACATCGACATTCCGCGGTGGAAGTCATGGTAGCCCCACAATTGCGTATACCGCGCCCACGGTTTGACGGACGTGGTTAAGGGCAGTTGTCACGACTCAAGCTCGATTTGGCACGCAGGCCCGACTGCACGCCTCCAACAGGTCTTCGAGCCGATGCAGCTTCTGAAGCTGCGCCACCAACCGCCGGCTCGAGACGGAGTGGGATTCCTCCGGCAAGTCGTCGTTGGAAATCAGAATGACGGGAATTTCCGACCACCTGGGGTCCTGATGCATCAGCGCCTGGACGCCATCGCTGCCACCCCAGAGCAGTTCTCGCTGCAGCACCACGGCATCAGGCAGTTCGCGTTGCAGGAGGTCGAAACACTCCAGGCCATTCGAAGCGACTTTCGCTTCATGCCCGTGATGCGACAGGTGACACTGGGCAACTTCGAGAAACGCCTCATCACCATCGGCAATCAGCACTTGCATTCCACGCTCCTTTGTGTAACGGCGTTTCGGCCGCGGACCTTGGTCGTTCGACAACATTCCTGCCAAACGGGGGAATCGGTCGCCTGTTCCGGGCATCGAGTGCGGCCAAGCCAGCACGACGGATTATCCGATGCAAGCCGACTGCCGGTAATCGAAGCGCGAACCATCTCCGAGTGGCGGAATCCACCATGTCCTGAGGGCTGCGGAGCCGCTAACATTCCGAAACGTGGGCGTTAGCTGCAGCCGCGAAACATTCCGCCACATTTGCAGCCGGTTCGAAAATCACGACGAAATGACAGAACGGGAATCGAATCCAGAGCTTGCAGAGGCGCGACATCGCTATCAGATCTTGCGGGCCGCGGTTGCGGATTATCACTATCACGTTCGAGTCAAGGGCGGGCGGGTCGTGGAAAAAATCCACGGAGCAAACTGCGAACTCATCACGGGGTATAAGCCGGAGGAGTATGCCGCGGACCCAGAGCTGTGGGTCCATATCGTCTGGGAGGAAGACCGTCCCGTCATTGAGCGGCAAACGGCTGAGATTCTCGCGGAACAGCCAGCGCCGGCAATTGAATACCGCATCCGTTGCAAGGACGGTCAAGTCCGCTGGATACGGAAGACGGTCGTGCCATACCACGATGCTCAAGGTCGTCTCATCGCCTACGACAGCCTTCTCCGCAATATCACGGATAGCAAGCTGGCCGCGGAATCGCTCCGCGAAAGCGAAGAGCGATTCCGACTGCTGTTCGAGGATGACCTCACGGGAGACTATCTCGCCGCTCCCGACGGGAAGATCCTACTTTGCAACCAAGCCTTCGTGAACATTTTCGGTTTCAGCAGTCGTGAAGACGCTGTCGGCCGAAATTTGGCGGACCTCTATGTCGCCCCGTTGTCATGGCCGCATTTCATCCAGCTCCTCACGGAGAACAAGTCGCTAGAACGCTACGAACGCATCTGCCTGCACAGCGATGGGACGAACCGCCATGTCATCGAGACCGTGCTGGGAACCTTCGACGCTCGGGGCCAGCTCCTGCGCATCAAGGGATACGTGTTCGACGACACGCACTCCAAACTCGCGGCGGCAAGGCTCACTCAGCGCAACGCCGAGCTGGAAGAAGTCGTTTCGCATCGCACTCAGGCCCTGCGCGAGAAGCATGAACATCTTGAAGCGATCTGGAACTCGGCGTTTGACGCAATCATCACGATTGACATCAATGGCATGATCGAGACCGCGAATCGGGCGGCGGAGAAAATGTTCGGCTATTCCCACTCCGAGATGATCGGCCAGAATGTCGCAATGCTGATGCCGTCCCCCTACCGGGACGAACATGACGGCTATCTCCAGCATTATCGCGAAACGGGCCGTGCGAGAATCCTGAATGTTCCACGCGAACTTGTTGCCCGTCGTAAAGACGGAACGACATTCCCAATCGACTTGTCGGTTACGCAGGTCGACCACTCCGAATACTATACGGGGGTCATTCGCGACATCTCGGAGCGCAAAAGGCTGCAAGAGCATGTCTTGGAAAGTGCCGCTGAGGAACAGCGACGCATTGGTCTGGAACTGCACGACGGTACGGGTCAAGAACTGACCGGCCTGTCGTTGGTTGCGGGAACTCTTCTCAATCTCATGGATGCGGTCCCAGCGAAGGAACAGAACGGACTGCGAGTTCGTCAGTTGGATGAAGCCAGCTTTACACGGATGTGCGATATCGCAAAAAGACTCAACGAAAAGATCGACAAGGCGAATCGGCTCGTGCATGAGCTTTCGCACGGAATCATGCCTGTGCAGATCGATGCCGAGGCGTTGCGGTCGGCGCTGACCGAGCTCGTTGCCTCGATCCATGCCCCGCCCAAGGTCAGTTGCCGGTTCCACTGCCCTCTTTCGGTCATGGCCCCCAACACCACCACGGCGACACATTTGTACCGCATCGCCCAGGAAGCGGTGAACAACGCCATCAAACACAGCCAGGCGGATGAAATCAGCATCTCGCTCTGGCAGACGGACAACCAGATTGTCCTGGAAGTCAGTGACAACGGCATCGGCATCGACGCCGTTGACAGTCGCGCCGCCGTTCCGCGCAAAGACGGAGGCATGGGACTGCGGACCATGCAGTACCGCGCCGGAATGATTGGAGGCACGTTACAGGTTGAACGCCGCGAGACAGGAGGGACGCTGGTCAGATGCGTGTCATTGTGCCGGGGGAGTAATCCGTGACGACTGAACGCCCTTTGCGAAAAAAGATCCTGATCGTCGACGATCACCCGTCAGTCCGCGAGGGTCTGGCGCTTCGCATTTCTCTGCATGCCGATCTCGACGTGTGCGGCGAAGCCGACACCGAGGACCAGGCCGCCTCGCTGGTGAAGGAAACGCGTCCCGACCTGGTCCTCGTCGATATCTCTCTCAAGAGTGGCCACGGCATCGAGCTGATTAAACGCATCAGGTCGATCGATCCCGCCATCAAAATGCTGGTCATCTCCGGGTTCCAGGAGTCACTCTATGCCGAACGTGCTCTTCGGGCGGGCGCGCTGGGCTATCTTAACAAACAGGAATCCAATGAGAAGATGATCGAAGCCATCCGTAAGGTCCTTTCCGGAGAACGCTTTCTAAGCGCCGAGATGAATCGTCGGCTCGTTGAACATGCACTGGGTGCGTCCAATCCCACGAAGTCCCCGATCGAGAACCTTACGGATCGCGAGTTGGAGATTTTCCGGATGATCGGAGAGGGCGTGACGACAGGCGCCATTGCCACTCGACTTTTTCTCAGTACACACACAATCGACACGCACCGCGAGAACATCAAACGAAAACTGGGCCTCAGCACGGCCGGCGAACTCTCGCGCGTTGCCGTTCAATGGATGCTGGAGAACGGCTGAACGCTAGAGTGACGTCGCCTCTTCGGTTCCGGAGTCGCGTTTTCGCAATCTGAAGCACCTCAATCTGTACGAACTCGACTGCAAAGACCTCGGCCACGAGACTTCAGCCCGAGCCGCCTCTCTACTGTTCCGCGACTTCGATGACTTTGCCACGCTGCTGTTGATCATGCGTCACCACATGGGGCAGCAGTGGTCCATCCCAGGGTTCTATCCCGGGACCAACCGCGGCGATCGGGCCGTTGTTGACCAATTCATTCAACACATGACTCAAGTTGGCTCGGGCATCGCTCGACCATCCGACCCGTGACTTTTGCAAAAGTGCTGCGTGATGACGGCCCCGCACAACCGGTCACCTGAGTCGATCGGTTCGCGGGTTGACGATCATCGATGAGTTCGCCCAAGAATTCCTGGCGGCGAATGAAGCGCGGCGGAGGAGGAGCGGCTCGGGGCCGATTTCTGGAGTCGTGCCACGCGAAACCCATTTTGATCGAGACGTCTCGGCGCAATTTGCGATCCGGCGGCTCTCAAGATTCTGTCGAAATTGTTGAATCCGTTTTCAGCCACCCTGCGAACTTATACCCGAGTGGCGGGCAACAGTGCTCACCAAGTCGTGGTCTCGAAATCATTCAGCCCAGGAATCAAAAAATGCGTTCGATCGTCGCCCTTGCAAGTGCCGCCTTTCTTGTTGTCGGTTTGGCTCCATTCGGCTCCGCCGCGGACAAGCCGAAAGACATCGTGGAGACCGCCGTCGCTGCCGGAAATTTCAAGACGCTCGCCGCGGCACTGAAGGCTGCCGACCTGGTCGATGCGTTGAAGGGCGACGGGCCGTTTACCGTGTTTGCCCCCACGGATGAAGCCTTCTCAAAACTGCCCAAAGGAACACTAGAGTCCTTGCTGAAGCCGGAGAACAAGTCCAAATTGGCCGCAATCCTCAAGTATCACGTCGTTTCCGGGAAGGTGATGGCCAAGGATGTTGTTAAGCTCTCCGAGGCCAAGACCCTGCAAGGCTCAGCAGCCAAAATCACCGTCAAAGATGGTAACGTCTCGGTCGATAAGGCCCTCGTCACGAAGACGGATATTCAGACTAGCAACGGAGTGATTCACGTGATCGATTCGGTGATTCTTCCCAGCGAGTGAGTACGGTCGCCCTCTCGGTTTCGTCATCGTTGAACAGGCTTCTGGGACTGTAAAATTGTCTGATCTTCTGCTGCCACGTGTCGCCCAAGGAGATGCCTCCGCGGTCAGTGCCTGCCTGGATCGGTATGGCGGCCTGGTGTGGTCCCTTGCCTGTCGTCTCGCCTCCTCCGACCCGGAAGACGCGACTCAGGATGTCTTCGTACACCTGTGGCAAAATGCGGGACGATTCAGGGAAGACCGCGGAACGGAAGCGGCATTTGTTTCAACGCTGGCCCGTCGCCGACTGATTGACCGTCGTCGACGGGCCGGTCGCTCTCCCGAAATGGTTTCCCTTGACGGTGAGTGGGTGGCCGACGAGGCACGGGCTCCAGAGGCGCGGATTCTGGCATCCGAAGAGCGAGCGCAGGTTTCTCGTTGCCTCGGAAAGCTGAAAGACCGGGACCGAGAAGTTGTTGTTCTTTCAGTTTATGAGGGACAAAGTCAGTCCGAGATCGCCGAACGCCTGCAAACGCCGTTGGGAACGGTCAAAACTCTCATCCGCCGGGCGTTGATCCAACTTCGAGACTGCATGCGGCTTTCGATCAGCACACGCTCCAGTGGAGGAGTGCTGTCATGACCAATCCGATACTTGCCGCTGAAAGACTCGAAGAACTCTTTGCCGCCAGTCTGATCTTTGGGCTGACCGCCGACGAGAGGGTCGAGTTTCTCGAATTGCGGGCGCAGCACCCGAACGTGGACTTGCAGCCCATCGCGGAAATCATCGCGTCCCTCGATGAACATTATTCGGCTTTGAAAGATATGCCGCTTCCTCTGCACCTCAGAGAACGCATTCTCGCAGACGCCCGGCGGATTCTCCCGGCGGCGCAGAACGTCAGTCCGGGACCGCAAACAAGAAGGCCATCCAGTCGTCTGCCATGGGCACTCTCCGCTGTCTGTGCGGCAATGATGCTGGTCGCGGTGGCCACGGCATGGATGCTCTGGCAAGAACGTCTCCCCGGTGACCCCGCTTTGCAGAGGAATCAGTTGATTGCCTCCGCCGCCGATCTGATCCAGGCTTCATGGGCCGATGGTCCTACCCCCGTACCCGGGGCCCAAGGCGATGTGACCTGGAGTACCGCCGAGCAGCGCGGCTTCATGCAGTTCCGCGGAATGCGGGTGAACAATCCGACCGTCGAGCAATATCAGCTCTGGATTTTTGACCGCAATCAGGATGAAAAAACTCCCGTTGACGGTGGTGTGTTCAACATCCCATCGAACGGAGAAGTCGTGGTTCCCATCAGGCCGGGACTACAGATTCGCGAACCTTATTTGTTCGCGGTCACCATCGAGAAGCCGGGAGGAGTGGTCGTCTCGGACCGCAGCCGCCTTCCGCTAGTAGCCGCAGTCACTCCCTAGAGGCGGTTTCAAAACCCTCTGGACAACGGGTTTGTCCCCGATTTCGAGACGTTTCGCAGCCACCAACCGGGTTTTGAAACCTGTTCTAGTCGCTGGTGGTCCACTTAGACCGAAGCAAGTCGCGGCTTTCGCGATGAACGCTCCAGGGGCGCGCATGAAGATCGCTATTATCGGTTCGGGCATTTCCGGACTCACGGCCGCTTATCGCCTGCATCGCCATCACGAGATCACCCTGTTTGAGGCAGATTCCCGGCTGGGTGGCCACACCAACACCGTCGACGTGGAGATGCAAGGCGAGCGGCATGCGATTGATACGGGATTCATCGTCTTCAATGACTGGACCTATCCGAACTTCATACAACTGATGAAAGAGCTCGGCGTAGCATCTCGGCCGACGACGATGGGCTTCAGCGTGCACGACGAGACGACTGGTCTCGAATACTCCGGTGAATCGCTTTCATCGCTCTTCGCGCAGCGTCGGAACCTAGCAAGTCCGAAGTTCTATCGGATGATTGCGGACATTCTGCGATTTCACCGCGAGGCGAAGCGCCGCGCGGCCGATTGCCCGGAAGACATGACAGTCGCCACGTTTCTCGCGAGGCACCATTACAGCCGACAATTCGCGGACCAGTACCTCTTGCCCATGGGAGCCGCGATCTGGTCCTGCCCGCCCGGCAAGTTCTCGCAGTTCCCGATTCGCTTTCTTGTCGAGTTCTTCCACAACCACGGTTTGCTCAGTGTTTGGAACCGTCCAACCTGGCGAGTGATCGAGGGGGGCTCGCAAACATATGTCCGAGCCATCACGGCCGGATTTCGCGATCGGATTCGCCTCGCGACCCCTGTGCGAACCGTCCGTCGATTCGGTTCCCACGTTGAACTCTCGATCAACCAGGAAGTTCCACTCGTCTTTGACCATGTCATCTTCGCATGTCACAGCGATCAGGCCGTGCGCCTTTTGGGCGAAGACGCGACCTCACTCGAACAAAGCGTACTCTCGGCCTTTCCCTATCAGCGAAACGTGGCGGTCTTGCACACCGATGCCACCCTTCTGCCAAATCGTCGCAAAGCATGGGCGAGCTGGAACTATCGAATCAGTCACCGCTACGGTGCCGAATCGGCGGCCACCGTGACGTACAACATGAACATTTTGCAGGGACTTCAGTCCGCCCATACTTTCTGCGTCACCTTAAATGATGAGGCTCGGATCGCTCCGGACACCGTGCTGGGGCGATACGAGTACCATCATCCGGTTTTTACGGTGGCCCGCTCCGAGGCTCAACGTCGGCATCCCGAGTTGCTGGCCGCCAATCGCACGTCCTTCTGCGGTGCTTATTGGGGCAACGGCTTCCATGAAGATGGCGTGAACAGTGCACTTGCGGTTGAAGAAGCGGTACGCCGCTTGACGAACCGCATCGCCGTCCTTCGTCGTCCGGGCACAGTGAACGGCAAGCATTTCGGGGCTTTCGCATGACGCTCCTGAGTGCCATCTACGAGGGCGAGGTTCTGCATCGGCGTCAGGCCCCAGCCCGACATGCCTTTCGCTACCGATTGTTTCTCGCCTACATGGACCTGGAGGAACTGCCCTCGTTGTTCGCGGGGAGGTGGCTCTGGTCGGCGAACCGTCCCTCCATCGCGTGGTTTCGTCGCCGCGATCACCTCGGCGATCCCAACATTCCGCTTGACGTCGCCGTTCGCGATCTCGTGGAAGAGCGTCTGGGATTTCGCCCGACTGGACCGATCCGGCTGTTGACACATCTGCGATACTTCGGCTTCGCGATGAACCCCGTGAGCTTCTACTATTGTTTCGATCCGCATAATCGCCCCGAGTGCGTTGTCGCCGAAGTGAACAATACGCCCTGGGGCGAACAGCACTGCTATGTGCTCGATCTGCGGAGCGAATGCGAGTCGGAAGTCTCTCTCCGGGCACAAAACGCCAAGGCTTTTCACGTCTCGCCGTTTCTGTCCATGGACTTCGTGTATCGCTGGCGAATCACGGTTCCGGATCGAGACCTGCAGATCGATATCGCCAATCACCGATCGAATAATCCGGCTGCCCCACCGGTCTTCAATGCCTCGCTGCGATTGGAGCGTCGAGAGTGGACCACCGCGACCCTCGCTCGCGTTCTGATTCAGTATCCCATCATCACTTTTCAGGTTTACGCGGCCATCTATTGGCAGGCACTCCTTCTGTGGCTAAAGGGCGTCCCCTACGTTCCTCACCCCGGCTCGCCATCGGGTCACGGTTCAGCTTCTTCGTCGTCAGCCGTCGATTCGTCCTCGGCTCCTTCATCATCCATGGTGTCTGCTGAAAGTCATCGTTCTCATGTCAACGCCTGAAGTGACGGCTCTGCCGCGGCACAGAGCGTCATCTCTCTCGGAACGCTGGGCCCGCGGTCTCTTTCTTGGACGACTGGAAAGGATCCGGCATGGCCGCATTCGTCTCGAGGACCCATTTTCGCAGGAGGAATATGGAGATCCGGACGTGCAGCCAGTCTCCGTGGAAATACACCAACCCCGCTTCTATCGCGACGTCATTCTTGGTGGTTCGCTGGGCGCCGCCGAGTCTTATCTCTCAGGCGATTGGGACTGCGATGATCTCACTCGTCTGTTCCGAATCATGATTCAGAATGACGACGTCGCGAAGGGCTGGAATAGCGGACTGGCACGGCTTCAGGGCTGGGGGCAGCGACTGATTCATCGCTGGAACGCAAACAGTCGTCGCGGCAGCCGGCGGAATATTGCCGCGCACTACGATCTTGGAAACGAATTCTTCCGGCTGATGCTCGACGAATCACTGGCCTATTCCAGCGGCATTTTTCGAAGCTGCGAATCCACGTTGAGCCAGGCCTCCCTGGAAAAATTCGACCGAGTGTGCCGCAAACTCGATCTGCAGCCATCCGATCATCTGCTGGAGATAGGCACCGGCTGGGGTGGATTCGCCATTCATGCGGCGAAGAATTATGGCTGTCGAGTCACGACAACAACCATTTCGGCACAGCAGCACGCCGTCGCGAAAGAGCGAATCGCTGTCGAGGGATTAAATGACCAGGTTCAATTGCTGCAGCAGGACTATCGCGATTTGCAGGGGCGCTATGACAAGCTCGCCTCGATCGAAATGATTGAAGCGGTGGGGCATCGCTATTTCGATGCCTTCTTCGGGCAATGCAGCCGCCTGTTGAAACCGGGTGGCACGTGCGTCTTGCAGGCCATTGTGATGCCCGAACAGGGTTACAATGAATACCTGTCATCGGTCGATTTCATCCAGCGATATGTCTTTCCCGGAGGCTGCCTGCCGACGCTCGGTGCGATGTTGTCGTCGGTTGGTCGGGCGACGGATCTCCGCTGTGTCCACGTGGAGGAATTCGGTCCTCACTATGCCCGAACCCTGCGGGAATGGAGGCAGCGTTTTCATGGCCGCTCCGCCGAGGTCAATCGGCTGGGATACGATGCGCGGTTTCGGCGATTGTGGGATTATTACCTGTCTTACTGCGAGGCGGCCTTTGACGAGCATTACACCGGTGTCGTACAGATCCAGTTCGACAAACCCGGCTGTCGACGCGATCCACTGCAATTGACGACAGCAGCAGATCACCTTTTGGATTTTGAGATCCTGGGGAGGCAGCGAATATGAGCACTCTCGCCTGGGGGATCGATCTTGCGGAACGTGGATGGGTGCCAGACCTAATCTTGCGTCAAGGCATTCGGCGACTGTGTCGCGAACGTCTGATTGCGGACTCGCAGGCAGACGATGTGACTCGTGAAAGAGCGCTGCAATCTCTGTTGGCCGACATGACCCATGGCGAAATCGCTCCCGTACCAGACGCCGCCAACCAGCAGCACTACGAATTGCCTGCTGAGTTCTTTGCGGAAGTGCTCGGGCCGCACCAAAAATACAGTTGCGGCTACTGGAGTCAGGCCGGCACGACCCTTGCGGAAGCAGAGATCGCCGCCTTGGAGCTGACGTGCAAGCATGCACGATTAGTGGACGGTCAGCGGATTCTCGAACTGGGCTGTGGCTGGGGTTCCCTTTCAATCTGGATGGCGGAACGGTTTCCATTCAGCAAGATCACAGCGGTCTCGAATTCGAGGCCCCAGCGGAAGTGGATCGAAGCCCGGGCAGCAAATGCGGGGCTGAAAAACCTCCGGGTCATCACGGCCGACATGAACGATTTCGGAACAACCGAGCGATTCGACCGAGTCGTGTCTGTTGAAATGTTCGAACACATGCGGAACTACCACCAACTCCTGGCCCGCATCGCGACGTGGCTGAACCGCGATGGTGCCTTGTTCGTTCATCATTTCTGCCATCGCCATTTGGCCTATCCTTATGAAACGGACGGAGCCGGAAACTGGATGGGCCGCTATTTCTTCACGGGTGGACTCATGCCCTCCGAAGATCTGCTGTCTCGATTTCCGGATCACTTCACCGTCGCCGAGCGCTGGTGGTGGTCCGGAGACCACTACCAGAAAACTGCCGAAGCCTGGCTGTCACAGCTCGATGCCCATGAGAGACGCGTGATGCCCATCCTGGCGAGAACCTACGGGCCAGAGAGTGCCCGCCGATGGTTTCACCGCTGGCGAATGTTCTTCCTCGCTGTCGCCGAGTTCTTCGGCCTCAATGGCGGCCGGGAATGGGGCGTCACTCACCAGTTGCTCAGGCCGGTTTGAGGCTCAGTAATGTCGGTGACCGCTCTCCTCGCGGAGTCGATGACGATCCTGGCCGCCTCATTCGTGGCTTTGTGGTTGATGAGTCTTCCATTACGCAACGCGAGCATTGTCGATCCGTTCTGGGGATTCGGCTTCGTGGTCGTCGCGTGGTATAGCTCCCTCCGATCGGCCGCCTTCGACTGGCGATCGATCCTGCTGGTAGCACTCACGACACTGTGGGGACTGCGGCTGACCGTGCATCTTCTCAGGCGAAACATTGGGAAAGGAGAGGATCGACGGTACGCAGCCATGCGCCAGTCCATCGGACCTCAATTCTGGTGGATCAGCTTCTTCTCCGTCTTCCTGCTACAGGCCATCCTGTTATGGGTCATCGCATTCCCGTTGCAGATTGCCATTTCGCGAGATGAAGTCACTCGTTTCTCGATCCTTGATGGACTCGGACTCACCTTCTGGGGAATCGGGTTTGCCTTCGAAACCATCGGCGACTGGCAGCTCTCCCGGTTCCTTGCCGATCCTCGGAACTCCGGAAAGGTGATGGATCGCGGCCTGTGGCGATACACCCGCCATCCCAATTACTTTGGCGACGCCTGCGTCTGGTGGGGACTCTATTTGATAGCCGCGGCCGGCGGGGCGTCCTGGACGGTCTTCAGTCCCATTCTGATGACCTTGATTCTGCTGCGAGTTTCCGGCGTTTCGTTACTCGAAGGGACGATCGCCGACCGCCGACCCGGCTACGCCGAGTATCAGGCGAAGACCAGTTCCTTTGTCCCGTGGCCGCCTCGCACTCGCACTGAAGTCTCTCTCTCGGCGAGGGCGAGCGATGTCTGAAGAGATTCGGATCGCCATCCTTGCCGCCCTGGATCGACGCGGCCTCACGAAAACGGTCTGTCCTTCGGAGATTGCCCGTGAATTGTGGCCGGACGACTGGCAACCTCGCATGGACGACGTGCGGTCGGTTGCATCATCCCTTAAGAAGTGTGGCCTTCTGGAAATCACGCAGAAGAGTTCAATCGTCGATATCGCAGTCGCATCCGGACCGATTCGTCTGCGGCCGGTGCAGCCGAAGGCGTCGTACCGCTGGCAGGACATTCGTTTTGGCCTCTGCTGTCAGTTCGCGGCTGCACCCATCCCGTTTCGGACGACCACCGCGACGAGCCTGATGCGGCTTCCGCGCGAGGGGCAGCTCAGCAAACTCTCAACATTGTGTCTGGCGAATTCCCAGTCGCTCTTCACTGCCCTGCACTTCTGCGCGGACCATCAGATCGGCGCCTTTCGCATCAATAGTGCTCTCTTTCCCTGCAAGACGCATCCCGTCGTGGGCTACGAACTCGATGAGTTGCTCGAGTCCGCTGCCATCCGTCGCACGCTGGCGGCCTGCCGCGAGTTCGCTCGAACCAGGGATATCCGCACGACGTTCCATCCCGATCAGTTTGTCGTGCTGAATTCAACACGCCCGGACGTCGTGGAACGGTCACTGGAAGATCTGGCGTATCACGCGGAATTAGCCGAACTGGTGGGGGCCGATGTCATCAACATTCACGGCGGCGGAAGCTTTGGCGACAAGCCCGCTGCGATCAAGGCGTTGATCCGCCAGATCAAGCTCCTTCCGGCATCGATTCGCTCACGACTCACCCTCGAAAACGACGACCGCGTCTTCTCGCCGTCCGATCTGCTGCCCATCTGTCACGAAACCGGCGTTCCGCTCGTCTACGACGTCCACCACCATCGTTGCTTGAAGGACGAATTGACCATCGAAGCCGCGACCTCCGCGGCTCTCAAGACGTGGACGCGCGAGCCGCTCTTTCACATTTCCAGCCCGCTGGAGGGTTGGGCCGGCCCCCGTCCGGAACGCCACCACGATCGTATCGACCCGAACGACTTCCCGGCCTGCTGGCGCGGAATCTCGATGACCGTGGACATCGAAGCGAAAGCAAAAGAACTCGCTACCGCCACCCTTATTCGACAGTTGAGCACCGGTTCCAGCCTCAAATAAATACGAAGCCGCCTTCAATCGGAGTCACCCATGAAATTCCTTATTCCCTTCCTCGCGGTCGCGGCCTTCGTTTTCGTGGCCGACTACATCTGGCTCGGAGTCCTGATGAAGGGTTTCTATCAACAGGAAATCGGCTCGCTCATGCGTCGCGACCCGGCGGGCGCGTTTTCGCCGCGACTGCTGCCGGCCTTTATTGTCTACTTGCTCATCCCGCTGGGGATCATCCTGTTTCCGGCATCCCTGGCGACGAATGGCTCGATCGGATCGGCCCTGCTGTGGGGCGGAATCTTCGGCTTCGCGGTCTATGGCATCTACGACTTTTCGAACCTCGCTGTCCTCGAAAACTGGAACTGGCGAGTCACCGCCGCGGACGTCATCTGGGGAACATTCCTGTGCGGCACCTCAACCGTCATTGCCGTATTCACACGAAGGCTATTGACAGCCTGAACGAGCGATTCCCATTGAGGCGAAGCCAGCATGCCTTGATGACATATGTCTGCGGGTTCCTCCCCGTGCACAACCCATTTCCGTCTCGTGGAGCTCTCGGAGGAAATGGGCATGATCAACTGGGAACACCTGATCGCCGACGGAGCTTTCTGCCGGGCGAAAAAAGGGGGGGGATTTCGTAGGTCGCGGCCGCGAGGGAATGGGAACCGCGGGCAATGAGAGTGAAGTGAACCATGTCGAGCGCCTGCTGGAGGTGTCCGTCGTGCCGCTGCCCGATCGGTGTCGACTTCTCTATGACCCGCGCGGCCGATAGCGACCCCGTGCGCGAGCGTTTGGCAGCCAAGGGCGTGGAACTAACCTGTCCTCATCGCGGCAATCGAGTGAAACCGCGCACGCAGGATGACCGCAAGCTCCGCCGCCGACGGCATCGGTGGAAGATTGAACCGACCAACGCCTGGCTGCGGGGCTATGGACGCATCGCCCTTCGTAAAGACCGGCTCGGCATCCTGTTCCCCGGATGGACTCAACTTGCCTGCCTATTGACTATCATCAAATGGTTTTGATGCTAGTTCATGGAACGTCAAACGAGAAATGCCGCGGCGGATCAAGAACCGGTTTGATGACGAAGGCATTCAGTTTGCGTTTCCTCAGCAGGTGCTACATGTGGAGAATGGCACTCTGCCGGTCTCCACAGTGCCCGAAACATGCCCCCTTTCATTCTGCCATAACAAAGCAGTCCTAGACATCAGCGATGTGAAGGCCGGTAACGCGTAGCCGACTCACTGGGAGGGCCGGAAGTCGTGTGTAATCTATCGCAAGGTTCTGCTCGGGAACCTCCCAGCGCACGTTGCCGGCCAGCAGTTCGGCGGTTCGCTCGATCAATGCGGTCGCGATGTCCTCGCCGGGGCAGCGATGCCCGACGGCCGCGTCGCCGGCTCCTTGTGGCACAAAGTTGAAGGGTGTGACTTGCTCTCGGCCAAAACGATCCGGACGAAATTCCATCGGATCGTGCCAGACAGCGGGATCATGGTTGATGCCATAGAGGTCGAGCAGTACTCCTCTTCCTCGCGGAAACTCGAATGAGTGCCAGCTGAAGCTCTCTCGAACGCGCGCGGTAAGCGCTGGGAAAAAAGGGTAAAGCCTGCGGACTTCCTGAGCAAACCGGATTCGCCCCTGAGGATCTGACAGGGTCGACCGATAGGACGGGTTCTGGTGGAGTGCGAGCGCCGCGAATGTCAGATACACGGACACTGCCACGATCGGGCGAATCACATTCAGGAGTTCCACGGCCGCCGTGCGATCATCCAGCAGATTCCTATTTGGTTCGCGAGATCGGGCAATGACCTCGGCGGCACACTCGGGAGCGACCTTCCGTTCGCCGGCACGGATTTCACGGATCCAGCGTTTCATCCGTGCCTGGGCATTTTGCCGCGACACGCGGGCCAACCAGTGGTTGAAGCCAACTGCGCCGGCCTGATCGAACATAGCGACAATGTCACGCTGCCAGCGGGGAAACGCGGACTCCGGAATTTCAACCCCTGCCCATTCTGTCGCGGCCCGGCAGAGTACCGTCTGGAACAGGTCGTACAGGCAGACAGTGGCGATTGCCGGCCGGGCCAGAATTGCCGTCCGCAAGTGCCGTTCGAACCGTTCGACAAGCGGCTGAACGCGCGGGCCGGTCGTTATGGAGAGGAACATTTGCTTGCGGTGTCGATGCCGTTCCCCATCGAGTCCTTGAACCCCGCCGAAGCCGAAGAGTGTGGCACGCAGCCGAAACGGGGCCGCCCCCTGACGCTGAAAATGCTGGGGATCGTAAAAAAGAGCGGCCGCTTCCGGGCCAGTCATGCAGATGACGGGCGCAAGAAGAAATCGCGTCTGGAAAAGCGGCGATCCCAATTCATTGCACGTCCTGCTGATGTAACGATAGGGATCGGACATGAACGGGAGTGTGCTGTCCCAATGCTGGTCGCGGGGGATCTTCATGAAAGCACCTCGAGGATCGGGCAGAGAACGCGATCAGGCGACACGAGCAGGTTCAAACCCAGATCAATGCATTTCCGAGCGAAATGCGTGCCTCAGGGGCCGTCCTTCCGAAACCTGCATTTTTCGCTGATCGCGGTGGCGGCGATTGTAGAACCGGAGCGATTGTTACCTGAAACGGGCCGCTCGCACGCCGCGATGTCCAATTGACGAGCAATGACTGAGGCTCGATACGCTTTCTTTCGGGAACGATTTATGCCTCCAAGGGGACGATGCGCCGCGAGGCAGTGCCAGACGTTCCAGGACAGAGAATCGCCACGGTCTGGGTTTCGAGACGCCAGATCCTGCCGCGGTAGCTCGATGAGAGCGACCGTCCGGAAGGGGGATTCGGATTCCGGCCACTCGCGAGTTGCATCCTCAATCGCCATCGTGATCGTCGACGCCCGCAACTGGACCTGAAAATCAAGCACCAGGGATCGACGGGCAAGCGTTCGCTCCAGGGCGAGCCGCATGGCATTCGGCTGCCAGAGTGCTTCGGGCAGATAGCCCTGATTTGAGCCGACGGGGGGCCGCACCCGATACTTCACGACGAACTCACCGTAGCGAAACGGCGTCATGCTGTAGTAGGTATACGCGGCCGGATGTCTCGGAAACTGGGTCGCGACGTCGAAGACCGACGAAATTTCTCGCCACGGCCAGCGCAACGGATTGAGCGATAGGCCGGAGAAGAGCTGCGGGACCGCAGCAAGGCCCTGCCCCAACTCCAGGCGCACCTTTTGCAGCCGCAGATAGTCCGCGACATCGCTTGCCAGGAAGACAGGATGATTGACCATCACGAAATCCTGACTTCCGATCGATTCATTTTCCGGGAGAAATTCCCCGGACACCCCGCGAACTTGAATCGCCAGGCCGCGACCATCCGGCAGACCATCGGCCTGAGCGATCGGGCTGGCATTCGAAAAGCGAATGGATGCGGCATACGATCGCGGCTCGGCGAATAGACCCTGCGCCAATTCGCGCGGCAGCTTCGGTAGAACCTGAAAGACAGCTTCGGCGCAACCATGAGACTTGACGTGCACGTCACGAAGTTTTTTGCCGTACCTGCGAAATTTCTGCTGAATGAGCGCCTGAATCGTTTCCACTGTCTCCGCGATGTGCTGACCCTCATCGGCAGGAACCGTCTCTACGTCGTCAGCGTAAGGAATGTAGGCTGTCGTCATTGACATTGTACGGCGACTCCCCGGAAAAGATTCAGCAAGCCCTCAAGCCAAGCTGGCATGACAATTGCCGAACGCATGGAACGCAAACTCAACTGTCTATAAAGGATTCGCCGTGGTGATTCCTGCGTCAATCGCCTGCCGGAAGCGGCACTTGTCGACGGGCGCTGCACTGGAGGTCGCCGAGGCGGGCCCGACGGACGGTCCCCTCGTCATTTTGTTGCATGGATTTCCAGATCTGTGGCAAGGCTGGACGCACCAGATCGAACCTCTGGTCTCGGCCGGGTACCGCGTCCTACTGCCAAATCAACGCGGATACGGCCGAAGCGACAAACCTCGCGGTGTCTCTGCGTATGGTCTTGACGCCCTCGCAGCCGATGTGCTCGCTCTGGCAGCATCCGAGGGCCACAGCGTTTTTCGGTTGGTCGGGCATGACTGGGGCGGCATCGTCGCTTTCTGGACTGCTGCCTGCTCGCCCCAGCGCGTTGAACGATTGGTCATTTTGAATGCGCCTCATCCCGGCATCGTCCGAAGGTATATGCTTACCCATCCAGCCCAGGCAATCAAAAGCTGGTACGTTGCGTTTTTCCAGATTCCCTGGCTCCCAGAACGACTGCTCAGCGCCAATGGCTTCTCACGGCTGTTTGGAAGTCTTGAGTCGACCTCATCTCCAGGCACCTTCGATGACGACGATCGCGAATATCTTCTCGACGGCTGGTCGCAGCCTGGCGCCCTCCGAGCCATGCTTCACTATTACCGCGCCCTGGTGCGCCGCAGCGACAAATCTTGCGCAAAGCGGGTCGCCGTTCCGACGCTAATTCTGTTCAGCCAAAACGATCCCACGGAGGAACCAGGGCTTGCCTCTGCAAGTCTGAAATTGTGCGACGATGCTCAGGTCATCTGGTTCAGTCACGCCCGCCACTGGCTGCAGCGTGAGGAAGCCGAACGGGTCAACGAATCTCTTCTAGCTTTTCTCAAAGGACCGCGTTAGCGACGGTTGCTTCGTTGCGCTCGGCGGCCAAGTCGTGTTCTTGGGGGTTCGATAAAATCTCGACAATGGTCGCGACGAAGTCCGACAGTTGTCTCGCGTCCATTGTTCGATGGTCGGCACGGACAAATAAACCGGCCACTGAGCGAATCTGCACGGCATTGTCGACGACAAAAGGCTGCGGATGCGCTGGCCCCAGCGTCACGTTGATCAGTAACGCGCGCGACGCGAACCGACTCGGCTTGTAGGAAACGAGCGGGGCTGCACAGGGGAAGCCGAAATAGTTGATCATGACCGGGGCGCCGACCATGTGTTGATTGATCGGCAAGATCGGTAGCTTGAAATGGTTGGCGATCCACAGAAACAAACGCACACTCGGTCGCCGCAGAAACGTCGGCAGCATGCGATTAAAGCGGGCGCCACGGTTGAGATCACTGGTAGGATCTTGAGCCCGCAGGGCATCATTCCGGACTTGCTCTGCAATACCCTCGTAGCCGGTGTCATCGACACGGCGGAGCAAGGTGAGGGCGGTACCGTGAGGGGTTTGCACCGGAAGAAGAATATTCTGTTCTCGAAATCGGTAAGTTTGCGAGCCGATTAATCGGCTGTTCGCCACGTCGTGCTTTTTGAGGGCCAGCGTTACCGCCCGGGCCAGTATCGAAAGCGGCGAGATGATGACCCGACTCGTCGCGTTGATTTCGGCGAGAAATTCACGGAGCAGCGTCATGTCGACCTGGGAGCCCCATACCATGGTCGTGTCGGTCGTATTGCCCGCCGTGTAGTCGTAGCACAAATTGAGAAACGGGATCTGGCGTTGATCGACTGGCCGGGAATGAACAGGAGCGGGAATCATGGCGGGACCAATCACCGTCAAACGCAAACCCGAACTCTTGAGCGAACGGTTGTCGCATGGCTATTCCGAAAGCTTTTCGGTGATCAGCCGCGTCAATGTTTCGACGGAACGGAAATTCTGGGGCGTAATTTCGGTTGGCGGAATGCGAACCCGAAATGTTGTCTCGACGTAAGTCACCAGATCGATGATCGCGAGAGAATCCAGAGCCCCGACCATTATAAGATCGGTCTGGCGATCCAAAGAATCGGTGAGGCAAAGGCTCTCACGAAGATGCTCGATGAGGCGTTCCGAGATGTTTTCCTCGCGAGCCTGGACCAGGGTGGACATTCGCAAACTTTCTTCTGGCGACTCTTGGTCGAGCGTCCTGAGAGATGGAGATCAGCGCAACACGGCTTCGGCAGCGGTTTTTTCAGAACCGGGACGAACGGAACGCGTGCGGCAATTGCCCGTCGCCATCCGTGAGAGAGCCTGGCGGTCAACCTTTAACGAAGCCGTCAGCGGAGGCGTTTCCAGGACCTCAATGATGTCGGGCCTCTGGTGTCGAGGGAGGCTCTCTTGGCAAAAATGGCGGACCTCGTTCACACTCGGGATTGGTTCGGAGGCAGCTGGTGTTAGAAACATGGCCAGTCGGGCCATACCATCGCCCGCGTTATAAGGAACGACCACGGGATCGCAGATCGGAAACCTGGCGGAGATCACGGCTTCGATTTCCGCTGGATGCACTCGATACCCGCCGATTTTCAGCAGTTGGCTGTTTCGTCCGCGTAAATAGATATAGCCGTCATCATCGACAGTGGCCAAATCTCCTGTATGCAGCCATCCGTCACGGAGGCATTGCTGGGTCGCCTCGAAATCATTCCAATACCCCCGCATGATGTTGGGACCGGCGGCCCGAAGCTCGCCGATGACGCCCGGAGCAACCGAGTTTCCGCGCTCATCGACCACCTCGAGGGTGACGTCGGGAATGCCACGGCCGATGGAACCGCGCCTGGTTTCCCATTCAAACGCTGGGAGACACGAAAGTCGCGCGGTCGCCTCCGTTTGACCGTACATCACGAAAAACTCCGCGGGCCGCAGACGCTCAGTCATCTGTTGCGTTAATTCCACGGAAAGCGCCCCTCCCGCGACCGTGGCATACCGCAGCGTCGGCACGGCCTCCGCCGTCAACTGCGAACCGCGCAGAAGCAGCCGATGAAGGTCCGGGACTCCGGCGAAGCTCGTCACCCCATGTTTCCGCATTGCGTCGACCAGGCTTTCAGGGAACGTGGTCGAACCGGAAATCACGAGCGTGGCTCCAGAGAGCAAATGCGACTGAAGCACCGAATTCCCATACGCATGGCAGAACGGCAGAACGGCGAGTGCGCGATCGGTGGGTAGCAGAGGCAGTGATTTGATGATCGACGCGGCGTTCGAGATCAGGTTGCCGTGAGAGAGCATCACCCCTTTCGGGTCGCCCGATGACCCGGACGTAAAGAAGACTGCAGCCAGATCTGAGGGCATACGGTCTCGTCCAGAGGTCGGCAGTATGCCGGTCGAGAGGGCACGCGTCGCGGATGAACGATCGACAATCCAGCGGCAAGTGGTGCGCGCGAGGACATGTTCGATCCAGTCCTCCCGCTGCTCAACCGGCAGTGGGACGGCTACGCCCCTCGCCAACAGGACGCCATAGAAGGCGGCGATGTAATCGATCCCATTGCCGAGACGAATTCCAACTCGCTCTCCGACGCGCCAGCCGGGGAGGCATTCTAACTCTTCTGAAAAGGCGCGCACTCGCAGAGTCAGATCGGCGTAGGTGTATGATGCGGAGTCAGTCACCAGCGCATCGCAATGCGGAGCTTTCTTCGCGACCAGCAGAAGTCGTTCTGCGAGCGAGATTGCCTCTTGCCAAACTCTTTGACGATGAGCGTTAGGGCGGAATTCGTCCACCCGCCATTCGTTTAAAGGCGGCTTGGTCTGGCTGCGGACATGGCGGATCATGGGAAGCGTTCCCACAGAATCGACGTCAATCAACGTATGTTTTTCCCGGGACTATTGCCGCAATCTGCGTGCCACATCTCCGACCTCAGGGCAGTCATTTTCCGCAGACCTCCAGAACTGCCTGGTTTTTCGACGTCTCCTCCTGATAATTCTCTCACCGCCAGCGTTCCAATGCCGTTGCCGATTCCGTGGTAATTGATCGATGGTGGATCAAAGCGATCGATCAACCACCTCCCCGTGCAAAACCCTTCTCCGAACCATTCTCTGTTTTGCCGCCGCCAAAAGTTGATGAAGCGCAGCGACTTGGCGATTCCCGTTGGATTCGGAGGGGTCCTCGAATCAACGCTCTACGGAAGGATTGAGGCCGGTCGGCCTGCGTTCGTCGAGAGGGCGGCGCGGCAAAGAGAGCGCGTCCAACGTTCGGGCACTGGTGTAAGCCCGCTACGACCGGCCTGACCGGCGATCGTCCGGGCCAATTCATCGTCGGGCTCGAGAACCCACCTATCCCCTGCCCTCACCCGGGGTGCAAAAAAGAAGCCATCTCCCGACTCGCCAACGGCTTCCGGATTTTGCGCCGATGAAGAGCCTGTACCACCGGTTGCCCCTGTTAATCGCCGGCGCGACCCAACAGGAACTGGCCCGGCACGTCCGTGACCTCAAGACTGAGAACTAGATCCTCCGCAGCAAGCTCCCCAAGCGGGTCCCGGTCACGCTCAAGGAACAGAACCGACTGGCCAAGTTCGGCGCAAAGCTGGGGCAGGCAATCGGCGAACTGGCGACGCTCGTGCATCCCGACACGCTGTGGCGGTGTGTCGAAGAACAGGCTGCGGCGTTTTTACTTGCACAGGGCGGGCTGAAAATGCAGGTGAAACCTGAACTCTCTCGGTTTAACCGTATCTCTCCATCTTCCAGTTCGTCGAGCGTGAATTCGTAGTCGCACACGAATGCGACAACTGACTGCTGTCTCCCGGACTTCATCGCAAATGTTTCTGGGACCGGCGCGGATCAACCTAACGAGCTGCCTGCAATTCCGTCATGAGCTGTTCGAGGTCTGGCAAATGGACGGGCTTGACGAGATGGCCGTCACAGCCCGCCTCTTCGGATCGCTTTCGGTCATTCTCCTGCCCCCAACCGGTCAGCGCGATGATGATGATGCCATGGCCCCAGGCCTTCCGACGGATTTGTCGTGTGGCCTCCAGGCCGTTCATTCGCGGCATGCCGACATCCATCAGGATGGCCGACGGCCGAAACGTCTCTGCAACCTCACAGGCCGCTTGACCATCGTAGGCTGTCGCTACGTCATCACCCAGTAACCGCAGCATCATAGCGAGGCTATTCGCCCCGTCCTGGTTGTCGTCCACGACCAGAATGCGGCGGGATTCTCTCGCTCTGATCTCGTCGAGCGGCGCTGCCAAAGAGTGTTCTTCCGTCAATAACGGCAGCGTGACCGTGAAAGTGCTCCCTAGTCCTTCACCTTCGCTGGCGGCCGTGACTGTGCCCCCGTGCATCTCGACCAGCCCCTTCACCAGGGCGAGTCCGATTCCGAGTCCGCCGGTAGTTTTTTCCGTAGAACGGTCCACCTGGCTGAACATGTCGAAAATGTCGTTCAAAGAGTCGTCAGGGATACCAATCCCATCATCTCGAACGGAGACGACGACGTGGTCGCCCTGGACTTCGGCTGTAAGCCAGATGTGACCGATTGGCGGCGTATACTTGGCGCTGTTTGTCAGCAGATTGCTGAAGACCTGGGCCATCCGTGTCAGGTCCACATTCAAGTGAACCGGGGTTGCCGGAAGGGCCACCGACAGTTGGTGGCCAATCTCCTCGATCGCCGGCAGTGCGGTTTCCACCGCACTTGCGACGACCTCGGCGAGTGTGACCCGCGTCCGGCGCAGCTCCATCTTATTGCGGCTGATCCGCGACACATCCAGGAGATCGTCGATGAGTCGCACCATGTGACCGAGTTGGCGGTCCATCATGGATCTCGCTTCATTCAGAGTCTGCGGATCGTTTCCCGCGAGACGAATGACCTGCAACCCGTTGCGAATCGGAGCCAGCGGGTTCCGCAATTCGTGCGCGAGCAGCGCGATGAAGTCGTCTTTCTTGCGATCGGCCTCTCGCAATTCCTGTTCCATGGCCTGCCGCTCTGTGATGTCACGGGTGGTCCCGGCCACTGCTTCAACGTCACCGCTCGCTCCGAACACAGGCACGAAGATGTAGTCGTGAATCCTCCGTCCATTTGTCCCGGTGAAGGGCACCTCGCCCCGAATCGGCATTTTGGTGGCAATGACTCGTTCAATCTCTGCATCGTGTTTCGCCGCATGCCATGGCTCGTAACCCAGTTCCAGGCAGGTCTTCCCGATCGCCTCCTCCCATGACTTGCCCCATGTCTTCAGCAATGCCTCGTTGGCGTAGTAGAACCGATGATCGAGACTGAACACATAGACCAGGTCGGGCGTGTTCGAGAGCGCTGTCTCATACAATCGCTTTTTCCGCTCGGAGTCCGCCGTGACTCGCGCGAGCGCTTCTTCAATCTGTTTACGCTCCGTAATGTCAATCACCACTCCGGGAAATCGGATGGGCCGACCGTCGGCGTCAAATTCCGCTCTTCCCCTTGAGTTCACCCAACGCCATGACCCGTTCCCCGCGACACGGTAGTCGGCTTCATAGCGCCCCCCCGCAGTGACGGCTGCTCGAACGAGTTCACCAACCCGTTCCCTGTCATCTGGATGAATGGCGCCCATGAGGCCGGCAAGCGGACCTCCCGCCACCGCCTGGAACGGCACTCCAAAGATTCCCGCAAGGCTCGCATCTCCATGGAACTGATCTCGCGGAATATCCCAGCTCCATGTGCCAATCGCTCCAGCCTCGAGGGCCATTTCCATTCGGGAGCGGATGTCTTCCAGCTCGCGCGCAACTCGCGCCCGCTCCAATACCTCCCAGCAGCGGTCGACGACGGTCGTCACGAGTTTCACCTCGGCGCCCGTCCAGCGGCGAGGCACTTTTTGATGGACTGCCATCGCAGCGGTGAATCGGCCGCCCTTGTGCAATGGGACGCAGATTGCGGCCGTAATCTCCGTGGCCCGAAACGCGGGCAAATCCTGCGGTGAGATACGCGAATCTGTTTGAACATCGTCCACGATGTAGGGAATGTTTTTCATCATCGCTCGGAGGTGTTCAGCTCCAAACGCGGCAACGTCCCACTTTCCGATGATGCTCGACACGCCTCGCGTATGCTCGCCAGTAATGACGTACACCGACTCGGCTTCGACCTCCGCGTAGGCACAGCGGTCGACATTCAGTTCCTCGGCGAGCAGGCGTGCCGTAGCCGCCATTATCTCGTCCGCGTCAGTGAGCGACTGTGTCGCGGCCGCGAGTTTCACCAGAAAACGGTTCAGCAATTCGCTTTCGCGGAGAGCAAACTCCGACTGCTTGCGGGCCGTCACGTCCGCCACGACTCCCAGCATCCGCAGCAGAGTTCCCGTCTCGTCGTATTCTCCGCGTCCCCGCGCCGCGACCCAACGTCCGGATTTCAAGGGATATTCAAGGTCGTAGTCGGTTCTTTCGGCGACGGAACGCGCCGCTTCCTGGCGCGCGCGGTCTCGGTAGTCAGCGCGAATCAGCACTCGCATCTCTTCACGGACATGCGTGCCGGCCGGAACTCCGTAAATTTCCGCTGCTCGATCGGAGATCGTGATCTGATCCGTGATTGGATCCCATTGCCATGTCCCTAAGTCACCAGCGGAGATTGCCAGCGCGAGCGATTCCGTCAGCCGCGCCCGATCGGCATCAGCCCGCTTTTTCTCGGTAATGTCACGGGCGACCTTCGAGGCACCGATCACCTGGCCGGCTGCATTGCGGATCGGCGATGCCGTCAGGGAAATGTCGATGAGCCGCCCATCCTTCGTCGCACGCACGGTTTCAAAGTGCTCGATCCGCTCCCCCGTGCTGAGACGAGCCAGGATCGACCGCTCTTCGTCATGCCGCTCGGGCGGAATGATGAAGGTGATGGGTTGGCCGATCGCTTCGCCAGCCAGGTATCCGAATAGTCGCTCCGCTCCCGCATTCCATGACTGGATGATGCCGTCTAGGGTATTGCCAATGATCGCATCGTCGGAAGACTCCACGATAGCCGCCAGCCTGGCCCGGTCTTCTTCCGCGCGTTTCCGCTCGCTGACATCACGGAAAACGAGAACTGCCCCGAAATGTCGCTCGCCTTCTCGAATCGGCGCCGCGTTGTCGTCGATCGGCCGTTCTATTCCGTCTCGCGCAATCAAGACGGTGCGGTTGTCAATTGCGAATGCGGCTCCCTCACGCAGCACACGCAAGGCCGGATTGTCCGCAGGCTCGCGAGTGTCTTCATTGATGATGCGGAAAGTGTCCTCCAAGGGACGTCCCACGGCCTCGGCCTGCGGCCAGCCCGTCATCGACTCCGCCACGCGGTTCATAAAGCTCACGTGTCCGCCAGCATCAACCGCGATCACCGCGTCGCCGATACTCGACAATGTGACCCGGTAACGCTCTCGTTCTTGCCGGATCGTTTCCAAGTGATCGCGAACCGCGTACTGATGCCGGCGAGACCGGAGTGCCGCCCGGATAACACTCAGGAGCGAGCGAACTTTGACGGGGCGTTCCACAAGCGTTGCGTTCATCGACTCGCGCAGGCCGCGGCCGTCGCTTTCCTGATGCGCCAGGACCACCAGCGGCAAGTCTGACCAGGGCGGTTGGCTGCGCAACGCGTCTTGGAGGCAACCGGCCATCGCCGCCGCTTCGGTCAACAGTACCGCGCCCGCGCCGAGCGGAATTTCCCGACAGAGCTCATGGATGTCTTTGACAATGAGAGCTTCCAAGCCGGCCAGTTCCAGCGCTTGCCGCATCCGCTGTCCGTCCTTTGACGTCGGCATCAAGACGAGAATCCGGTCGTCCATTATCCCTTTTCCCCGTCCCGCAGCATCGCCCTCCCCCCTTCGAACACCGGGACGCCTGTCATCACGCCGCGAAACTCTCGTAGAGGCTCTCCGACGACCACACCGTTCTCAGAGATGATCAACTGACGCAGGGTGCGTTCGTGCGAGCCGGTTCGCTTCTTGAATACACTCAACGCCTGCAAGATTTCGCCACGATTCTCAAAGTAGCGGAACAGAAGGACAGTGTCGGCCAAATAGCTGACGTCCACATCGCCCCCGCTACTCATGCCGCTGATCATGCCGTGCTGCGCGACGACCATGATGGTGACCACACCCTTCTGATTGAGATAGGCGAACAGCTCATGAAGATGGGTGGTGAGAAAACGCTCCTCGGGCATCGAATTCATATAGCCGTTCAAACTGTCGATGACCACGACCTTGGCGCCTTCGTCGACCGCGCGGCGGACCTCGTGGGCGAAGGCCCCCGGAGACATTTCCGCCGGATCGACTTGCTGAGCGTGCAGCAACCCGGCATGCATGAAGTCTCGGACATTCCTGTCGCCGGGACAGAGCTTTTCAGTTCGATCGATGAGCGTATCGAGCACCTCGTCGAAGACGTAAGACGCGGCTTTCTGGCCGTTTCTCATCGCAGCAACCGCGAACTGCATCGCAATGGTCGATTTTCCGACGCCCGCCGGCCCAAGCAGCAGCGTCGTCGAGCCCGTGGACAGCCCCCCTGCAAGCATGACGTCCAGGTTGGGTACGCCGCTGGAGAGGCAGCCTCGCTCGAACTTCTCATGGTGCTCGGCCGCGACCAGCCGGGGATGGACGATCACCCCGCCATGAACGATCTCGTAGTCGTGGTAGCCCTCCCGGAAGTCCGAGCCGCGAACTTTCGTGGTGTACATCCGTCTCCGGGCCCGCCCGTACTCCGGGAGCGTTCGCTCAAGCACGACATTACCGCCGACGAGACTTTCGGGCTGGATATCAGCGAAGGCCGACGAGCGATCGTCCAGAAGCAGTACGGTGACCTTGCGCTGAGCGAAGAAGTCCTTGAGGGCAAGAAGCTGGCGTCGATAAATGAGCGGGTTACCAGACAGCAGTCGCATCTCGGACAGACCATCGAAGACGACGTGGGCCGGGTTGACCGACTCGACAGCAGCCAGGACAGCCCGGGTCGTCTCGCCGAGTTCGGTCTCCGAGGGATGAAAGACCGACGCTTCCGATTCGCCGGCAAGGTTCGCTGCCGACCGCGTCAGGTCGCAGACTTCGACTCCTTCGAGACTCCAACCATGAGAACGGCAAGTGTTCTCCAAATCGGCAGGTGACTCCGTGAGCGTGATGTAGAGACAGTTTTCGCCCGCGTTTCGCCGACCAAATGTATACTGCAGTGCCAAGGTCGTTTTTCCAGAGCCTGGATCCCCCTGCACCAGATAGAAACCCTCGCGTAGGAAGCCGCCCATCAGAACGTGGTCCAAACCCGGCACGCCGGTCGGGACGAATCGCTGCTGGTCAATAGGCACGATCGTGTTGCTCCACGGGCACGGGCAGAAGGTACAACCGAACCCATCATACGGTTGCGACTGAGGCGGGACCATCGCCGGAGCAGCCACACGTCATAAATCCACTTCCTTTTCCGTTGAATTTCGCTGTTTCACCCGGCACTACAAATCGCTAGCGCTATAATCGACCTAGCATATCCAATAAAATATTGGTCTCCACAGGTTTGACGAGGTGATCGTCAAAGCCCGCAATCCGCGATCGCTCCCGATCCTGTTCCTGGCCCCATCCAGTAACCGCGATCAGCCGCGCGCTCCGTCCCCACGGGGTCGCCCGCAATTTCTCCGCGGTGGAATACCCGTCCAGTTTTGGCATTCCAATATCCAGCAGAACAACATCGGGGCGAAATGACTCCGCGATCGCCAACGCCTCGAGGCCGTCACTCGCCGTCCGTGTTTCAAATCCATTGAGTTTCAATGCCAGAGCCAGTGTTTTGCCGGCATCGCCGTTATCGTCGGCAACGAGGACTTTCCGCGACTCCGTCACGTCGTCTCGAGGAGCACGCTTTGGGGAGCGAGGTGCCGGAGGTTTGAAACGCTGGCACGGTAACGTGACCTGAAATTCGCTGCCTAATGCTCGCCCAGCGCTTCGGGCCGCCACGGTTCCACCGTGCATTTCCACCAGCGCCTTAACAAGCGCAAGACCAATCCCAAGTCCACCTGACGTCCGTCCGAGGGACTTGTCGACCTGGCTGAACATCCCAAAGATGCCAGCAAGTGATTCCGCAGGAATTCCAATTCCATTGTCGTGGATCGTGACGGACACCTGATTGTCGTCAGCGATTGCAGCCACCTTGATGACGCCACCATGCGGAGTATACTTGGCGCTGTTGTTGAGCAGATTCCCGAAAACCTGAGTCAGCCGCGTGAAGTCGCCGTCAATGGAGATTGGTGTCCCAGGCAGATCGATTTCCAGTCTATGTCCCCTTTCCTGAATTGCGGGATGTACGATCTCGACCGCGCTGTTAATGACGTCCTGGAGGACAATCGGCTCTCGCTTCAGTTCCAATTTGTTCCGGGCGATTCGCGAGACATCGAGCAGGTCGTCGATCAGTCGAACCATATGGGTCAGCTGTCGATCCATCATCTCGCGAATGGATTGCACGTCCGGATTTAATCCCGGCGTCATCCCCAATACATCCAGACCGCTACGGAGCGGAGCCAGTGGATTTCGCAGTTCATGTGCGAGAATGGCTAGAAACTCATCTTTCCGCCGGTCCGCATCCCTCAGCCTCTGTTCGACTTCCCGCCGTTCCGTCACGTCGATATTCACGCCGACCATCGCGGTGGGCTGCCCCGTCTGGCCGTGGTGGGTTCTCCCGAAGGCAGAGATCCACCTGACCCGGCCGTCAGGGCGCGTGATTCGAAACTCGAAGTCAAAGGGCCGATGGTCGGATATTGCTTGTCTCGTGAGTTGCGTCGTGCGTTCCCGATCATCCGGGTGAACAAAAGCTAGCCAGTCTTCGTGCTTTCCACTGAACCCGGAGGAGTGCACGCCATAAAGATCGAACATCGTTTCCGACCATTCGACTTGGCCCGACTGGATGTTCCACTCAAAGGTGCCGATCCCTGCCGCGATCTGGGCCAGCTCGAGTCTCTCCTTGTGCCGCCGGAGTTGCTGTTCAAACTGCATCCGCTCGGTGATGTCGATCGCCATCCCACAAACCAAGGTGTCCTCTGCCGCGGCTCCCACAATCGAAAATTTGCTCACAAGAGACTGCCGCAGTACCCCTTCCGCGTCACGAAGCGTTTCAAGGATCTGGATACCGGAACTGCTTGCCAGCGCACGCTCATCGTTCTCGCGAAATTGCTGTGCCGTTTCAGCATCGAAGATTTCGGAATCGGTTCTGCCGATGAGTTCGGTCCTGGGACGTTGAAAGGCTCTTTCAGCCGCGTCATTCAGAAACACGTAACGGCCCTCTAGATCTTTGATCCAGGCCAAACCGGGTAGTTGCTGCATAAAGCGCGAAAATCTCTGTTCGCTCTCTTCTTCGGCTCGCTGGGCACGCCGTCGTTCCGACGCTTCAAGTTCAAGATGCAATCTGCGTTCTTCATTTTGGTCCCAGGCTCTTTTGAGTGCGTGGCAAACGACCGTCAGAATCAGCCCGATGAGTGCGTAAGCCGACAGCCGGATCAACTCGAGCGGGTCGCGACTTGCTCGCACGTAATAGGGTGGCGAGAACAGGATCACGGCCGAAGCCAACGTGAGGACAGTCGTGCCCAGCCCGGACTTCCAGCCGCCGAGCGTGGTTGCTCCCACGACCGCGCAGATGAAAACCAGCGAAGTCAGTATTCCACTCAGCGGTACCGGAAGCAGTCGCTGCACGCCGACTAACACGGCGCAGGAGACAAGGGCGACCATCCAGGAAAGTCCAGAACGTCGAGACTGCATCATCAACGCTCCGAGAATGACAGAAAGCTGGCTAGCCCGGCGGGCCTGACTTTTGCATCGCGGGTAACGAGTCTCTCACGGACAATGCTCTGCCCACTCGACTGCGACATAGAAATCAGCCCTCAGAAGCCCCGCTGCTGTCATTAACGATCTGCCGTTCGCAGCGAACAATCGCCTTCATGTTCCAACACGAAGAGTGATTCTCGCTCAGAAGTTCGTCCACCATCAATCCTCCGTCTCCCCACAGCGGCCCACTCGCAACTTCGTATCCATTCTGTGCGCGTGTGCACATGCCGTGTTCCCGGCATTCCTGGAGCCCAGTACACCCGCCGTTCCCGCTCCCTCACGGTGCTCTGTCTATACAGTACTCGGAAAGGCGGCTGGGAAGTGAGCAGCGGGCATGCAGTTTGGCAGTACGGCCGTCGAGGGAATCGTTGGTGCTCGGAAAACTCCCAGAACTCCCTGCGGTTTCGAATCAACATCCGGTTTGCGGCCTCGATGTCATTTCCAAGGAAGTCAATCATCCTGTCACCAGGAAAGGTATCGCATGTCTACCTTCCGAGGTGAACATCATGCCCGGTCGATTCAGCTGGAAAGGCTATTTGCGCCTTTCGCTCGTCTCCATCCCCGTGAAGAGCTATCCCGCCGTCAATGCCTGCAGTTCGCATGGCGTCAGCCTGAACCCGCTCCACGAGAAATGTCACAGCCGCATCAAGTATGTGAAGACCTGCCCGATTCACGGTGAAGTGCCACCGGATGAGATCGTGTCGGGCTTCGAATACGAAAAGGGGCACTAC
>JAHBXV010000052.1 GCA_019636285.1 Planctomycetaceae bacterium
CGTTACCTCTACGCGTTTCTGCAATTCACCGCGGACGGAATTCCCCCTGGGGATTTCTAGGCCATATCGCTTTCGCGCAGTGAATTTTTCATGCAACGCCAACGTCAAACGAATCGGACGTTGGCGTTGTATTTGCTGAATCTTCTGCTCTCGTTTGACTATCATGTCGTCCAACTGCACATTGCATTGGCCAGCGACCATTTCAGATTTATGCAGCGGAGAAGCAACAGTGCAAAGGTCAGGGTTTCAGATTCTCTGTCGGGTAACTCGGCAGGTTGTGTTTGGATCTTTCGCGATCGTCTGTCTGTCGGTATTTCTGGGTTGCGGCGGAGGCGCGCAGGAAAAAGGTGCCGAAGTCCCGCCAGACCCGAACGCTGCCGCCCCGCCGAAGTATGTACCACCTCAGCCGCTCACGAAGTAGTCGCACATCTCATTGATGTGCGGGTTACCTGTCGCTAACGGTTTGATACGACTTGCTTGAAAAATGGGGGAGAAACGGGATTTCACTCGATCCAGCGCTGGAATAGCCAGGAGTTGTTCCGTTGTCGAGTCGGGGCATCGTTTCCGAGTCTCGTTTTTGCGACGGCTGCCAACTTCTGTATGGCTGGCGATCGCCATAGTTGGCTCAGTTCTGTTGTTGATGGTCGGACTGTCGTTTGTTCGGTGGCACGTTCTGGCGGCAGCGCCGACTTCCGTGCAGCAGGCGGAGCGTGCTCTCGGTCGAGGGGAAAATGCCCGTGCCCGAGAGTTGCTCCAGCGACTGCTTTTTTTTGATCCGAAGAACGATCGCGCACTTCTTGTCACCGGCGTCAGTTTCAACGCAGACCGTCGATTTCCGGAGGCAATCGCTGTTCTCAGTCGGATTTCTGAGAACAGCGATGAATTTGAACAAGGCGGTGTGGCTCTTGCCGCAACTCTGATCGTCGATGGCGACCTCGAGCGCGCGGAAGAGGTTTTGGCGCGAGTCATCCGTCGGTTCCCGCGATCGCGGGAACCCTTGGATCGACTCGTGCGCCTTTTTCTGCAGGAACTTCGACAGCGTGAGGCCATTGGCCTGTTAGAGAATCGCTGGCAACGGTTTCCCGATGATCTGTCCGTTTTGCCCGATCTCTTGGAACTGCAAGTAAAACAGGCATCGTCCCATCAACGTGTGCAGTTCCTGGAGACCGTGAATAAAAAGTATCCGCGTCAGGGACCAGTCGTTCTCGCGCTGGCTCGGGCCTACGGACTCATGGGGATGACGGACAAGGCGGAGGAGTGGTTCGAGGCCGCCGTCGAGTTACGGCCGAAGGATCGTCAGACGCTGCTGACCAGAGCCGAGTTTGCACTTGAATTCGGTGACCTCGCCACCGCGAAAGCATTACTCGAATCTGACGAACTCTCGTCGAACAATCCCGAGATAGCGCGGAGTGATCATTACTGGTGGCTGCGTAGCCTTGCTGCCGAGCAGAGCCATGACGATGAATCGGCCTTGAGGCATATTGCCCAGGCTCTGGCGATACGCCCGCGCGATGAACGTTATCTCCTCAAGCAGGCGGCGTTGCTCCGAAAGATGGGAAAACAATCGGAGGCGGCAGCTCTGTCGCAACATGCGGTCGAGCTTGCAGAAGTCCGCAAAAGACTGTTAAAGCTTTCGAATGACTTGGATCGAGACCGTCCCGTTCCGGATGACTGCCAGGAAATTGCCGAAGCGCTCGAAGTGCTTGGCGAGCCTTCCCAGGCAGTCGGTTGGCGGCGAATTCGGCAGGCGGTGCTCATCCAGGACTTAAACCGGTCTTTCGGGCCCGGGCGGCCCGTCGCGCAACCGGAGTAAAGCCGAGATGGCCCGTCGATCAACGACCTTGACGATCCTCGTTCTCTTGTTGCTTGCGGGCGCGGCCATCATCGCGCTTCCATGGCGGCCCGACAAATCGTCTTCACGGTTGGAGCCCAATTCCGGCGCTGTGGACATTCCACGCTCAGCGGCGAGCCGTGAAGCAAACTCCCAGACGGTCGGCGGGATTCGCTTTACGACAATGACCGCGGAATCCGGAGTCGATTTTACGTATTACGGTTCCCCGACTCCGCAAGCCTACATGACAGACCAGAATGGCGGAGGAGTCGCGCTGGTCGATTTTGATCGCGACGAACAGATCGATCTTTATTTCGTGAATGGTTCCGTCTTCGAAAATCCCTCGAATGAGCTCAATGCCTCCAATCGATTGTTCCGTGCTCGTGGAGACTTCCGCTACGAAGATGTGACGATCGCCGCCGGTTTGAAAGCGCATAACTTCGGAATGGGGACGGCAGCGGGCGACTACGATAACGATGGATTCATGGACCTATTCGTGGCCTGCTACGGCCGTGATCGCCTTTGGCATAACAACGGTGACGGGACATTTTCGGAGGTCACTGAATCCGCTGGCGTGGACTGCGAGTCGTGGGGCACTAGCGCCGCGATGAGCGATTTGGACGGCGATGGCTTTCTCGACATTTACGTCGTCAACTATGTCGAGTGGTCGCCGACAGAGCCGCTTTGCCATCCTGCGGATCACCCGGAGATTAACACGGTCTGCAGCCCTATGGAACGACCCGGACAGCCCGATGCACTCTACCGAAATCTCGGCGATGGTCGGTTCGAAGAGACGGGGATGTCGGCCGGAATCGCCCGTGCCGACGGGAAAGGAATGGCCTTAACGATTGCCGACTTAGATGGAGACGGGTGGCCGGATGTCTATGTTGTGAACGATACGACGCCAAACTTTCTCTTTCGAAACCTCGGCAGCATGCGGTTCGAGGAAGTGGCGGCCGCTCAGGGAGTAGCGGTCAGCAATGACGGCGTCGTGGGTGCCGGAATGGGCGTGGGATGCGCGGATATTGATCGCAACGGGCGTCTCGATCTATGCGTGACGAATTTTCGCAATCAACTCAACGATGTCTACGCCAACATGAGCTACGGCGGCTTCGAGGCGGTTAATACGCCGATGGGCCTCGATCTGAAGTCCCGATCGCCCCTGGGATTCGGGATCATTCTCGCGGATTTCGACATGGATTCATGGCCCGACATGTTCGTCGCGAACGGACACATCTGGGATCTGACTTCTCTCGGCTCGGGTTATGAATACGAAATGACTCCGCAATTGCTGGCGAATCAAAAGGGGACTCGATTCACGGATGTCTCGGCATCCTCGGGAGAGTATTTCACCAGGCGCTGGCTCGGCCGATCCGCGGCTATCGGAGACCTGGACCACGACGGTGACAGCGACCTGGTCGTTACTCATCTGGGAGCCGTACCGGCGATCTTGCGGAACGATTCACGACGAGCCAAGAAAAAGAGTGTGAGACTGGAACTGATCGGCCTTCGTGCGTCTCGACAACCGCTAGGAGCAACCGTCGCCTTGATCGACGAGGGGCAGCGATACGTCGCGACGGTGCCGTCAGGGGGAAGCTTTCAGGCCAGTTTTGATCCCCAGGTCTTGTTCGCGTACGGTGGTCATGATGATCGGATTGAAGCTGTCCAGGTCCATTGGCCTGGAGGGAGTTTGGAAGAGTGGAAGGACGTGAGTGTTCAGTCGGGAAAGGTCTATTTGGTTCAAGGAACGGGTGTTTCCGGAACAGGTTCTCATGCGTCGCCCTAGGCTGCTCGTGATCGGCGTTGTGGCGCTATTTCTCGCGGGACTCGGCTATCTCGTCGTGACGATGGCCTTGCGCCGAAACGCAGAGCAGGCCGTGGTACGCGCTGCCACTTTTCTGCAGCGGGGTGAAGTGCGGCGAGCCCGGGACGAGTTGCAAGATACGCTCCGGTTCAACCCCAGTCATCCAAAAGCTCTGCAGCTTGTTGGATTCAGTTATGCTCAACAGCAGAAATGGCCAGAGGCCATCGCCTATCTTGAGCGAATTCCACCAAATGTGACAGCCCACGACGAATCGCAAATCCCTCTTGCTGCCGCGCTCATTGCTGATCGCCAATTGGAACGCGCGGAAGCCGTATTAGGGGCCCTGATCGAAAAAGACGCTGGCTCGTTGATGGCAGCCCGGATGTTGAGCGGCCTCTTGCTTGCGGAACTCCGTAAGGAAGAGGCTGTCGCGATTCTTGAGCAGTTCCTGCAGAACCGGGCCAACGCCGAGCTAAGACCTGATGATCGGCTGCTCATTTTGCGGGATTTAATGACGGCGGAGTTCCATCCGCCGACCCCGGCCGAATGTCTGCCTACGTTGCAAGAGGCGTTTCGGAAAGACCAGCAGCAACCATCCGTGCGGCTGGCCCTGGGACAATGCGAATCGGATGCCGGGCACCTCGTCGAGGCGGAAGGCCATTTGGTCGCTGCCTTACAGCAACAATCTCACGATTGGCGATTCCGAGCCGTCGTTTGCCAGTTTCTCCTGGATGCCGGTACTTTCGAGGAAGCAGAGCGGGTTTTTCGCGCCGGCGACCAGGCTGTCGTTGAAGGCGGCAACGACCATCAGAAGTTCGAATATTGGACAATCAGGAGCCGCATTGAGGAGGCTTGCGAAGACGATCTGAATGCACTGCAGTCGCAAGACCAAGCCGCCGCCATTCGCGTCTTGGGAAGAAGCGAAATTGCACGTCGGGGGAAGCTCTTGCGGCGTTTAGGTCGCAATGACGAAGCCCAGTCAGTTCGAGAAGATGAATACAAGTTGGCCCGTAGCGAACTTCGTTTGTGGAATCTCTCACGGGACTTGGGTGTACGAGCTCCAACGCCGGACGAGTGTGAAGAAGTTGCAGGGATGTACGAGGCTCTTAATAAGACGTACGGTGCTGTCGGCTGGCGGCGACTCGCAAGCCAACTTCAAAAAGCGGCCGCCCCCCGTACGGAGCTCGCTCTGTAAATACTTGTCTTCCGATGCGCGAACCAGTTACGAACGAGTCTCCGCACATTGGGTTACGTAAGGTATGTCAGGTCGAACTGGCCTGCCCCCATTTTCGGTACCAGGGGTTGTGAGAGTTTGGGTTGGGAAACGCTGTACGGCTGGAGTGGAGGAGTTCCCTAAGTCGTAGGCGAAGGGAAGGTCCAGCGAGTCGTGATCCATCGGCTCGAAGACTCTCATCTCTCCTGGTGCATTTCCACCAAGGCTGGCCAGGGTAACATTCTCTGAACGAAAGAGGAGGGCCAGGCTCATGACAGATCGTGTTTCCGAATCATCGCCACCGGTCGGGTGTTCCCGTCGAGTGGCTCTCAAACAGTGTGCGGCGGGTTTGATTGCCGCCGGGGGGCTGACTTCAGTGACCTCGCAGCCCGTGGCGGCGGCATCCGCTCCAGCGCCGAAGATCGAGTCCCGGCCGGGGGTGAAGACTCGCGGCATTTACGGCGGATTCCCGAACGCAATCTTCGACCGAGGCCGCACTCCGGCCGACTATGGAATCAACGCCATCTGGGTGGGATCGGGCGGACTCAAGCAGGACGAAATCGACCGCTGCCACACGCTGGGGTTGAAGGTCTTCGCCGAATTCAACTCGATGCACTTCGCGGGCTATCTGAAGGACCATCCAGACGCCGCCCCGATCGGCACCGATGGCCGGCCTTCTCCGCCACCGCACGACTGGCAGGGCGTGAGCCCGTTTCACGTTGGCTACCGCAAAAACCGGATGGATGAGTTTCGCCGAGTGCTGGAGACGTTCAACATCGACGGCATCTGGCTCGACTACCATCATGCCCACGCCAGTTGGGAGCGGGACGAACCGGCAATGCCCGACACCGATTTTTCCCCGGTCGCATTAGAGCAATTCACCAAGCAAACGGGCATCAAGCTCCCTGCCGATGTTTCCGAAGCGGCGAAGCTGCTGCTCGGAACCCATCGCGACGCCTGGACCCAGTTCCGCTGCGATGTTTTCACGGACTGGGTCTGCGAGTACCGCGAGATTGTCGATGCCGTTCGCCCCAAGGCTCTCCTGGGGACGTTTCACTGCCCGTGGTCGTCCGACGACTTCGACGGAGCGATTCGTCACAAGCTGGCGATCGACCTGCCGGCCCAGGCAAAGTTCATCGACGTCTTCAGCATCATGCCCTACCACGCACGGTTCGGGCACCAGCAGGATCCGGAGTGGATCGCTCGGCAGACGCAAAGCCTCGGCAGGCTGCTGAATCTCAAGGGGACGCCGGACGAGAAGCAGAAGATCTGGCCGATCGTGCAACTCGCGGATTGGGGGCCAACCGTCGACGCCGAGCAGGTTCCGCAGATCCTGGACTATGGTACGCGGCTCCCCGCGACGGGTGTGATGGTCTTCCACTGGAGCGGCATCTCGCAGCAGTGGGACAAGGTCGAGTCGCTGGGGAAGGTTTATCGAGCGATGCAACCGGGCGTGTCGTCATAGCGGTGCGGATTCCTCCGCGACTTCATCGCCCGACAGTTGCCAATTGACATCCTGTCTCGCCGAGGCGTGTTCATACATCGCCAGCAGTCGGCGCAGCCCGGTACGTCCCACCGGCGGTTCCGGCTGCCACGGGATGAGGGCGACTCGGGCGGCGTGCTCACCGACGACTTCGCGAATGAAGGTCCGTTCGGCGACCTGCCGTGACTTCAGCACCGGGTCGATCACCGGCAGCGGTGCCAGACTCTGATTGATGATCCACGCATACGGCTCAATCTCGGCACGGCGCAAATCCCGCTGAAGCTGGGCGGCCTCATGGACTGGGGTGGCTTCCGGCAACGTCACGACCAGCACGCGGGTGAAGGCGGCATCGCGCAGCCGAGGCAACAGGCGTTCGACCGATTCCGGCATCTGTTGGGCTTGGCGCGTCACCTCGCGATGGTAAGCCAGCGCGGCGTCCAGCAGCAGGATCGTGTGGCCGGTCGGAGCGGTATCGAGGACGACAAACCGGTCGCTCCCCTCCGCCACCGCCTCGGCGAAGGCTCGGAAGACCGCGATTTCTTCTGTGCAGGGGGATCGCAAATCTTCGGCCAGGAGCGCTTTGCCGGACGCATCGAGGTTGCCCCCGGATTCCCGCATCACCTGCTCGGTATAGCGGGCGGTTTCTCCGGCGGGATCAATCCGACTCACCGTCAAATTCGGCAGGACATCACGATCAATTGTTGCCGATACGTGTGCTGCCGGATCGGTCGTCGACAGATGGACCCGGAACCCCCGTTCCGCCAGGGCCACCGCCACGGCGGCGGCGACCGTGGTCTTTCCGACGCCCCCTTTGCCCATCGCCAGAATGACTCCATGTCCGGGGGCGGCGAGTTCGTCGATCAAGTGTCCCAATGTCGGTGGCAGCACCAGGTCGTCCGAGCCCGTCAACACGGTCTCGCTCGCAATCGCCCGATCGGTGCCGAGCGCGCGCAGAGCCGGTAAGCCCAGAACTCCGGCGCGGGAGAGCGGGATCACGGTTCGCGGGAGATCAAGAACTGTCTCGGGGATGTCGTCCATCGCGAGTTCGCCGCGGCGCTGCAATGCGAGGGCGAACGGATCGTCGCCATTCGCCGCTCGAAAGACGCCGTTGATGACCAGATGCTGATTCTGGACACCCAACCCCGCGAGTTCGCCGCTGGTTCGCGCGGCTTCGCGAAACGCGGTGACTTCCGGACGGGTGACCAACACCAGCGTCGTGACCTGCGGGTCGCCGAGCGCCCGGACGGTCTCCTGATACAACGCCTGCTGCGCCTGGAGACCGGCGAGCGGCCCCAGACACGATGTCCCGGTCGTGTTCGTTTCCATGAACCCGGACCAGGCTGACGGCAGGGTCAGCAGTCGCAGGGTGTGTCCCGTAGGGGCCGTGTCAAAAATCACATGGTCATAGTCGCCCGTCGCGGCCGGGTCACTCAGCAGCTTGGAGAATTCGTCGAACGCGGCGATCTCCAGCGTACAGGAACCAGAAAACTGCTCTTCCATGCTGGCCACGGCCTCTTGAGGGAGCAGCCCGCGGTAGGGGCCCACCATCCGCTCGCGATACTCGGCCGCCACCTGCTCGGGATCGAGGTTCATGGCGGCCAAGCCAGGGACGGCGGGAATCGGCGTGGGGTGATGCCCAAGCGTCACGCCGAGCACCTCGTCCAGGTTCGAGGCCGGATCGGTCGAGACGAGCAAGACTCGCTGGCCCGCATCGGCCAATCGCACCGCTGTGGCGCAGGCCACGGACGTTTTGCCGACGCCCCCTTTCCCGGTGAAGAAGAGATTGCGCGTGGGGTGTTCCAGGAATCTCATGATGACCCTCCATTTCAACAGCAGTCGGTTTCGGCGCAACCGCAACCAGTACCGGTGGTGACTTTCGCTTGCTCGTCCCTCGCGCAGCAGGCACCCTCTGTGGTTTGTGCCGGACCGCCGCAACAGTCAGCGGCCAATACGGACAACGCGGGACTGGCCAATTGCGACAGCATTTCCCGCGACGGATAGCCACTGCGGCTGACAACTCGACCATCCACCAGGATCAGCGGCAGGCAGTCGGTTCCCTCCGTTGAGAGCAGTTGATGCACGGTCGCGTTCTGAATGAACTCCTGCGGCTGCTGGGCCAGGTTGTACCGCTCCACGTGATGGCCCTGTTCCTTCAACCAGTCGAGATCTGCCGCGAACCGGGGCAGGACCGGATCGACCGACGGACCGCAGATGCCCGTCGAACAACACATCGGCTTGTCGTAGACTTGAATCGTTTTCATGGTGGGCTCCTGCATGAAGTGATCGCTGGGCTTCAGAGCATGCACGCGAACGCTCGCGGCATACTGGTTGGCATCGAATTGCCGGAGCACCTCCGCCAGGCCGTCATGAACGGGCGAAGACTCCGGCGCTGTGTTCTCCGGGGAACAACATGGCCCTGACGAACAGCAACCACTGGCTCCCGCCTGGGCATACGCATTCAGATTGGCTCCGGTATCCTGCACGACGACAGCCTCGAATCCCGCCTCGCGCAGCAGTCGTTCGTAGTCGCTGATCGGAATCGCTCCGGCAATGCAGCCCACGTAAGCCTGCACATCGTGGACGACTTCTTCCGGCAAGGGTTGCTTCAATGCGATGTCGCTGACGACTAGCCGTCCGCCCGGCTTGAGCACCCGCAGGATCTCGCGAAAGACCCGCGACTTATCGGGCACAAGATTAATCACGCAATTGCTGATGACACAGTCGACCGACGCATCGGGCAGGGGCAACTGGTCGATCTGGGCCAGATGAAACTCGACATGCGTGGCCCCCACCTGCGCGGCTCCGGCTTTAGCCCGCGCGATCATGTCGGGGGTCATGTCGATGCCGATGGCCTTGCCGGTGGGCCCGACACGCTTCGCAGCCAGCAGGACATCCAGTCCGCCTCCACAGCCGAGGTCGACAACAACTTCTCCCTCTCGCAAACCGGCCAGCGCCACCGGATTGCCACATGACAGGCCCATGTTGGCTTGCGGAGGTAACGATGCGAGATCTTCGGCCGAATAGCCGAAAGCCTGGGCGACTGACCGCACGGCGGCCGATTCATTCGACAGGTGACTCCGAGCGACGGCCCCGTACTGGTTCTGGACGACGGACAAAAGAGATTCGTTTTTCATGCCGGCGTTCCATAAATCGTTGATCGTCGAAGGACGATTGCAGTGGGCAAAAAAACTCGCCCTCACAGACTGGCGATCAGTGTTTTGAGTTCCTCGAGTTTCCCAGGGTTAATGCAGTAACAGACCTTGGGGCCGTCGACTTCTCCCTGAATCAAACCCGACTCCTTCAGAATCTTGAGGTGCTGCGAAACGGTCGACTGTGCCAACGGCAACTCGTCGACGATTTCCCCGCACACGCACGCCGTTCTGCTAATCAACAGTCGCACGATTCGCACGCGGGCGGGATGGGCCACCGCCCAGGCCAACTGCGCCAACTGCTCGGCCGACGCATCGTCCGGAAGCATGACGCTTGACTCATCGCAGCACGGTAGTTGGGGCTTTCGCTTCGCCATGACCTCGCCTCAAAATCGTTGATCTACGATATACGATATCGGCCGAACCCTTGGTGGTCAATGACTCATTTCCGTCAGAGCGGTGGATTGCTGGGGTCGCCGCGGACAATGCGTCATCGAGGCCACTCTCAAGCTGGTGTCCGCAATCACGTTGCATCGTCCAATGCCTTTCGCGACACCGCGAATGTAGATTGGCCAACCTTTCCCTCCGGTCCATCCGGCGCGAGGTGCATCGTCTTTCCGCCGTGGTAGAGCCGACGGACTATTATCTTCCGCGGGCGGGTATCGCCGGCCTCACCTCCCATCCCGGCCTGTTTCTTGCGATGCTCCGATTGCGGCAACTCCTTGTCAAAAAAGAGCGTCCCGTCCTATTCGATCGACAGGAAGTTTGGCACTCCAGCGGTTTCGAGACGCTACGAGGCGTAAACCCGGAGCAGGGGGGGACTGCAAAAAGGGTTCGGTCAGAGCGAGCGGTTGTCGCTTTCCCCATCGCTCGTTTCTTGTCAGAGTTGGTGTCAAATAAACGCTGGTGCGGGAAATCCCGTAGGAATCAGAAATTCCGCGAGCGAAGCCGACTCTGGTAGCTCACTGAAAAGAACGCCTCATTGTCCGCTGCTTTCGGTTCTCAATCGCAATTCTTTACGATGACCCGTGGAACCGAAGGGCTACGACACTCTTCAACGCATCTCGAAGGCCATTCCGTATGCAAGCCATCGAAGCAGCAGAAACCTATCAGACTGAAATGACCGACCTGCTGTTGGCTCTCGTGGCCCTGAAGAAGGGAAAGCGAGAGATTCGTTTGCCGATTGCCTGGTCCGGTTTAGCCGGGAGAGTGGCTGACGCGTTCAATGAGGTTGTCGAACAGAACGAACGGATGGCGGATGAGCTCTCGCGATTGCGGCGTAGCGTCGGCAAAGAGGGAAAGCTCGGACAGCGGATGACAGTGGGGGATGTGAGGGGCTTCTGGGCGGAGTCGGTCGACTCGGTCAATGAGCTCATCAACGACCTCGTGCATCCTACGACGGAAACTGCCCGCGTAATCGGTGCCGTGGCACAGGGCGACCTCTCGCACACGATGGCTTTGGAGGTCGATGGAAGTCCGCTCCAAGGGGAATTCCTCCGCACCGCGGAAACCATCAACAAGATGGTCAATCAGCTCGGAGCGTTCGCGGCCCAGGTCACCCGCGTGGCCCGTGAAGTAGGGACGGAAGGCAAACTTGGCGGGCAAGCCGCGGTAAAAGGCGTTGACGGGATCTGGCGCGAACTCACCGACTCGGTGAACTCAATGGCCGGGAATCTCACCGGCCAGGTGCGCAACATCGCCGAAGTGACGACAGCCGTCGCGAATGGCGACCTCTCTAAAAAGATCACCGTCGACGTCAAAGGTGAGTTCCTGGAACTGAAGGACACCATCAACACGATGGTCGATCAGCTCCGCTCGTTTGCGTCGGAAGTCACCCGCGTGGCTCGCGAAGTCGGTTCGGAAGGGAAGCTCGGCGGCCAGGCCCAGGTGGAAGGTGTTTCTGGCACGTGGAAGGATCTCACCGACTCGGTGAACTCGATGGCCGGTAACCTCACGGCTCAGGTGCGCAATATTGCCGCCGTGACGACCGCCGTCGCCAACGGCGATCTGTCGCGGAAGATTACTGTCGACGTGAAAGGCGAAATTCTCGAGCTGAAGAACACGATCAATACGATGGTCGATCAGTTGTCGTCTTTCGCGGCCGAAGTGACTCGCGTCGCTCGTGAAGTGGGAACCGAGGGGAAACTGGGTGGACAGGCCGAAGTGAAAGGGGTCGCCGGAACGTGGAAGGATCTCACGGATTCGGTGAACTTCATGGCGTCGAACCTCACCAGTCAGGTGCGCAACATCGCGGACGTCACGACGGCCGTGGCGAATGGCGACTTGTCGAAAAAGATCACCGTCGACGTGAAGGGAGAAATCCTCGAACTGAAGGACACCATTAATACGATGGTGGATCAGCTTCGTTCATTTGCCGCGGAAGTGACCCGCGTGGCCCGTGAAGTCGGTTCGGAAGGCAAGCTTGGCGGGCAGGCCGACGTGAAGGGTGTTGGCGGTACCTGGAAGGATCTGACCGACTCGGTGAACTTCATGGCCTCGAACCTCACGAGTCAGGTCCGCAACATTGCCGACGTGACAACAGCCGTGGCGAATGGCGACCTCTCGAAAAAGATTACCGTCGACGTCCGCGGCGAAATTCTAGAGCTGAAGAACACCATCAATACGATGGTCGATCAGTTGTCGTCGTTTGCTTCCGAAGTGACGCGCGTCGCGCGAGAAGTCGGCTCCGAAGGGAAACTCGGGGGACAGGCCGACGTACGCGATGTCGCGGGGACTTGGAAGGATTTGACCGACAGCGTGAACATGATGGCCGGCAACTTGACCGGTCAGGTGCGAAACATCGCTGACGTGACAAAAGCCGTGGCGGCCGGCGACCTCTCCAAGAAGATCACGGTCGACGTGCGCGGCGAAATTCTGGAACTGAAAAACACCATCAATACGATGGTCGACCAGTTGCGTTCGTTTGGGGCTGAAGTGACGCGCGTGGCCCGCGAAGTGGGGACGGAAGGCAAGCTGGGTGGACAAGCCGACGTTCCCGGGGTTGCCGGAACCTGGAAAGACCTGACGGACAACGTCAACTCGATGGCATCGAATCTCACCAGCCAGGTGCGGAATATCGCCGAAGTGACGACCGCCGTCGCGAACGGCGACCTGTCGAAGAAGATTACCGTCGACGTGCGCGGCGAAATTCTGGAGTTGAAAGACACCATCAACACGATGGTGGACCAACTCGGCTCGTTTGCATCGGAAGTGACGCGCGTGGCCCGCGAAGTGGGAACCGACGGCAAACTCGGCGGTCAAGCCAACGTGAAAGGAGTCGCCGGGACTTGGAAGGATCTCACCGACTCCGTGAACTTCATGGCGTCGAACCTGACCAGCCAGGTGCGGAACATCGCCGACGTGACCAAAGCGGTGGCGACGGGGGACTTGTCCAAGAAGATCACCGTCGACGTGAAGGGCGAAATTCTCGAACTCAAAAACACCATCAATACCATGGTGGACCAGCTTCGCTCGTTCGCCGCCGAAGTGACGCGCGTGGCCCGTGAAGTGGGATCGGAAGGTAAGCTCGGCGGCCAGGCCGACGTTCGCGACGTCGCGGGCACGTGGAAAGACCTGACCGACTCCGTGAATACGATGGCGGGTAACTTGACGGGTCAGGTTCGCAATATTGCCGACGTGACGAAGGCCGTCGCGGCCGGCGACTTGTCGCGCAAAATCACCGTCGATGTGAAAGGCGAAATTCTCGAACTGAAGAACACGATCAACGTGATGGTGGACCAGTTGGGTTCATTCGCGGCGGAAGTGACCCGAGTGGCGCGCGAGGTGGGGACGGAAGGCAAGCTCGGTGGACAGGCCGACGTGCAAGGAGTCGCCGGGACGTGGAAAGACCTCACCGATTCGGTGAACTCGATGGCGTCGAACCTGACCAGCCAGGTGCGCAACATCGCGGACGTGACGACCGCTGTCGCGAATGGTGACCTCTCGAAGAAGATCACCGTCGACGTGAAGGGGGAAATTCTGGAATTGAAGGACACCATTAATACGATGGTGGATCAATTGCGCTCGTTCGCGGCGGAAGTGACGCGCGTGGCCCGCGAGGTGGGGACGGAAGGGAAACTCGGCGGGCAAGCTCAGGTCGAAGGGGTGTCGGGGACGTGGAAAGACCTCACGGACAGCGTGAACATGATGGCGGCCAACCTCACCGACCAGGTGCGCGGCATTGCCAAAGTGGTGACGTCCGTGGCGAACGGGGAATTGAAACGCAAGCTGACCCTGGAAGCCAAAGGTGAAATCGCCGAGTTGGCCGACACGATCAACAGCATGATCGACACGCTCGCCACGTTCGCCGATCAAGTGACGACAGTGGCGCGCGAGGTGGGTGTCGAAGGACAATTGGGCGGTCAAGCCAAGGTGCCCGGGGCTGCCGGGACGTGGAAAGCACTGACGGAGAATGTGAACCAGTTGGCCGACAATCTGACCCGTCAGGTGCGCGCGATCGCCGAAGTGGCGACGGCCGTGACGAAAGGCGATCTCACGCGATCGATCGCGCTCGATGCTCAGGGGGAAATGGCGGCCCTGAAAGACACGATCAACGAAATGATCCGCAATTTGAAGGACACGACGCTGAAGAATAACGAACAGGACTGGTTGAAGACCAACCTGGCGAAGTTCAGCCGCATGTTGCAGGGTCAGCGCGACCTGGCCAACGTCGGCCGCATGGTGCTGTCCGAACTGTGTCCGGTCGTGTCCGCGCTGCAGGCGGAGTTCTATGTGCTCGACCAGGTGGAAGATGGAGGCCCCTGCCTGACGCTGCTGGGAAGTTATGCCTCGGAGGGACAACAAACGCTTGGCCAGCGCGTGGCGCTGGGGCAGGGGATTTTGGGCCAATGCGCGCTGGAACGTCGCAAAATCATTCTGGATAATCCGCCCGACACCTATCTACGCGTGTCGTCGGGACTCGGGGCCGCGCCGCCCCGCAGCGTGATGGTGTTGCCCTTGATCTTCGAAGGTCAGGTGAAGGGGGTGCTGGAGCTCGCATCCTTCGAGGGGTTCAATCCCACGCACCATGCCCTGCTGGAGCAGTTAACCGAATCGATCGGCATCGTGCTGAACACAATCGAAGCGAACATGCGGACGGAAGGCTTGCTGCAGCAGTCGCAATCGCTGGCTCAACAACTTCAATCGCGACAAGAGCAATTGCAGCAGACTAACCAGGAACTGCAAGAAAAGGCGCAATTGCTTGCCCAGCAGAACGAGGAGGTCGAACGCAAGAACAGCGAAGTCGAACAGGCCCGTCAGGAGCTCGAGGATAAAGCCAAGCAACTGGCGCTCACGTCGAAGTACAAATCCGAATTCCTCGCGAACATGTCGCACGAACTGCGGACGCCGCTCAACAGTTTGTTGATCTTGTCCGATCAGCTCAGTAACAATTCCGAAGGCAACCTGTCGCCGCGGCAAATGGAGTTCGCCAAGACGATCCATTCATCCGGCAACGAATTGTTGATGCTGATCAACGACATTCTCGATCTCTCCAAAATTGAATCGGGAACGGTGGTCGTCGATGCCAGCGAGCTCAGAATCGATGACTTGCAGGCTTATGTCGAACGGACGTTCCGACACATCGCCGAAAATAAGAATGTCAGCTTCCACGTGCGCTTTGCCGAGACCCTGCCGCAAACGCTGTATACCGATGCCAAGCGACTGCAGCAGATCATCAAGAATTTGCTGTCGAACGCGTTCAAGTTCACGCAGCAGGGCCACGTGACGCTGGCGGGGGAAACCGTCTCGTTCGGGTGGAGTGACGATAACGACAGCCTCAACCGCGCGGCCGAGGTCATCGCCTTCTCGGTGACCGATTCTGGAATCGGAATTCCAATCGATAAGCAACAGATCATCTTCGAAGCGTTCCAGCAGGCAGACGGCTCGACCAGTCGCAGATTTGGCGGCACCGGTCTGGGGCTGGCGATCAGCCGCGAGCTGTCTCGTCTTCTCGGCGGGGAAATCCGTCTCGCATCTATTCCCGGCCAGGGCAGCACGTTTACTCTGTACCTGCCCGCTGCCTTTTCCTCGGTCAAAACGCAGCGGCGGCAAGGAACTCCGGATTCCGGGATCGACCCGCGCTCCCACTCCCTCGGCGAATTCACTTTTGTGCCGGCAGTTGACAAGACGTCAGGCAACGACGGGGCCACCGCGGGTGACCGTCCTGCCGGTTGGCCGCCCGAGCAGTCACTTAATGAAGTCCCCAACGAAGTCGGAGATGACCGTAACGACATCCTTCCCAACGATCGCGTGCTGCTGATCGTCGAAAACGATCAAGCCTTCTCGCGAATCCTTCTGGAAACGGCCCGCGAAATGGGATTCAAGGGGCTCGTGACGTCGATGGGGGCGACTGCGTTGACCATGGTTCGCGAATTTAAACCGCACGCCATCAGTCTCGACATCAACCTGCCGGATATCGACGGCTGGCGAATTCTGGACCGTCTGAAGAACGATCTCTCGACGCGTCATATTCCCGTCTGCGTCGTGTCTACCGATGAGTCTCGCGGCTGGGCGTTTGCCGCGGGGGCCTATCTCTTCCTGGCGAAGCCGCTGCAGAATCGGCACGCTCTCGAGCGGATGCTGGAGCGAGTCAATGACTTTCTCGTTCGAAAAACGCATACGGTTGTTGTTCACGAGCCGGACGTCGCGCAACATGATGCCTGGAAGGAGACGCTTTCTGGCGACAATGTGAACCTCAGCGTTTCCGCGGAGACGGAATCGATTGCCAGTTTGCTGGGAGGGCGGAAAGTCGACTGTCTGATTACCACGGCGCCAACACCCGACCTCTGGAAGGAACTTCAGAAGGACGATGATGAAGTCGAGGGGTTAAGCCAGCGCATCCCCGTGATTGTGTACTCTCAACAGCACGAGGAGAATCATCAATTCAGTGCCGGACCGTTGCAGGGTGTCGTGCGTCAGGCGCGGAGCCTGGACCGGCTGCACGATCTCGCCGCGCTTCTTCTGCACGATAACGTCTCGCGACTGCCGCGCGAGCGGCAGAAGCTGGTGCGCGACCTGCATGCCTCCAATCAGAATCTTCAAGGCAAGAAGGTTCTGATCGTCGACGACGACATGCGCAACATCTTCGCCCTGTCGACGGTCCTCGAAGAACACGCCATGACGGTCGTGTCGGCCGACAACGGACGGGATGCCATTGCCTTGCTGCAGGATCAGGATGATGTCGACATCGTGCTGATGGATATCATGATGCCGGAAATGGACGGGATGGAAACCATGCGCGAAATCCGAAAAATCGGCCGGCATAAGAATCTGCCGATCATTGCCGTGACTGCCAAGGCGATGAAAGGCGATCGCGAAAAATGCATCGAAGCCGGTGCGTGGGACTATCTGTCGAAGCCGGTCGATGTGACGCAAATGATGGCCGCCCTGCGTGCTTGGCTGCGTCGGTAGCCGAGGGGTGGAAGCGATCGACTGTTCAGCTTCGCGGCAAGCTGCTTGCGATAATGAACGCATGGCCTTACGTTTGAGCGAACAAAACGTGACGAACGACACCGCCTTGGCCGTACCGGCTCGTCTTGTCTTGCGGAGCGGAACCGACGACATGTCGCCCACTACCGACCAGGCCCGGATTCTGATCGCGGACGATCTGCCCGAGAACCGGCTCGTCTACGAGTCGGTCCTGTCGACTCTGGGTGAAAATCTGGTGCTCGTTTCCTCGGGGGCTCAGGCCCTCAAGCAGGTGTTGAATCATCAATTCGCGGTGATCCTCCTCGACGTCAACATGCCCGACATGAGCGGCTTCGAGACCGCCCGCCTGATCCGCGGACATCGGCGTTCCAGCACCACTCCGATCATTTTTCTAACGGCATTTGCCGACGAAGTTCGCACCGCGGAAGGGTATGCCAGCGGAGCGGTCGATTATTTGCCCACGCCGATCGTTCCCGAAATTTTGCGCGCCAAGGTGCGGGTGTTCGTCGAACTGTTCAAGATGCGGCGGCAAGTCGCCCAGCAGGCCGAGGATCGAGCTCGGCGCGATGCGGCTGAAGAGGCCAACCGCCAGTTGAAGTTTCTGGCGGACGCGGGCGCGGTGCTGGGAAGGTCGCTGGATTTTCTCGCGACGGCGAGGGATCTCGTGCGGTTGACCGTTCCGTTTCTAGCGGACACCTGTCTTTTGAGCATTGCTCCCTCCATCGTCGCGGGGGAGACGTACTTCTTCGCGGAACGGACGGCAGCGACCGAGCCCAGACTCCGCGAATTGACATCGCGTGCCGATTTGCCAGCGGGATTTCAACTCGTCTCCGAAGCCGCATTCCGTCAAGAGCTCCAGTCCGAAGGGCCGCGCGCTCCCGATCTCATCCATCACGAGGGAACCTCGTATTTATCGATTCCATTGGAAGCCCGTGGTCGCAGGTTCGCGGTGCTGACGATCGCGCGAGCGGAGGCCGATGGGGGGCTGACCGAGAGCGAAGCCACTTTGGCGGTGGCATTGGGTTCTCGTGCCGCGATGGCGCTCGACAATGCCGTCTTGCACGAAGAAATATTGAAAGCCGACCGGCAGAAGCTCGACTTCCTTTCCATGCTGGCGCACGAGCTGCGCAACCCGTTGGCGCCGATCTGTAACGCCGTGCAACTCATGCGGCACAATCCGCTGAATGGCGCCGATTTGCAATGGGTCGGCAGCGTCATCGATCGCCAGGCCAACCAGTTAGTGCGACTGGTCGACGATCTTCTCGATATCTCCCGCATCACCAGCGGGAAAATTCGCCTGAACTTTCAGGTGATGGACGTCATGCGGGCGGTCCATCAGGCGGTAGAAGCCAGCCAGCCATTGATCGAATCTCGCAATCACCACCTGCTGCTCGCCGCGCCGACCGATCCCGTGTGGATCCATGGCGATCTGGCGCGGATGACGCAGGTTCTCACCAACTTGCTCAACAATGCGGCGAAGTACTCCGACGACGGCGGCCAGATTCAGTTATGTGTTCAGGTTGAAGGTTCGCGCTGCATTCTGTCTGTCCGAGATTCCGGCATCGGCATCGCGCCGGAGATGCTCAAATCGGTCTTCGATCTGTTCACGCAGGCCGAACAAACGCTCGATCGTTCCCAGGGAGGATTGGGAATCGGCCTCACCATGGTCCGCAAATTGGTTGAAATGCACGAGGGAAGCGTTGCCGCGGAAAGTGGCGGGATTGGTCACGGATCGGCTTTTCACGTCAGCCTGCCCATCTGCGGCTCCGTTGAGACGACAGCCGATCCGCCCGCGGAAATGTTTCTCGACTCCCAGAATCAGCGGCATCTGGAGATTCTCGTAGTCGACGACAACGCGGATGCCGCGGACACCCTCGCCACGTTATTACAGCGGGCCGGCCATCGTGTTCGAGTCGCATACGACGGTCTGGCCGCGGTCGAAATGGCCAACTCCTTGGCGCCGGAGCTGGTGTTTCTCGACATTGGTTTACCGGGGCTCGACGGGTACGAGGTCGCCGCGCGCCTTCGTCGGGCGGACAGCACCCGCAATGCCGTGCTCATCGCCACCACTGGCTATAGCCAGTCGCGAGATGCCGCTCGATCCCGACAGGCCGGCTTCGATTTACATCTCGTCAAACCAGTACGGCTGCATTCGCTGCGGGAAATCCTGCGTTCCGAGCAGGTGACGGTCAGCACCGAATAGAATATGATCGCCCGACCAGCATTTGTTTTTTCGTTTTTTGTCCGCATCGGCGATGAAAGCGATGCGGCGAATCTCGGCAAATTCTCACGGGCACGGACCTCGAGCGGCTCATATTGGTTGACTCATGTCCGCATCCCTGCCATTCTTGGCAGAATATCGAGACTCTCTTGAGGCCAGATCGTTGAACGAGCCTTCAACTGCAGTCTGCGCTTTCATCAACGCTTACGTCGAGTCGATCGATCTCTTGCGGGTGTTGTTGCTCCTGGCTCGCGAACCGAATCGCGACTGGCGGGTACACGAAGTCGCAGCCGCCACGATTCTTTCGACGGAAAAAGTCCTGGCGCAGCTCCAGCGGCTGAATGCGAACGGCATGATTACCGTCGCGGGCGATCCTCCCGAGACGTATCGATACGCCCCTCGCGCGGCCGAGTTTGACGAAATGGTTCAAGAACTGATCTACCTGGACGATCGACGGCCAGTCACGTTAATCCGCCTGGTCTATGCTCGGAAATCGTCGTCGGCACAAGCGTTCGCTGATGCATTCCGCTTGCGGGGGAATTGACATGGCAATCGCCGTTTTTGCACTCTCGGCCGTTACGGCGATTCTGTGCAGCAGCCTGCTGATTCGAGGCTATCGACGAAATCGCGTTCGTTTGCTGTTATGGTCGGGCGTGTGTTTCGCCGCGCTCGCCCTGGAAAACCTCGTGCTGATCGTCAACGAATACACGACCGTCGATTTGAATGCGTTCAGACTGCTGGTTCCGTTGATCGGGCTGATGGCCCTGCTGTATGGGCTGTTGTGGGAAATTGACTCGCACTGACACGGGAGAATGCGCAAGTGGAGATTTTCCTGTGTGGAATGATTACAGCGTGCAACTGGGTGGCAGCGACGATCTTTCTTCGATTCTGGCGTCAGACGCGAGATCGCCTGTTTCTGTTCTTCGCGTTGGCGTTCATCGTGTTTGGCTTCAGCCGGATGCCGCGCGCCTTTCTCGACCCGAATAGCGCTTGGGTCATCTATCTCTATGTGGTGCGTTTTGTCGCATTCGCGTCGATTCTCCTGGCGATTGTCGACAAGAACCTGCAGACCGTGCAAACGCCACCGCGGAGCAACAACGATCTCGATACCAGGGCCGGTTGAATCAGGATGCTGCCGAGACAAATCTCCTTCGCAGGGGTTTCCGAATCGCTAACCGGGTTTTGACGGAAGTTCATGGCTTACCACTAACTGCCGACCACCCCCAAACCGGAGAATGAGAATTGATGGGGATTGCGAGATCGGCACGCGCGAAACTATGATAGGAGCCGTAATACGATTCGCTTGGTTTCTTCGGGCCTTGCGCGTTGGTGGCACGTTTTGAAGGAGTGAGACTCGCCACGGCGATGAGCGGGAAGCTTCTTCATGCGTCTTGGCAAACTCCTCGTCTATTTCGAGACTTCGCCAGCGCTCCACTTGCTTCGGGCTCGCAACGCGCCATTCGTTATTGATTTTCTGGACCGGCAGTTCAAGCAAAACGGGCGGATCGCGATTCCCCATTCCGATCTGCTGGCCGGGTTAATCGGCTATCTCGAGGAATTGCGGGAAACCTACCCCGACGTCCTCGGTGGGAAGCCCGACGCCTACATCAGCGATTGGTGTTCCCGCGACACCCGCTGGCTGCAGCGTTTCCTCGAGGCCGGTCGCGATGAACCGGTCTACCAACTCACCCCTCATACCGAGGATGTGTTCAACTTTCTGGATCGCGTGCTCGACCAGGATCTGGGGTTCGTGGGGACGGAATCGCGCCTGAAACTCGTCATCGAAACGCTTTCCGATCTCGTCGTCGGTTCCTCCGATGATCCGGAAACCCGCCTGAGCCATCTCCGCGAAGAGCGAGACAAGCTGCAGGCCGAAATCGAGCAGATCGAAAAAGATGGCCAGATAGCCAAGTATCAGCCGGCCCAGATTCGGGAGCGCTTCTCGACAGCGGTGTCGCTGCTTCGCCAACTGCAAGGCGACTTTCGAGCGGTCGAGGACTCGTTTCGCGACATCACCACCCAGGTTCAGCAGCGCCAAATCGGCGGCCAGCAGACTCGGGGCAAGATTCTTGAATTCGCGCTGGACGCGGAAGACCTCCTGAAACAGGAAGATCAGGGCGTCAGCTTCTATGAGTTCGTCCGACTCATTCTTTCCCCGAGTCAGACCGAGCGGCTCGAGAAAATCATTCGCGAGGTCCGTCGAATTCCTGAACTCGCCCAGCAGCAGGACGGGCTGGATTCCGTCCGTAACATGATTACGCTGCTTCAGAGGGAAGCCGAAAAGGTCATGCGGACCAATCAGCGGCTATCCGCGACACTACGTCGACTGCTCGACGTGCGTGCCCATGCCGAACGTCAGCGGATCGCGAAGCTGCTGCGGGACATTCAGGTGCTGGCGGCGGATTATGCCGGCGCTCCGGACTCCACGGAAATCGGAATCTGCCTGGATCTTCAAATGGCCATCGATCTGCCGTTTCGGCGGACGTTCTGGGTCGAGCCCCCGCGATTTGCGTCGGTCGATCTCTCCGGCTATGAGCCAGACGCCGACGAGCGACGCACGGCATTCCAGCAGTTGGCTGGCATGAAGCGGCTCAACTGGCAGGAAATGCGTGATCGCATTCACCACATGCTCGCGATCGAGAACGCTCCGACGCTCGGCGAACTGCTTACGGTTCACCCGGCCGAGGCGGGCGTGATCGAGGTGATCGGCTACATCCAGATCGCCGCGGAAGATGGGCACCTGATCGAGCCGGGCGGCACCGAGACCGTCGTGCTGACGTCCGAGTCGACATCCGCCTCGTCCATCGTGGTCACGATTCCCCGAGTGACGTTCGTGCCCGAGAGGAGAAACGGTCATGCGAAGTGACTACCCGGAATTTCGCGACTGGAGCGTTGCCGCCGTGCGGCTGATGCAAGGCGTCGTCGAACTGGAGGATGGTCGTCCCTGGCATTTGTTGCTCGCGAACAGTTCGCAGATCGAGCAGTACTTCGCGCGACTCGGATTGCAGCTCGTCATCGACGAATCGGAGGGCCTCGCGTATTTGAAGCAATTCTCCGAGGAAACACTGCCTCCGGGATATGAAGCGATTCCGAAACTGTTTCGATCGACACGGTTCAGCTTCGAGCAGACGGTCCTGTGCGTGCTCCTGCGCGACGCCCTGCGGCGATTCGAGGAGGAGGACACTCGCGATGACCGGTGCGTCGTCGAGGAGTCCGATCTGCTCGATCAATGGAAGGGATTCTTTTCGGGGCAGGGGGATGAAGTTCGCCAGCAACGAGACTTGCAGTCCGCGTTGAGAAAGCTGGACGAACTCGGCTTCGTGCGGCGATTCACCCAGGAACCGCCCAGTTGGGAAGTGCGCCGTATTCTGAAGGCCCGCCTCACCGCTGAAGACCTTGAACACCTGCAGCGGCAACTGCAATCGGCACTTGCAAACCGCGGCCGGAACGAAGTGCCGACAACGGAAATGTGAACGAACCTTTCAAAGCTGATGCGATCGGGGCCGCGATCATGGACCACCGCAATCGATTACCGTTCTCCGGGTCTCCCTCCAGAGGCTTTCGACTCCACAAGGTCGAGCTCTGGAATTGGGGGACATTCGACGGTCACGTCTTTAGCGTCAGACCCGAAGGGCAGTCGACGTTGCTCATTGGTCAGAACGGGTCGGGGAAGTCGACGCTGGTCGATGCGATCCTGACATTGCTGGTCCGCCCAGGGGTCAGAAACTTTAACGTCGCCGCCGGAGCCAAAAAGCGGGAACGTGATGAACGCTCTTATCTTCTGGGAGCTTATGACCGAGGCAGCGATGACGACGGCCAGGGGATTCGTATCAAGTACCTCCGGCCGAAAGGGGAGCAGTACGCGGTCATTCTCGCCACGTTCCGCAACGATGACATTGGGACTCTCTTCACCGTCGCGCAGGTGCTGTATCTCGCGGGCGATCAAAGCGTCGAAAAGGTCTACTGCTACGCCGATGACGAACGATCGATTCAAGGCGACTTTGGTCAACTCGAGTCGACGGAGAGCATTCTCAAAGTTCTGAAGGGTCGTGGAATGCGGGCGACCCGGACGTTCCAGGAATTTGAAGGCTGGTTCAGTAAGACAACCCGCGTGAAACCGAAGGCGATGGAGGTGTTCAACCAGACGGTCGCCGTCAAGGACATCCAGCGGCTGAACGACTTCATCCGCGATCACATGCTGGAACCCCATGACTGGGGAGAAAAAGTCGACCGCCTCCTCGGGCATTTCACGGAGCTCAGCGAAGCGCACGATAGCCTCGTGCGAGTTCGGCAACAGCGGGATTTGCTCGAGCCGGTCGCACGGATCGGGGTGGAATACCGTCAATTCTCCGCAACACTGGAGAGAGCCGAACGCTTGCAGACTGCGGCGGCGGCCTATTTCTCGCAGCGGATTGTTGAACTCTTTGCGCCGGCGATCGCGCGGAAGGGTGAGGAACTTCGGCTGATCGCGGCGAGAAAAAAGATGCTCGCCGAGGAGATTCACTCCGTTCAGGAGCGAGCCAGGTCGCTGCGCAACGAAATCGAGAACGCCGGCGGCGACCGGTTGAAGCAGATCCCCAACTTGATCGCCGTCGAGCGCGCCCATGCCGAGAACAAACGGAAAGCATTCGGTCATTTCCGCGAGGCGCTGAATCGGCTCGGCGAGACGGACGAGATCGGCGACGACTTAAGTTATTCCACGCTCGTGGCGCGCATCCCGTCGTTGCAAGCAAAACTCCAGACAGAAGTCGATCAGAGGAACGTCGAGCTAGAGATGCTCGGCTTGGAACGCGCTGAGGCCCGACATCAGCTTGCGCCACTGCGAGATGAACTGGAGGGACTCAATCGGCGGCGAGAGAACATTCCCGAATGGTGCGTTCAGCTTCGACAGTCCGTTTGCCAGGAATTGGGCCTGCCCCTGCGCGACTTTCCGTTCGCCGCGGAATTGATGCAAGTCGATCCGCACGCTCGGGACTGGGAAGCGTCGATCGAGAAAGTGCTCCGCAACTTCGCGCTCAGTCTCCTGGTTCCCGACAAGTACTATTCCCTCGTCGCGACTCATGCCGACCGTACGCGGCTGGCGGCGCAGGGGCGCGGCCAGCGGTTGGTCTATCTTCGCATCGGCGAGCCGGCCCTGAATCGGGACCGGGGCGCGCCCGATCCGCGATCATTGATTCACAAGCTGAAGTTTCGCGAAGGGCACGCCCTGTTGCCGTGGCTCAAGGCGGAACTCGCCGACCGATTCGATTACGCTTGCTGCGAAACGGTCGAGGAATTCCAGGAAAACCGCGGGCTGGCGATGACCTCGCAACGGCACGTCAAATCGGGCCGGCAGCGGCATGAAAAGGACGACCGCGAGCAGGTTGCAGACCCGCGGAACTTCGTCCTGGGCTGGGACAACCGCGAAAAGAAACAGCGCATAGCCGCGGAAATCGAACGGCTCTCGCAACGAGATGCGGTGTTGACGGCGAACATCGACAGTCTCAATGCCGAATTGACACGTGTACGTGACCGACTTGCGGCAATTACCGATGTCCAGCGAGTGACGAGTTTCGCCGAGATCGACTTCGCCGCGCATGAGCAGGAAATCAGCCAGTTGGAGGCCGAACGCCGGGAGATCGAAGAACAGTCGGACGAATTGCGATTGCTCAAGCAGCGGCTCCTCGAAGCGGAGACGAACGAGACGGCGCTGCGCGCGGTGAACGATCAACTCGTCGGCGATCAGCGCGTCCTGGAGAATCAGCTCGCCGACGCTAAGCGGCTCGTGGCGAACGCCGAAAAGGATTTGCGGCAGCGAGTCAACGACGGGAGCCTCGCTGTCGATCGGCAGTCGTTTCTCGAACTCGACGCAGAGTTCGCCGAGCCGCAACTTTCGACGGACGACCTGTTCGAGCGCAAGGACCGGTTCCTCGTCGAGCAGGGAGCGCGCGTTCTCAAACTGCGGAAGCAGGTCGAGCCGATCCAGGTCCGGCTGATGGAATCCATGTCGAGATTCCTGCGCGCCTGTCCCGAGGAATCCTCCGACCTGCGTGCAGCGGTCGACTACCTCGCCAGTTTTCTGGGATTCCGACAGCGGATTCTGGAAGACGATCTTCCCCGTCATGAACAACGGTTCAAGGATCGCCTCAATCAGAAGGTCATCGAGGAAATCGGATTGTTCCGCGGCGCGCTCGAACAGGAGCGGCGCAAAATCGAGGACAAGATCGAATTGTTGAACCACTCGCTCAAGAAGCTGGAATACCGGACGGGAACCCACATTCAACTGGAACCGCGTCAGATCCGGGATGCCGACATCACCGATTTTCAGGGCCGGTTGCGGGAATGCGTGGAGGGAAGTTTCGAGGACTCGGCCGAGGCCAACGAGGCTCGCTTCACCAGGATCAAGGAACTGATCGTTCGCCTGCGGGACGAAGAAAACCGGACGTGGCGCAACAAGGTCACCGACGTTCGCCGCTGGTTCGACTTTGTCGCCGTGGTGATTGATCGTCAGACGAACAAGGCAGTTTCGATTTACCAGGACAGCAGCGGACAATCAGGCGGCGAGAAGGCGAAGCTGGCATTCACCATTCTCGTGGCGGCGATTGCTTACCAGTATGACCTTGATCCCGAGCATCCGGTCAGCGATCGATTTCACTTCGTGGTGGTCGACGAGATGTTCTCGAAGGTCGACGACCGGCATGCCGAGTACGCGCTCGAGTTGTTCAAGCAGTTTGGTTTGCAGGTGCTCATCGTGGCTCCGCTCGACGCCAAGGCCCGCGTCACGCAGCCCTACGTGGGCTGCTACCTCCATGCCGTGAAAAAAGACGATCGGTCGGCGATCTTCGAGATGACGGCACGGGAATTCGAGGAATTCGCGAGCCACGAAGGAACTGACGGGCAACTGGCCATGTCGGTGGAATCATGATCGGCCCGGAGGAGATACGGCAGAAAGCCGCGAACCTGTATCCCGCGTTTCAATCGGCCTGGCTGGATAACATCGCCTTCTTTCCGAGGGTGATTCCCTGCGACAAAACGGTCGACCCGAATCTGGCGGTCGCGATCGAATCCATTCACCGCTTGCGATCGCAATCGAAGGAGCAATTGGGGTATGGCTATTCGATCGAGTGGGAAGGGCGAAACTCCCGTACGCATGGCCGGAACCGGTTTCCCCGGAAAATCACCTTCGAAACGCCGCGGGATCTGCTGAAGCTCATCGGCAAGGAACACGAATTCGCTCGATTCACCGCTGCCGTGGAACGGATTCGTGAGCGCTATCCGCAATTGGTTCCCTGGATTCGGACGCACCGGAGTAACGTGGTCGATGCGGCTTCCGAACTCGATGGACTGCTGCATGTTGTTGACTACTTGATCGCTCACCCGCGCCCCGATCGGTTTGCCCGCGAGTTGCCGCTGCCCGTCGATACGAAATTCATCCAGCGCAATCGCCGCATCCTGCGGGCCTGGCTGGATCTCGTCCTGCCTCCTCATGCGATTCGTGCCGATGAGGAGCACTTCGATCGGCGATTTGGACTGCGTTACGTGGAACCGCTGGTTTTCGTGCGGTGCCTGGACGAAGAAGTTCAGCGGCAGGCGAACTGGCCATGGAGCGATTGCGCGCTCCCATTGCACTCGCTGGCGGCGCGGCCCTTGATTGTCGAATGCGCGTTGATCGTCGAAAACAAGGTCAATCTGCTGACGCTGCCGCGAATCACGGGGGCGATCGCGATGGGCGGCCTTGGTGATGGCGTCCTCGACTTGAGGCATATTCCCTGGCTGTCGCGGATCCCCATCTGGTATTGGGGCGATCTCGATGTCAATGGATTCGAAATCCTGTCACGCCTGCGAACGATCTTTCCCCATGTGAAGAGCTTGCTGATGAGTGAGGAAGCGTTGCTGGAATGGCGGGAGCGAATCGGGGCACCGGGCAACGGACGGACAGGCGCGGAACTCCCGAATCTCGCTCCGGATGAGTCACGTGCGTTCCAGATTTGCTCGGCCGACAATCTGCGTATCGAACAAGAACGCATCCCGCAATTGATCGTGGAAACCCGCTTGAGGGAAGTGCTGTCGGCCTCGCGACCGGAGTCCCTTCGACTTGAAACTTAACCACGGAACCAAGTCTCGCGACGACAGCAATACATGCTTCCCCTCAACCTGATGAATGTGCAAACTCGCGGACTCCGGTGTCTGGCGGCATCGCGTCTGGATAGTTTCCTGGATTAGGATTTGTGAACCTCCGTCAAAACCCGGTTGGCGGCTCGGAAACCTCTACAAATTCAAAAGCAGCTCGGACGTCCAGAGGGTTTTGACGGTTCGACATGACAGAATAACGAATTGGCGCGCCCCAACCACTTGCCCCGAAACGAGCTTCACGATGACAAGATGTACTTGCGCCGGACTCCTGATCCTCGCGTGGAGCGCGACGGTCCGGGGAGAATCCGTGCGACTGCCGGTTGTCCAGGACAACTCCATCGTCATGGTGGACGGGGAATGGTCGGAGAATGCCGGATCGAGCGGACGGATCCGGATCAAGGGGAACCAGCACATCGTCGCGATGAGCTTCGACTTGTCCGCGGTCCACGGAAAGACGATCCGTAAGGCCGAACTGGTCTGTCACGCGTCGGCGGAAACGATTTCCGCAGTGTCGATATCCACGATCGCGACTCCCTGGGAGGAGATGCGATCCACGGGGCTGACGGCAGGAGTTCAAGGTATCGACGGGTGGGGCTATCCAGACGCCCGATTCCCCGCAGTGACGGGCGGAAACGCGTTCACGCTGGTTCACCAGACCGCGTCTGCCCCTCGGGACGGTGCGTATCATTGGGAGATTCCCTCCGACATGGTCCATGCCATGGCGTCGGGAGTCGCGTTCGGACTCGCGATTCACGAACACGACGCCAACTACGGACGCAACCCGTCGATCTTCTCGCGCGAGCAGTCCGGCAAGCAGCCGTATCTGTCCGTCGAGTTTGATGACCAATCCGATGCCGCTCCGTTGCCGCCGACGGATTTGCTGCTGCTGCCCGTCGATGGCCACTCCGCCCGACTGACCCTCAAGTCCCCGGCACAGGGCTTTGCCTATCAGGTCGCCATCGATGGGCAACCCTTGGGACGACAGAACATCCCGTTGGTGGGCGCGGGCAAGGCACAGACGATCTTCCTCCGTGATCTGCCCGATGCGGTGGCAAAGCCCGGCATGCACACGGTTCAGGTCCTCACGCTCAATCGAACCGGGCAGTCCGCGAAACCGGTAACCGTGCGGGGAAACCTGTTCAGTGTCGAGTCACCACGGTTACCAAAAGTGACATTGCCGCTTGCGATCACGCCCGCTGTTCCGGGGCTATCCATCATTCCGATCACCGACAAGTACGATCGAAATGGCCAGCCAGTGGGCGAATTGCCGGAAAACTATCGCACTCACAATTCGCTCTTCGATGGCCAACGCCTTCGCCTGACAGCGGCCGCTGGCGAAGTCGTCGGATTCCAGGTGCTCCTGCGGGGGAATGGAGAAGTTTCGCTGGAGTGCGGGCTGGAGCAGCTTAACTGTCGGGTCGACCGGTTTCGCGCTGTGTATGTTCCGGCGGAGGGTCGACAGATTCCCGATCCACTCCTGCCGCTACGGGAAAAGATTCTATTATCGAGTGATACGGACGAGGCGGTCTTTGTCGATGTCTATGTTCCATTCGATGCCGCTGCCGGTGAGTACACCGGCAGGCTGATCGTCTCCGATGGTCGCGAGGTTCCAATCGCGCTGGCCGTACTGCCTGTCCGGTTACCACGGACGGCGTCGTTCCTGTGCGAGATGAACAGCTATGGGCTGCCGGACCATGTCGACACGTACTACGCGCTTCAGCAAGTGGCGTACGATCATCGAGTGCATGCGAACATTCTGCATTACTCCCATAACACCGCTGCTCCTGGCGCTCGCAAGAGCAACCTCGACATGAGGCTGCGCTCCGGGCGGCGGATGGACAACAAGCGGTACGATGCCGTTGAACCGGGCGCGAAGCAGGCCTTTTGGGAGGACTTCGTGGAAGCGTTCGGACCGTATCTCGATGGTTCCTGCTTTCAAGACGGTCATCGCGGTCCCATCCCGGCACCGGGGTTCTATCTCACGTTTCATGAGAGTTGGCCGCTCAACTGCCGGGCCTACTTCAATGGCGATCTCGACGCGTATCGCGCGTTTGCCGACCAACCGGTGTATGCCGAGACCTACGTCAACGTGCTGGCCGACTTCGCGCGAGTCGCGAAGTCCAAAGGCTGGACCGACACCGGGTTCCAGGTGTACTTCAACAACAAGGGCTCGCTCGCCGAGATGCAGAAAGCCCCATGGATTCTCGATGAGCCGGCCGCCTTCTGGGACTATCGCGCGCTCCAGTACTATGGAGAACTGACGGATCGGGGCCGACAAGAGGCCGACGAGGTTCACATCGACTACCGGATCGATATCTCTCGTCCGGAGTATTGCCGGGGACAACTTGCCGGACGTCGCGATCTGTGGATTGTCTCGTCATCGGCCTTTCAAAATTATCGTCGGCTGGTCACCGATCGCATGGAACAGGATGGCTTGCGGGCCTGGGTCTATGGCACCTCGAATCCGGTTCACCAAAGTAACCGCCAGTTGCAGGCCTGGGCTCTCGATGCCTGGCGAGATGGCGCGACCGGCCTGGTCCCCTGGCAGACCGTCGACAAATCCGGACAGGCGCTGCGGCAGGCCGATCAACTTGGACTGTTCATCTTCGACAAAGATGCCCAGGGAAACACGGTGATTCGTCACTCGACGCGCCTGAAAGCCTATCGCGAAGCGGAACAACTCATCGAATACCTGATCCTGGTGCAGCGGCGCCACCGCTGGTCGCCCAGTCAGATGAAGACATTCATCGACCACTATGTCCAACTGTCCGGTTCCGTCCGCAAACGGAACGATGACGACGCGGGGACGGCCGAGTACGACGGACCGGCGCTCCTGCGAATCGACGCCCTCCGGCTGGCCGCGATTGAACTGCTACGGTGAGCGATGATCGCGTCACGAACTCTCTTCACTTGGACAGGGCAGGGGAGAGGCAGAGTTTGAGACGGCGGCCACATCCGGCCGAGCATCATGCTGCTTCGGAGTTGACGAACACGGGTCATTCATCATGTTGGGGGATGGCAAGTCGTTTTCAGTCAACAACTTGCCATCGGGCGGAGAGTGCCGCGAGCGGAGCAGGGTGGTTTGCAGCGACCTTCAGTGGGACGGACCTTCCTCGACGACTTCGCGAAACAACTCGCGCAGCTTCTCGCGGCCCTCGCGCAGCAGCTTCTCCCCCTTCTTGGTCGCCCGATAATTCTTGCGACGCTTCCCCTCCACGACCTCATCTTCACTCGTGAGATACCCTGATTCCGCCAGGTCGTGCAGGATGGGGTAAAGCGTGCCGGGGCTGAGTTTGTATCCGTGCCTGCCCAGTTCTTCGATCATTTCGACACCATAGATCGGCTCAAGGACGGCATGATGCAGGATGTGGAGGCGCACGAACCCGCCGAAAAAGTGTTTCAGCAAATCGTCGCCCGCCATTTGCGTCGTCCTCTGTATCGAAATACGATATCGTTTCCGGATAAACCACGAAGGCCGGCCGAGCTTTGACACCGGTCACTCGGTTGGGCACGCCAGAATCGCTCCTGCTTGATTCTACCGAAAGCTCGCCATGAACCCCATCTCGTTCGCGCTGCGACGTCCATTCACGGTGATGGTTGCCGTTGTGGCGGTTGTGTTGGCGTGTTCGATGGCGCTTCGCCCGAAATGGGTCGATCAGTCGCTGCGAACGATCGGAGTCGAACTGCCGCTGCAGACGATGAAGGTCGATATTTTCCCGGCGCTCAACCTGCCGGTCATTTACGTGTGCCAACCCTACGGCGGAATGGACCCCGCCCAGATGGAGGGGCTGCTGACGAACTACTACGAGTATCACTTCCTCTACATCAGCGGCATCCACCACGTCGAAAGCCGGAACATCCAGGGCATGGCCCTGATGAAGCTGCATTTCCACGCCGGGACCAACATGGCCCAGGCAATGGCCGAGACGATCAACTATGTCAACCGGTCGCGCGCGTTCATGCCGCCGGGAACGGTTTCGCCATTCGTCATGCGGTTCGATACCGGCAGCGTCCCGGTTGGCTATCTCGTGCTGTCGAGCGAGTCGAAAACAGTCGGGGAAATCCAGGATCAGGCCCTCTTCAAAGTCCGGCCGATGTTCTCGGCTCTGCCGGGCGTCTCGGCTCCGCCCCCTTTCGGGGGAAGTTCCCGCACGATTGTGATCCGCGCCGACCCGGAGCGATTGCGGTCGTACAGCATCTCTCCCGATGAAGTCGTGACCGCGCTGGCCGCGGGGAACGTGGTGAGTCCGTCCGGGAATCTGCATGTCGGGACCAGCTATCCCGTCGTCCCCACGAATGCTCTCGTCAAAGACATTCGCGACCTGGGCAGCATTCCCATTCGCACAAACCAGGGACCGCCGGTCTATGTGCGCGACATTGGCACGATCGAGGATGCGACCGATTTGCAGACGGGTTACGCGCTCGTCAATGGCCGTCGGGCCGTGTACATCCTCGCCACGAAGCGGGCCGAAGCCTCGACGATGAGCGTGATCGACGAGATCAAGAAGGCTCTGCCCGCGATGCAGGCGGAATTGCCCGAAGACATCAAGGTGTCATTCGAGTTCGACCAGTCTCCTTACGTGACCAATGCCATCAACACGCTGTTTACCGAGGGCGTGCTGGGGGCCATCCTGACGGGGCTCATGGTCCTGGTGTTCCTGCGCGACTGGCGAAGCGCCCTCGTCGTCGTCCTGAACATTCCGCTCGCGATCATGGCATCGGTCCTGGGCCTCTGGTTGTTTGGTTATACGATCAATCTGATGACGCTGGGCGGGCTGGCTCTCTCGGTGGGGATTCTCGTCGACGAGGCCACGGTCGAGATCGAAAATATCCATACGCAGTACGCCAGGACGGATTCGATTGCTCTGGCTGTAAGACTGGGAAATTCCGAGACGGCGATTCCGCGACTCCTCGCGATGCTCTGCATACTCGCCGTGTTTGTGCCTTCCTTCTTCATGCAGGGAGCGGCCCGCAATCTGTTCGTACCGCTGTCGCTGGCAGTCGGGTTCTCGATGATCGCCTCGTACATCCTGTCGAGCACGTTCGTCCCGGTCATGTCAGTCTGGTTGTTGCGAAACCACGGGCCGTCCCACACGCCCACTCGGAAGACCTTGTTTGATCGTCTTACGGGACTCTATGCGAGACTTCTGGGTGGGCTGGTCGCGGCGCGGTGGATCGTCGTGCCTGCCTACCTGGTCATTGCAGCGCTGATCGTGGTGGGTGTCGGGCTGAGACTGGGGGTTGAGATTTTCCCCAGTACCGGGGTCGCTGAGTTTCGCCTGCGGTTTCGGGCGCCGGATGGAACGCACTTCGACACCACCGAGCATTACGCTCTGGGAATTCTCGATGCGATTGGCGAACACGTCGGCAGAGACAATGTCGACATCACCCTCGGCTATGTGGGGACCATTCCTTCCAGCTTTCCCATCAACGGCGTCTATCAATGGTCTCGCGGACCCGAGGAGGGCCTGTTACGCGTTGCCTTGAAACATGGCAGCGGCATCAACACCGAGCGGGCCAAGGATGAACTTCGGACTCTTCTCGCGCGGCAATATCCGGAGTTGCGGTTTTCGTTCGAGCCAGCCGACATCGTCAGCGAAGTGATGAGCTTTGGTTCGCCGACGCCGCTGGAGATCGCCGCGCGAGGCGCGAACCTCGCGGAAAGTCGCGACTACATGCTCGCCGTGCAGAACGAACTGAAATCGATTCCCGCCCTCCGCGATGTTCAGATTGCCCAATCGCTGGACTACCCCACGGTGAACGTCGTTCTGGATCGCGAGAAAGCGTCGTACACCGGGACGACCGCGTCGCAAATCGCGCGGTCCGTGGTCGCCGCGACGTCATCCACCCGGTTCGTCGTCCAGAATTACTGGCCAGACCCCAAGACCGGCATCGGCTATCAGGTGCAGGTCGAGATTCCACAACCGGTCATGACCCAGCCCGAGGATCTGGCGACGATCCCCGTCAACTATCGGGATGGTCATCCACTGTTGTTGCGGGATGTCGCTCAAATTTCGCCCGGGACCATGGCCGGCCAGTTCGACCGTTACAACATGAAACGCGAGATCACGCTCACCGCGAACATCAGCGGTCAGGATCTGGGGTCGGTTTCCAGAGAGGTCAATCGCGTCCTGGAAAAGCTCGATGCCGAAGGCAAACGTCCGAAAAGCGTCACGACCGAACTGCGGGGTCAGATCCCTCCGATGCGGCAGATCGTCAGCGGCCTGGGAGTCGGCCTGGTACTGGCGATTGTCGTGATCTTTCTGCTCCTGACAGCGAACTATCAATCCCTGCGGCTGGCACTCACGACGGTCTCGACCGTGCCGGCCGTACTCTCAGGCGTGGTGTTAGCGCTGTGGGTGACAGGGTCGACGCTCAACATTCAGTCGTTCATCGGGGCGATCATGGCGGTGGGAGTGGCGATGGCCAACGCGATTCTGCTCGTCACCTTCGCGGAAGCCTCGCGACGTCGGAGCGGCGACTCGAAGGCGGGAGCCATCGAGGCGGGCGAACGGCGGCTGCGGGCCATTCTGATGACAAGCCTGGCCATGGGAGTCGGCATGGTGCCGATGGCGCTGGGTCTGGGAGAAGAGGGAGCACAGGCCGCGCCGCTGGGGAGGGCCGTCATTGGCGGACTCGCGGCTGCGACTGTTGCCACGCTGCTGGTGTTGCCTTCGGTCTTTGCACTCATCCAGCGACGCGCGCCTCAACGATCAGCGTCGCTGGACCCATTGGATACGCAGAGCCCGCAGTTTCGAGACGAGGCCGTCCGACTGCTCGAAGCCGAGTGAGTTGGGAGCGTTGCTCACCATTCAACAATCACATGCTGCGGAAAGAGAACACATGAATCGAAGATCGCTCGCCTCGCCGATGTGCTGTTGTCTACTGATCCTGGCAGGGTGTGGCCAGCATGGTTCGGAGCGGCATGGGGGCACGTCCGGTGAAGAAGCGCCGGCGCGCGCGACCGTTATCCAACCCCAACGTAAGCCCCTTGTCCGCCAGATCGAGCTCCCCGGGCGCGTCGAGGCGTACGAAGTGACGCCGCTGCATGCCAAAGCGACGGGCTACGTGATCGAGATCCCCGTCGACGTGGGTGATGCGATTCGCGGTCCCAGCGGCGATGAGCCCGGAACCCTGTTGTGTGAACTGCAAGTCCCCGAACTCAAAGAGGAATTGGCCCAGAAAACAGCCGCCGTGGCGCAGGCCAACGCGGAAGTCTTGCAGGCTGACGCGAGCGTCAAAGTGGCCGAAGCTGCCGTACGATCGGCCAGCGCGAAAGTCGCCGAGTCGAGAGCCGCCGTCGATCGGGAAGAGTCGCTGTACCTGCGTTGGGATTCCGAGTTCCAGCGCGTCTCGCAACTCGCGGACTCGGGAGCGGTGACCAGGAAGGTCGCCGATGAAACCCGCGCCCAGCGTGATGCCGCCGATGCGGGTCGCAAGGAAGTCGCCGCGCGGATTGTTTCCGTGGAAGCCCAGCAACAGGAAATGGCCGCCAATCTCGAGAAGGCCAAAGCCGATGCCGTCGCTGCGAGATCAAGATTGGTCGTCGCGGAGGCCGACGAACGGCGACTGGCGGCGATGGTTGACTACACCGTGATTCGTGCTCCCTTCGATGGAGTGGTTGTGGAACGCAATGTCCATACGGGGCATCTGGTGCATTCCGGCGCGAGTCAGCAGAAGCCATTGTTCGTTGTGATGCGGACCGACCCGGTCCGCGTGATGATCGATGTCCCGGAAGTTGACGCGGTCCACGTGACGCCCAAGACCAAGGTGGAGATCAAGATCCCTTCGCTTCCCGGCAGTTCGCACGTCGGTACGATCACGCGGTCGAGTTGGTCGTTGAACGAAACGTCGCGAACCATGTCGGCCGAGGTCCATCTCCCAAATGCCGAAACGGCCTGGCGTCCCGGCCAGTATGTCCAGGCGAAACTCACGACGGCTGAGATCGAGAACTGCCTCGCTTTGCCGAAATCGGCCATCGTCGTGCAGGACAAAGAGACGTACTGTTTCACTGTGAACAGCGATGGGAAAGTCGTTCGACTCCCGATTTCGCTGGGGCTCCAGGCTGGGACGGATGTCGAAATTCGCGAGGGCCTGTCGGGTAGCGAGCAGGTCATCAGCATCAATGCCGGCGCCTTTCGAGAAGGGCAGACCGTGGAGGCGGTTCCGGCGTCGAAGTGATCGGCTGGAAGCTCGCCCTGACGCCGCCCGGACAACTTGCGCATCTTTCCCAGGCGGTATAGGCGGCCCTGCCGGAGCCGCCGATCGGGGGGGACACGAGATCGCACTCAGAATCGCAATATCGACTTTCGATAATTCAACAAGAGGTTCCGCACGGGATGTAGTTCGCCAAGGATGGTCGGATGGCGCCGAAACTCTTGTCTCCCCTGGCCGTGCTTGCCTTGTGCATCATCGGGTGTACTGCAGTTCCCGTGGGGCGGCGGAATGACGGCCTCGCCCAGCAGCCGACGAAGTCCGCGAGCGCCCCAGCTCCAATCGCCAATGCCGGTCATCTCCCGCCCCAAAAGCCCGCCAGTCCCGCGGACGACAGTCCCGTTTCCCTGGCATCGTCACCGACGCGGCGAGGCCAGATCGAAGCCTCTGACGAACAACTGACCCCAGTCAGTGCCGCGCGACCCGGTTCGCCGACGGATATCGTGATCGTCGCGAGCGCCGTCGAACCAGCCCCTCCGCCCCCCATTTCGACGGAGGTGGAAACCGGCGCCTACACGCTGAGTCTCAGCAATGTTCTCCATCTTGCGGATTCCCAGAATCCGAATGTCGCCGTGGCACGGGAACGCATTCACGAGGCATATGCCCGGGTCGAGCAGGCCGAAACGCTCTGGATCCCGTCGCTACGCGCCGGATTGAACTACAACCACCACGAAGGATCGATTCAGGACGTGGCCGGTCGTGTCTTCAATACCAATCGCAGTTCGTTCTATGGCGGAATGGGAGCGAATGCCGTGGGGGCCGGTTCGCCCGCCGTGCCGGGGATCGTCGCGCAATTCCATCTGACGGATGCGATCTTCCAACCCAAAATCGCGGCTCACCAGGCTTCCGCGAGGCAGTTCGGAGCGACCGCGGCCCGAAACGATACGCTCCGCGATGCGGCGGTCGCCTATCTCGAACTGGTGCGTGCCGAACACGCACTGGCGATTGCCCGAGAAGCGGTCGCCAATACGCAGAAGTTGACAGATCTCACGCGGCAGTACGCGGAAACCGGGCAGGGACTGCAATCCGATCACCAACGGTTGGAAGCCGAACTGGCGCTGCGGAAAGAGGAATTGGTGGCTGGCGAAGAGGGTGTGCAAGTCGCCTCCGCGCGTCTGGCGCAAGTGCTCCATGCCGATCCCTCGGTCGTCATTCAATCTGGCGAGCCGACCGTGATCCCGCTGCAAATCGTGACGCTGGATGGCGGACCGGCCTCGTATGTTGCAACGGGCCTGTCGCGTCGTCCCGAGTTGGCCGAACAAAAACACCTCGTTTGCGAAGCCGTCGAACGCCTGCGACGGGAAAAGTTCGCGCCGCTGGTCCCCAGTGTCTTGCTAGGGATGAGCTACGGCGGCATGGGCGGCGGATTCGGGAGTTCCATCGTCAATTCCGACGACCGCTGGGATGCCGACGCGGTCGCCTACTGGGAAATTCGCAATCTCGGTTTTGGCGAACGCGCCGCACGTAAGGAAACCAGTTCGCTCCAGCGACAGGCCCAGATGCGGGAACTGGCCATCCTTGATCTCGTGGCTCGCGAAGTGGCGGAAGCGCACGCTCAAGTGACGAACAGAGAGCAGAGGATTGAACTCACGCAACGTGGTCTTGAAGCCGCGCGGAAGTCCTATTCGCTGAACCTCCAGCGTATCGAAAATGCGCAGGGGCTGCCGATTGAAACCTTGCAGTCGATTCAGGCCCTGGCGAACTCACAGCGCGCCTACCTGAATGCCGTCGTCGACTACAACATCGCTCAATTCGAACTCAGTCGCGCCATCGGGTGGTTCGTGGAAAGCTAAGAGCCTCCGTCAAAA
>JAHBXV010000053.1 GCA_019636285.1 Planctomycetaceae bacterium
TGGCGGAAGGCGCGGTGGCGGGAACATTGATCGACCCGTTCGTCGAGAACTCGGCGTCGCAGTTCAGCGACAGTCGCAGCGCGACCGGCGGAAGGCTGTCCAGCGCCTCACCGGCACTCACCGGAAGCCGGAGAGGCGCGCGAATCAGTTGGGGTGAGCCACCCGAGGTGGTAATCGATATTTCCAGGACAGCCTGGAGGATTAGCGGGGCCGCGGGTTGATCGCGAGAAGGCGTGACGCTCGAGGAGTGCTTACCGTTTACGAGTTGAGTCTGGACCGTGTCGGCGGGACGATGACGATTCGATGGTTTCGAGGAGGGTGCATGAGCGCCATTGGTGGCGGTCCGCTTGCGGGGCGGCTTCTGCGTCGCTTGCGTCGGCCGAGGCCGGGGCTTCAGCAGTGCGTCGCACAGGGCTTCAGCCTTGGTCCAGAGTTCCGGGAGTGAAGCGGCGGAGATCCATTCGGTCTCGTTGACCATACGGATCTGATCGCTCATGGACAGTTCCGTCGACTCGGCCATCTCTCGCAAAGTTTCAAGGGATACCGGGCCCAATTCTTCGCCCAGAATCCGGCAATGCCAAAGGCGGCCAGCGTTGTCGGCGGTTCGGCCCGACGAGTGGACGACGGTTGGGGTGGGATGCCCATTTCGGGTGCGGGCCGTGGCGGGGATGGCCCGGATATCCGTCGTTTTGCACAGTCCGGGAACTTCGCTCGCGCGAATCCAGTCACCATGATCGCCCTGCCGAACCTCCGACTCCGGCGACAGTTCCCCCATGCGGGCCATCGAGCGCAGACGTGGCCAAGCCACCGGACCCGAGGAGGCGGAACCCTGACGGTAGTACCAATGCTGATGAATCATCATGGCTTGCCCCCCGCAATCCGGGGACGAGACAAAACACTGACGTTGACATGGGAATCGTCGGGCCTGGTCCGATGTTTCAATCCGGCCAGACAGCCGAAGCCACCCTGCGAGACCTTACGAATCAAATCCGCCGCGGGAGCGTCATAGTTCGTCGGATCGAGCGTGGCGGCCTGCCGGGCATGCTCGATCGCGGTTGCCGAGCGCTCGGCTGACTCGTAAAACCGCGCGAGTAAGAAGTGGTTGGGAGCCGTCGGAGCGATAGCGATAAGTTGCTGGTAGGCGGCATCGGCCTCCCGCAATTGACCTTGCTTTCGCTGTGCGAACGCGATTCCCTTCCAGGCGGCAATTTGACCGGATTGGGCGTCCTCCGGACTTGGGCTTTCAGGCCAGAGTTCCGAGGCGGTTTGGTACGCCTGAAGGGCATCGACCCACTCTTCCCGATGCTCATGGACTGCTCCCAGGATTTGCCACGCCCGCGCGGATCGGGGTTGCCGCTCGATGGCCGCCGTGAGGCTCTCGATGGCAGCATCGTGCTCACCCAGAATGGCGAGGATGCGGCCACATTCAATCCGACCGTCGATTGAGCGATCGGCGGACAGGTGACGTGCTTGCCGAGACAGGGTCTGGAGATGCTCTGTCAATTGGCGGGACAGAACCTTAATGGATTGCCCCGTGAGTTGTCGGTCGGGATCCGCCAGTTCGAGTTCACGTGCCAGTCGTCGAGCCTCGCTCAGTCGCGATTGTCCCAATAACTCCTGAAGTTCGGTCTGTCGCGCATGGACAAGGGCCTGAAACTGGGTCACGGCGGGGAGCGTGACCAATAGGAAGCCCAGCCCGATTGTCGCGAATCTAAGATGATTTCGATCCGCAACCGCCCCGACTCCAAAGACGGCTGGTCGAAGGACGCGTACGGTCAGCATGACTCCGCACATGCCGCAAACGGCGATGGCGACGCGCGAGACAGCCATGAGGGGCAAGTCCCAGACGCGATCCGACTGCATGCGCGACACGACGGTCAGACCGATTGCGATTGCCCAGCCGATGCCAGCGAGGACCACGATTCGACGACGCGATGTCACGTTCCCCAAACTCCCAGCAATCTGCCAGGCCAACCATGCGGCCGTGGCCAGGCTGACAAGAGCGCTCGAGTGCCAGACAAACGGCAAACTTGGCACGCCGACCGGCCCAATAACCAGGTAGAGACCGGCGGACAACGCCAGCATCAGGAGCAGGCCGTAAATGTCGAGGCGGTCGATATTTCGCGGATCGCGCGAAAGTCCATCGGGCGTTGCTCTCGAAGTTTCACGTCGACGCTCGCGAGATCGGGACATCAATGCCCTCCCCCGCGCCGCCAGATCAAGCCGTCAAACGCGTAGTGAGTGAAGGCTGCCGCGACATTCAGAAACAGCCAGCCGCCACTCCAATAGTTCTCCATGAGCCAGGCACCACAGCCCAGCACCAGCGCGAAGGCGACCACGATTCCGCCCGCCTGCACCGCAAGGCGAGACAGCCAGCCGTGTTCCGTGCCGGATTTTTTCTGCAAAGACCAGGTCACCACGCCGAGGTACTCCAGCGCGTGGAACAGGGCCGCCGCGGTCGCGAACGCCAGAACAAGTGACGGGCGCTGCTGATTCACGGCGAGCAACATCCCACCGTACAGCGAGAAAACGCTGACGAGATACCCGAGAGACGTGGTCACCTGGAACCGTTGCCGCGCGATGACGCTAACAAGCAAGGCCGCGGCGACGCCAAGAACCATCCAATCGACCTGCCGCAACGCCTGATCAAGTTGAGGCCAGGCCCACGTACCTCCCGCCACGCGTGCCGACACGTATACGACAATGCCCCGAAACGCCCATCGCTCGATCGAGAGGGTGATGCGGCTCGGCCGGTCCGCACCACGGGAGTAAATGCGATAGATGCCATGATGCTGGGCAGCGAAGTGCCACACATTCCAGAGATAGTCGACCGTCAGCAGGCACGTGAGGGTACCCGTCGCCCAGGTCGCCGCGCCGCAGGCCGCTAGCGCGGGCAGGACAATACCGATTAGAAGCGGCCCTCGGGCGCGCATCTGCTGGCGATCCAGGAAGACATAAGCCAGCGTAATCCAGCGATGAGGCGTGGTGACAAAATAGACCTGCCAGAACAGTGTTTCCTGATGGATCGACATTCCGGCGAAGACCAGCAGCCAGACCACGAGCGGCCACGCCACATTCAGAATCAGGAGCAGGTCCGCGACGGGAGAGAGCAACCATTTCCGACGCGGATGTTGCCCCTCGGATGCTGCCCCGATTGATGAGGCAACATCGGCTGGGACTGGCGTGGACAGCAGCAGCGTGGACATCGGGCCTTCAGTTGCTCAATCGTTCGAATCGGAACGCGGTACTGGATACCCCGGGGCCTGCCCGCCCGCAGTACGCGAACATGACCGCCGGGATATCTGTTCCTGTCAGGGGTCTTAGAAATTCAGCTCGGTGGGTTCACCGGATCCATTGCTGATGGTGCCGATGGCCTGGTAGGTCGCGCTGTTTACGTTATTCGAAATAAAGCGAACTGAACCATCGACCATCGCGGCATGGACACCGCCGCTGTGCATGCTGCGGGCGGCAGCAATCTGCGTGGTATCGTTCGCGGCAACACATGGCAGGTCCGTAGCCGTGACGCAACTCGACAATCGGTCCGAGTTAAAGGTGTTCGGATTCAGGCCGGTGCTGAAAGCCGACCCTCCCATGCCTCCGTAAGGCCAGGCGCCGCGTGCGTCCGCATTATTTCCCACCAGATACCGAACTTCGCTGATGGCAATCGTATTCGAGGTCCCATCGGCGATATCACGCATTGACACGTTGGAGTTGATCGTAAATACGCCCTTTTTGGCTCCTGATAACGACTCGTTAATGTTTCCTGAGCCATACGATGCGGCATAGTTGCCACGCGACAGGTGCTCCATGGCACGGAACGCTACTGTCGAAGTCTGATCCAGCGGATGGCTGGGGCAGCGCATGGCCGGAGTGGCGTAATGACCATACGTGTTATTGAGTGCATCGATCGGGTCGAGCTTGGTGTCGAGAATCACCGCGGCTTTATTCCACAGGGCCGTCTCCTCAAGCATCGGCAGGAGAAACAACAGCCAATTTCCTCCTGAAGCGATATTCCCCCCGCTCGAACCGCACTCCTGAATCCCGGAGATATTCCAGATGTTCGGACAGGCGCTGGGCTGGACATGACCCGGAGCGAACACCAGGTGCATGTCGTGATAGTTGTGTAGAGCCAGGCCGAACTGCTTGAGGTTATTGCGACATTGCGTCCGACGAGCAGCCTCGCGTGCCTGCTGAACGGCCGGGAGGAGCAGCGCGATCAAAATCGCAATGATCGCGATAACGACGAGAAGCTCGATCAGCGTAAATGCTGATCGCTGATGGCGGCGGCGCGAGTGAAACCGCTCGGGTAGACAGCTAGCGCTCATGTTCAGTGTCGGGCGTGGGTTCATCAACAGGATCCTGGGAATGTGTGTAAGGCGCATTGTGAGACAGATAGACAATAAACATTCGTGAAGCGGCACGGCCCGTCGCGCGCAATCGTCAATAGAAGTCGAGAACGGTCCAGGGCGTGGGCCTCATTCGTGTTTGCAAATGGGCGGAATCAATTTCGGAGAGTCTGCGGGGAGTCAGGCAGGCATCTGGCAATGGAGCATTGTTTTACCGGTAACTGACAACGACGTCATGTCGCTCACTCTAGCCGCAAATTGTGAAAGATGTATGAACTCTTAGTGGATTTTGCGCTAGAAGCGGGAGCAAGCGTGGCTCAAGACTGTGCGTCAGACTCGTGAGCGCAATCACATGGAGGCGAGTTTATGTGGAAGGTCTATTGCGGCGTCGAAGCAGCGTCTGGGGGAGTCGCCTCGTGCCGCTGCATTTCAGCGTTCTCGGCTGCCTGAATTTGCTTCTTCGCGGCTGCTTCGCTCTCGCTGCTGATGTTGCCGTCGGAGGAGCCGTTCGAACAGCCAACGAGTGCTGGGGCTGCGGCCAGTCCAACGAACAGTGTGAAGATGCATCGCGAAAGGAACGACTTCGCCGTGTGGGAATTGATATTCGGCATCGTGGCTTCTGATTGATTCGGTTCGAGTCGGGGAGTGCGACAGAGAGGCAGTGGCTGTGGCAGGCTACAGCTCATTAATGGAGAGCCCATCATTTCGCGTGCAGATACGCTCCCAGAGCTCGCCATTGATGTTGTAGGAAAAACTGCGAACCGATCCGTCGACCATCACGCCCTGGAACACGCCAGCGTGGGCGGAGCCAAAGCGACCGCTCCAGTACGTGGGAGGTTCGGCGGGGTGGGCCGTATCGGGGGCGGGCGTGTTCGTGGGGGAACCCCAGCGGATTTCATCCTGATCCCAGCCGGAGTTCACGTACGGTTCGTTGTCCCCGCCGCTTTGCCCGTAGTAGCGTGGATTGGTCTGCTTTTCGCCGACGAGGAGCGTGTTGGTCGTACCATCGGTAATGTCACGGAAGGAAAGCGGGCCGCGACAGCTTCGGCGCGACATGGCACCGTTGTAGGCATGCTGGGCGTTGCCGACATTGCCGGCATAGTCTGTCTTGGCCAGTGAGTTGTAGAGGCTGGGCGCTCGACGCGTGGGGCAGTAATAGGTCTTCACCGGGGTCTGGTAGATTTGCGTATCGCTTGTCTGGTTGTAGAGCGCCGCTTGTTCGATCTCAGGCATGATCTGGTACATCCAGTTCCACTCGCCCCGATTGTCGGCGGCGCAGCAAGCGCTGCAGGGCCAGCCGGTACCGCTGTCGTTTCCGCCGTCAGGCATCACCAGCGTCTTGTCGTGATAATTGTGAAAAGCCAGTCCAATCTGTTTGAGATGATTGCGGCACTCCGTGCGGCGGGCCGCTTCGCGGGCCTGTTGGACGGCCGGCAGCAACAACGCAATCAGGATTGCGATGATGGCAATCACCACGAGCAACTCGATGAGGGTGAATCCGTGTCGGCGTTGGGCGGCCGTGCTGGTCGCTCGCATGGATGCTCTCTTGGTGGGCTGGCGTAGGCGGGAAATCGACACTTCTTCGGTCGGGTGGGGAATCGTTTCCGGACTTGTTTCGTCCGATCGATTTGGTCGGCAGTTGACAGAGGATCGACAAAGTTCCAATGAATGAAGCGTGAATTTCCCGTGAACTCCCCGTCCGTGCGCGCGAAGATCTCTCGGCCTGGAAGCAAGGTACAGGCCTGTGCAAATAGCCACGCGATCAGTTTGTGAGCGAGTGTCGAAACAAGATGCGGCGCGTGATCGACGCCGAGCCGTATAAGAGGTAGGAAATCTTGGAAGTGTCCGCCTATCACGAGGCAGGTCATGCGTTCATGGCTGCTTATGTCGGCGCTCGTGTTCAGTCGGTTACCATCGACCCGGATTGGGACGATGGACCCGCGCGAACAGGGGATATTCGAGTCGAATGGCCGCGCGAGCGGTTCTCGGCTCGCGAGTTCGCCGAGAAATCCGTTCTCGTTGCCCTGGCCGGACCCGTCGCCGAGATGATTTATCGCGACGAGCCCTTTCATCCGGGCTTGGTTGCCGAATGGGTTGTCGACTGGAACCTCGCGTGGGAAGCGGCCGCGCGACTGATCAAGACCGACCGAGAACGACTGGCTTACCTGGAGCAGTCGACGCTGCGGCTTTACCGATTGCTCGGTCGTGAAGGGCATTGGGCGGCACTCGCGGCCATCGCCGATCATCTCCTCGCGCACGAAACTCTGGATGGCGAAGACGTGGAAGAGATTGTGCGGGAGTGGCTGGATTGAAGCCGGCCATCCAGGCGGCGGACCTGGAACCGTCAAGCCAGGGGACAGGGGGTGTCATCGGTTGCCCGGCAGGTGGGCAACGCGAGGTGAATCGTGCATGCTGTCCCGGCGAATGAGAAACGAGAATGGCGCGGCGACAGCCGACGAATGGAATAAGCAATGACCATGGAATTGGCGACGGTACTCGTCCTGCTGGCGGCAGTTGTCGTCATGTTCGCGCTGGATCGCCCGCGGATGGATGTCGTGGCGTTATTGGCGATCTGCGTTCTGCCGTTCACGGGAATCGTCAGTGTTCCCGAGACATTGGCTGGTTTCAGCGATCCCAACATTGTCTTGATCGCCGCGCTGTTCGTGGTGGGCGATGGCCTGGTGCGCACCGGGGTGACGCAGCAGTTGGGCGACTGGCTTGTTCTCCGCGCGGGAAAGAGTCAGGCGCGGTTGACGGCGCTCTTGATGGTCGTCGTCTGCACGCTCGGAGCGACGATGAGCTCCACGGCCGTCACGGCGATCTTCATTCCCGTCGTGATGCGAATCTGCCGGCGAACGGAGATCGCGCCGGGGCAGTTGATGATGCCGCTCAGCTTCGCGGCCCTGATCAGCGGTATGACCACGCTCGTGGCGACCGCGCCCAATCTTGTGGTGAACAGCGAACTGGCCCGACACGGCGAACAGACTTTTCGATTCTTCAGCTTCACTCCATTCGGATTGCCAATTCTGGGACTCTGCATTGTCTACATGCTGGCGGTTCGCAAGTGGTTGCCCAATCGCGAGAGCAATCCCCATGCTGCGTCGACGAGGCGTCCGACGATGGCCGAGTGGGTTCAGCGATACCATCTGGCGAAGCGGGAACACCGCGTTCGAGTTGCCTATGGGTCGCCATTGATTGGTCGGAAACTGGATTCGTTGAATCTTCGCGATACGTCCGGCGCCAATCTGATCGCCATCCAGCGCAACGGCGTGCTGATGCAACCGTCGGCATCGTCCGAATTGCGTCTGGGCGACATTCTGTTCGTCGACCAGTTCGACACGGGATCGGATTTCGATCGGGTTCGACAGGAACTCCACCTGGAACCGCTGGCTCTCACGGGTGGACACTTCATCGACCATGCCCAAACGATCGGCATGGCGGAGGTATTCGTGCCCGCTGATTCGGACCTGCTCGGAAAGTCGATCGTCGACGCCGGTATCCGATCGCGGTTTGGATTCTCCGTCATTGGAATTCGTCGAGGCAGTCAGGCGATCGAGCGCGAAGTGGTGAACGAAGATCTGCGCGTCGGCGACACCCTGCTCGTGATCGGTCCGTGGAAGTCCCTCCGGAAACTTCAGTTGCCCGGAAGTCGCGATCTCGTCGCGCTCAATCTTCCGGCCGAGTTCGAAGATGTTCTTCCGGCTGGCGGAAAAGGGCTCCGCGCGGTGGCCGTGCTGCTTTTGGTCGTGGGCCTGATGATCTCGGGTTTATTGCCGAATGTTCAGGCCGCGCTCATCGGGTGCGTTCTTCTCGGCGCCTTGCGATGCATTGATCTCGAAAGCGCCTATCGCTCGATTGACTGGAAGACCATCGTCCTGATTGTCGGCATGCTGCCATTTTCCGTGGCCCTGGAGCGAACCGGCGGTGTCGCGCTGGCATCCGACGCGCTCGTGGCTGCTACAAGCGGACTTGGACCGCGCGGTGTTCTGGCGGCAATTTTCGTCATGACGGCCGTGCTGGGACTGTTCATTTCGAACACCGCCACGGCGGTGCTGATGGCGCCGGTCGCCATCGCGGTGGCGAGACAGTTCGACGCTTCACCGATGCCGTTCGCGATGATTGTCGCGTTGGCGTCGTCGACCGCGTTCATGACACCGGTATCTTCCCCGGTCAATCTTCTGGTCGTGACGCCGGGCGGCTATCGATTTGGGGACTTCGTCCGAATTGGCGTGCCGCTCTCGGGGCTCGTGATGATTGTCTGCGTGGTCATGGTCCCTTGGCTGATGCCGCTCGACCGTGACAATGCTCGCATGCCACGGAGTCAAAACCCGTGGAGCGATCAACCTTCCCCTGCACTCTCGACGGTGGTGACGTCACTTGCCGGATCTTGAATCGACAATCGTTCAACACCAAAGTGACGGGCACAGAAAGAGGTCATCGAGCGCGGCCATAAGATCGCGGCGCGAAATCACTCTTGGAATTCCTGACACAACCTCTGTGCAGTGAGGCTTTTGCTTGAGACACCGTCAAAACCCGGTTGGCGGCTCGGAAACCTCCAAAAATTCAGGAACATTTTGGACGTCCAGAGGGTTTTGACGGTACTACTTGGAGTTTTTCAGGTTTCCGACAGGCACAACCGGTTGTGTTAGGATCTCTTAGAGTTTGGCCTCTCCAGCCTCATCGGCTTTGGCGGGAGGTTGCTTGTCCTGGGTCTCCTTGGGGAGATCGTTCACGGCCGCCGGTGCTGGCGGAACCATCAAATCGGTTGGCTCGTCTTCCAGGACTCCCGGAATGCTCATGTCGCCGGTTGACATGAGATATCCGCCTCCGAGTGCCTGGTACGCGGCGACAATCGCCGAGAGCTGCTGCTGCTTGGTTTCGATCAAAACCGTCCGCGCTTCCAGCAGATCGCGCTGCGAAAAGAGGACGTCGATGTAGTCGGCTTCCGGGCGCGCGTTCTGGAACAGTTGCGTAGCGACGTCCACGGATGATTCGAGCGCCTGGACCTGTTCGTGTTTGATGGCGACGCTGGTTCGGAAGTTTTCGACCTTGTTCAGGCTGTTCACGACCTCGGTGAACGCGTTCAGGACGGTTCGCTGATAGTTGTAGATGGCCTGCAACTGGCGGGCATTCGCGTTTTTGTACTCGGCCTGAATCGCCCTCTTGTTAATCAGCGGAGCGGCCAGTTCTCCGGCCGTCCCGGCGATGAAGGCGCCCGGATCAAAGAGATAACGCGGATTGAACGCCTCGAAGCCGACACCCGCGTTGATTGAAAGCCGGGGATAGAAGTTCGCCTTGGCGACCAGGACATCGAGTCCGGACGCGGCGACCTCGTACTCGGCCGCGATGATATCGCGTCGATTTCGCAGGAGGTCCGACGGAATGCCGGCTTGCAGCGGCTGGGAATCGAGTCGAATGAAGTCCCATTGTTCCCGGTCGACATGCTGCGGGTAGCGACCAGTCAGAAAGTTGATCCGGTTCTCGGTCTCGATAATCTGTTGCCGGACGATCAGCCGCTGACTCTCGTTGCGGCGGACCTCGGCGAGGAATCGCTGAACGGGGAGTTCGGTGGCACGGCCCGCGTCTTTTTGGGCGCGAGACACTTCCAGGCTCTTCTGCTGAAGCGCGATCGTCTGGTCAAGGTAGACGAGCCGCTGATCGAGGGCCGCCAGTTCATAATAGTTGGTCGCAATCTCCGCGACAATTTGCGTGATGAGGTAGTTTCTGGCCTCGACAGCCTCGCAATAGCGCTGAATGGCCGCGTCCCGAGCGTTTCGCAATCGTCGCCAGATATCGATTTCCCAGAACAGATTGGCGGACAGGTTGACATTGCCAAGCGGGTCCGGAAAGCGTCCGCCGCCGGGATAGGTCAACTGATCTTCGGCGGCTCCCAGCGGAGTGAAGCGGCTGGTGCGGTCGAAGCCCCCGCGAAGACCGCCGGTCACGAATGGAAGATAGGCACCGCGACGTGAGAGAATCTCGTTGCTGGCGATCATCACTTCCTGGTTCCGGATCTTCAGCTCCTGGTTCTGCATCAATCCTTCGGAAATCAGTTGCACGAGGATCGCGTCGTCGAAGAACTCCTGAATTCCCAGGTGGCCGGAATTCTCGGCGCTCGAAACGCCGTTGTAGCTGGCAGGCGTCACCGGACCCGAATCGGCGCAGCGCAGACCCGGAATGTGGCAGCCGGAAACGGCCGCGAGGCAGGCGGACAGAAGTGCCGTCAGTCGCCAGGTCTGGCGTCCTGGCAACGAACTTGCCCAGGTGCGTTCGAGTGGCATGGTGCATCCTGCATGGGTCGCCAGACCTCGAACCAGGGGTGCCGAATCCCGATTCGGTCGGTACGTGGCGGCTAAGGCCGATCCAATCCTTGCATCGGCAACGGCCAGGCGGGCTACGCCTGATGGACGGTCCAGGAACGAACATTCGAGCTTCCGGACGCGCCCGAACCGTCATGTCTGATATCGGACAATTCGTTCGTAAGAAACCCGTAAGATTCGGCACGACGGGAGAATTGGGCGCGATGACCAGAGTCAGACTGAACTTGGGGCCGGAGACGCGAAAAATGATGCCATCGCAACGTACGTATTACGTCAACTTGGCAAACCTTGCCGTCTTTAACGGCGCGCTTCGCTCAACACAAAAGAGATGTGATCGAGGCGCGAAAAGTCCTGTGTCTGCGAGCGGTCGAGCTTAAGGATGATGGCAGATCAGCGGGCTTCGGGGGCCGCGTGCCGCTCAAAGAGTTCGGTCACCGGCTCGTCATGCTCGTCCTGAATCAGCTTGCGGCCATCCGAGATCTTCGCGAACAGATAGTAGAGTCCCGGAATGACCAGCACGCCGACCAGCGTCCCGACCAGCATGCCGCCGACGGCTGTCGACCCGATCGTCCGATTGCCGATCGCGCCGGGACCAGTCGCGCGGACCAGCGGAATGAGTCCGGCGATGAATGCGAACGATGTCATCACGATGGGCCGGAAGCGCAGCTTGGCCCCTTCGATGGCCGCGTCCTTGATGGTTTCTCCTTCATGGCGTCGCTGGACCGCGAACTCGACGATCAGGATGGCGTTCTTGCCCAGGAGGCCAACCAGCATGACGAGGCCGATCTGACAGTAAACATCGTTGGACAACCCCATCGCCTTGAGCATCCAGAACGAACCGAACAGACCAACGGGAAGCGAGAGGATGACCGCGAGCGGGAGGACGAAACTCTCGTACTGGCCCGACAGAACGAGATAGACGAACAGAATCACGATCAGGAAAATATAGATGGCCGTGTTGCCTTTGCTGGCTTCGTCGTAGGACAGGCCCTGCCAGCCGATTCCGTAGCCATACGGCAGCATCTCCTTGGCGACTTCCTGGATAGCCGCGATGGCCTGCCCGCTGCTGTACCCGGCGGCCGGGGCACCCTGGATAATGGCTGTCGTGTAGAGGTTGTAGCGGTTGATTTCATTCATCCCCTGTCGCTTTTCCAGCTTCATGAACGCGGAATAGGGGACCATCTCTCCTTCGTCATTTTTGACGAACATGTTCTCGAGATCTTCCGGATACCGCCGGAACTCCGGAGCCGACTGAACGTAGACCTTGTAGAACTGACCGAAGCGGATGAATCCCTGCTCCCAGGTGCTGCCGACCACGATCGACAGATTCTCCATCGCGTCCTCGATCGAGACGCCTTTCTGCATGGCGACATCGTTATCGATGATGATCTCGTACTGGGGATAATTACTGGCAAAGAAGGTGAAAATGCCTTTGAGTTCTTTGCGCTTTTCCAGCGCGGCGAGAAAATCCTCGGTGATCTTGGCGAATGCCTCGTAGTCGTCGCTGTTTGTCTGATCGAGCAGACACAGCGAAAATCCCCCTGCCGCGCCGAAACCTGGAACGGCTGGCGGCTCGAAGAATTCAAGCTTCACGTTCGAGATCGCACGGCCCTTCTCTTCGAGCTTTTCGATGATTTCCCGTGACGTGAGCTCGCGGTCGGCCCAGGGTTTCAGGTTGATGAGGCAGGTGCCCGCGTTCGATCCGCGGCCTTCGGTCAGAATTTCATAACCGGCCAGCGACGTGACAGACGTGATCTCATCGAACTCCTTGCAGATTTTCTGCAACTCATGGGCTTTGGCGTTGGTGTACTCCAGAGTCGACCCCGGCGGCGTCTGAATGATTCCATAGATGACCCCTTGGTCCTCCAGCGGAATAAAGCCGGCCGGCAAAACTTTGTTAACCAACAGAATTCCATAGCCAAACGCGCCGACAATCAGAATCGTCAGTATGCGCCGCGCGACAATGTGCCGCACGAGGATGACGAACAGTCCGGTCACTTTTTCAACCCCGCGATCGAAGACGTGCAGGAACATCCCAATGGGCCCCCGCAGCTTCTTCTCGCCCGGCTCGCTGCCGGAGAGGACAGAACGGAACGTCAGAGCGAACAAAATCGACATGACGACGCCGATGATGACCATGCGATCGTGGGTGAGCTCGATCTGCTCGGACAGAACTTCGTGCACGATCTCGACGTGCAGGATTTCGTAGACGCCATAGCCCGTAGCACAGCCGAGGGCGACCGCGAGCACAAAGCGGGGGACGTACGCATACCTGCCGGCAACGAATTTCAGAGTGCGGTTGGTCAATCCCACGATGCCGCGCTGTTGCACCTCTCCGCCATGCGGCTTCAGAATCATCGCGCATAGCACGGGTGTCAGCGTGAGCGCGACGACGCCGGAAAGAACGATCGACATCGCCATCGTGAGGGCGAACTCCCGGTAGAAAACGCCAACCGGGCCCGGCACGAAGGTGACGGGAATAAACACCGATGTCATGACGAGGGTGATGGCAATGATCGCTCCGCTGATCTCGTTGACCACTTCTTTCGTGGCCGCGTACGGCGAGAGGTGCTTCTCGTGCATCTTGGCGTGAACCGCCTCCACAACCACGATCGCGTCATCGACGACGACGCCGATCGCCAGCACGAGGGCGAAAAGCGTGATCAGGTTGATCGACATGCCGAACATGCTCATGAAGAAGAACGTCCCGATGAGAGACACCGGGACGGCTAGCGTCGGAATAAGCGTGCTGCGGAAGTCTCCCAGGAACAGATAGACGACGAGAGAGACGAGTATGAACGCCTCGAACAGGGTGTGCAGCACCTTTTCGATCGAAGCGTCCAGAAAACTCGAAACGTCGTAGCTGATCGCGTAGTCCATGCCCGGCGGAAAACTCTTCTCCTTGAATTCCTTGAGCTGCTCCTTGACCTTCTCGATCACCTCCTGCGCGTTGGATCCGGGAATCTGCTTCAGAACGATCGACGCGGCCGGATAGCCGTCGATGTCCGAATAGAGATCGTAGAACGAAGACCCGAGCGTCACCTTGGCGACGTCACGGATGCGCAGGATCTCGCCCTTCGAATTGGATCGCAGAATGATATTCTCGTACTGCTCCGGCTTGTCGTACCGACCGACCCAGGTCAAGACATACTCGATGGTCTGGGAAGTCGTTCCAGTCGCCTGTCCTAACCGTCCGGGCGAACCGATGAGGCTCTGCTCCTTGATCGCCTCCATGACGTCGGCCGAAGAGATGCTGTAGGCGCGCATGCGGTCGAGATCGAGTTCGACGCGCATGGCGTACGCGCGGTTGCCCAGAATCTGGGCACGGCCGACGCCGCGGGTTCGCTGAATTTCCGGAAGCAGTTTCGAACTGACGAAGTTGTACAGAAAGTTTTGATCGACGTTCGGATCTTTGCTGTAGACGTTCACGTACATGAGCATGCTCGTCATGTTCTGCATGACGATGATGCCTTCGCGTTCAACGATGGGAGGAAGCTGGTTCTTCACCATTTGAATGCGGTTGTTGACGTTCAGTACCGCCACGTTCGGGTCGGTGCCGGGCTCGAACGTGATCGTAATGGCCGCTTCACCGGCGCTGGTGGCCGCCGACGTCATATACCGCATGTCGGGCACGCCGTTGATCGCGCGCTCCAGGATCACCAGCGTTGAATCAACGAGAATACGGGCGCTGGAGCCCGGAAAGGAGAGGGCCACCACCACGCTAGGAGGTGCCACGGAGGGAAACTGCGAAATCGGTAGAGCGATGATGGAGAGGAACCCCATCAGCAGGATGAGCAGCGAGATGACGATGGCGAGGGCGGGCCGGTGTAGAAACTTCGAGAACATGTGGGTGAACCTTCGTCAAAACCCGGTCCGCGCCTCGGAGTCCCAACAAATTGAGGTGGGTTTCGGACGTCCAGAGAGTTTTGACGGTACGACAGTGGCTACCTGGCTGGCTGGACGACGCGCGACTGGTCCGCCCATGGGCGAACAGGTCGTTGACGTCCGTGGGCCGTGGGTCGATTCACGCGACCGAAGTTCGCGCTATCCGGCATGGGTATTCGGGGAGCGCCCTCTGCCCGAATGCCATCAGGTGGGTTACCGGGAACTCGCGATGGTTTGGGTTGCTTATTCGGCGTGAAACTTCTGGTTTGAGAGAATTTCGGCGGCGTCGCGGAACTCGTACTCGATGTGCTCGCCGTCGCGGACCTGTCTGACTCCCTCGAAGACGATCTTCTCGCCTTCCGCGAGACCGTTTTTGAGCACGAAGATGTCGTCCTGTTCGGTCGCGATTTCAATGTCGCGCTGGTGAACGATGCCAGCTTCGTTGACAACGTAGGCATAGCGCTTGTCGAGAATTTCGAAAGTGGCCCGCTGGGGAATCACCAGCGCCCCGTGCAGGGTCCGGTGGATCAGGATGGTTCCCGTCTGACCATTCCGCAGAATCCCGGTGGAGTTCGGGAAGTCGGCGCGGAAAGCGATATTCCCGGTGGTGTTGTTGAAGTCGGCTTCGATGGCGCCGATCTTTCCGGGCTCGGGAAAAATCTGGCCATTCGCCAGCTTCAGTTCGATTTGCAGGTGGTCCGTTCGGCCATCCGACTGGTCAAGTTCCGCCTTGTATTCCAGGTAGCGGGCCTCGGGGACGTTGAAATAGACCCACATCACGCTGTTGTCGGACAGCGTGGTGAGAACTTCGCCTTCTTCGATCAGGCTCCCCAACTGGTGAATCTGCCGGTCGACAATTCCATCAAAAGGAGCTCGGATGCTGGCAAATTCGAGTTCGGCATTGGCGAGCGACACCTTGGCCTGAGCTTTCGCGAGTTCGGCTTTCCGGATCGCGATTTCCTGCGGGGAGACGATCCCCTGGTTTTGCAGCGACTGAGCGTTCTTCAGCTCAATCTCGATCCGCTGAGCTTCCGCGATTTCGGTATCGAGTTTTGCCTGATACAGGGTGGCGAGAATCTGAAACATCAAGTCACCCTTGCGAACGGCCTGGCCTTCGTTCACGCCGATCTCTTCGAGATATCCCCCATCCAGAGAGCGGACTTCAATGTGCTTGCAGGATCGAATCTGGCAGACGTAAGGTTGCGTGCTGACGACATCCCGGACGACGGGACTGGTCACGATGACTTTATGGACGGGATGCCCGCCCCCGTCGCCATGAGACGATGCATGAGCCTCCGCAGCCGACTCTTCGTGTGACAGTGCCTCCGATTCGCAACCCGAAGTCGCCACGAGCACGAGAGATGAAAACATCAGCAAAAGAACGGGTTGGTTCATGATCTCAATCCGTCATGACGCCTGGGAGAAATCGCTTTTCAAGAGATACGCCATCGGGGAGGTCTGAAGGCAGTGGTCGCCATTCGGTCGAACTTCCGGCGGGTCAATCGGCGGGAGAGACTGGCTGCTGACGACCGGCTTTTTCGGGCTGTCCGAAGCTGCCCGTCTCTGAAGGCAGTGCTATTCCGGACGCTGGGGCTTAACGCCGTCCGGATCTTGAACCTCAACAGTTTTCTGACAAAAATGCGACATGCGTTTCGCTTATGTCTAAGTCGATTTTCGGAGGTTGTCAACAATTTGAGAACGGCAAACCCCTTCTTCTTAAGGACTTGTCAGGAAGTGTTGCGTGCGGGAGAGACTTCGTCACGATACCTGTCGAGATTGTTAGCCGCGACGAGGAATTGCACCCGGCGTATCGAGCGATTCGCGTCGGTGAGCGGTAAGATCTGAATGCCTGCCTACCGTTCGATCACACCCGCGGCCATATCTGAAACGGACAATGGACTCGACGTCATGAACCCCTGCTGAAAGTCGCCGCGAGAATTCCGATTGACGGCCATTCGAGAGCGGTGAATCCTTCGCCGCTCCGGGGAGTTTCTGAGCAAGTCGAGTCTTCGGACGAGGTTGAGGCTGTCGTCAATGCGGCAAAACGACGCGAACTTCAAACGCTTGCATGATACGATCTGGAAGGCGCGCGATTTGCGTCGATGCTGGAAGAGGGGCGGGAGTCTTGTTGATCCATCTCCCGGTCAACTCGCGAAAGGTTTTTGTGCCAATGTCAACGGACCTGGCGAGCTGGTGGCAGGGAACGCTGGAGCGATTGGCCGACCTCTCGAATGGGTCCGCGGCCTCCGTTCTGCTACGGATCTTTCTGGTGGGCTGTTCTCTGTTCGTCATGGTGCAATGGTTCGCACTGTGGGGAACCCGATGGGGGGACCACGGCTCGCTGGCCAAATCGTTCAGCCTGTCGCTGCTCATTCATCTGTGCCTCGGCTTGGGGTGGGTCAGCGTCGTGCAGTTCCGCTCGATGCCGGGAGACTCGGTAGCGGCCGGAGAGCCGATCGTCATTCGGCAGGTCTTCATCGACGAGGCAGACTTGCCCACTGAGTCCTCGTTGAATCCCGCTGGCGGGTTGCAAGTGGACCTGGACCTGTTCAGACCAGAGCGGTCGCGTTCACAACCCGCTGACGCGGTGTACGAAGTGGCGTCCATCCCGCGAACCGAGCCTGTTTCTCCGTCGAACCGGCAACTCGATGTCAACCCGTTGCCGGTGCCATCAAGGGCCGAAACGACGGAACCGGTGAGGCGAGCCGCGGCTGTCGAGGCGCTGCCTGTTCCGGTTCCGGATGCGACATCCCTGCCCGAAGAACGAGCAGGGGCAGAGGCGCGGGACGAGTCTCGCCCGACGAGTTTTTCGCGACGAACAATCGCCTCGGTCTCGGAGTCGCCATCGACCGAGCTAACGGAACCAACTCGCCTGCCGAACGAACCGCGGCGGAGATTGGCCGATGTTTCCGCGATTGACCCTCGCGCGAGGGAGTTGCCTGCCCCGCGACTTCCCACCGATGACCTGTCGATCCCCGATTTGCGGACCGGGATGCCGCGAGGTTCGTCGTCATTTCCAAAACAGGCCATGGCTCCGCCGGCGGCGGCATCCGGGGCGCGAGATCCCCTCGCGAAAAATTCAGGAAGCGACGGAACATTGCGCGGCAGGGTTCGCGATGCAAAATCCGGGCAACCGCTTGCCGGAACCGTGATTCGCGTCGACCTCGCCGATGGCCGACCGGTTCTCACACGGACCAACGACGACGGAACCTACGAATTGTCGCTCCCGAAAGTTCCGGACAATGTGGCCGTGAGTGCCGCGCGAGCCGGGTATTTACCCGAGTCGAAGAACCTGCGGGTTTTTCGCGGTGATGGGAACATCCATCGGCTCGATTTTGAACTGGGAGTGAATACCGAGCGCGTTATTGCAATCGAGAGCACTCCCGTCGTTCATCATCTGGGGAATGACAAGTTCGAAGGCTCCGTCAACAGCCAGTTTCAGCGTCCGTCCGAAGGGATCCTGTTTCGTGCCGACTTTGACGTCGCCGGCGATCAGTATCCCGATCGGGCCAGCGTTGCCGTTGTTACGTTTCTGGCCAAGGGGATTCAGTGCGAGCCACAGGTTCGCCTCAACGGTCACCTGCTCACGGAGGGGCTGGCTCCTTCCCCGACCGATGGTTCGTTCGGCCCCGTGACCGTGGCGTTTGAACCCGCCTGGCTGCGGGTTGGCCGGAACGTCATCACCATCACGGCTGTCGTCTGTGCGAATGACCTCGACGACTTCGAGTTTGTGAATTTGCAGGTGCGCCTGTCACCGTGATCGGGACTAACGGCTGGTTGCACTTTGTTCAGGTTTGCCCACTCCGATGCGAGCGAGTAGAATTCTGTTGACCGATTGGTCAGCACGATGGACCGATCGGTCAACGGGATCCAGCCGGCCATGAACTCCCCGCGTTTCCGAAAGGCCGGCGCCCACGCTCCGCGTGAACCTGCCCTGACCCTGCCTTGATCGCAGCCGCATCGTTTTGACGCGGTCCGCGGCGCCCTGCCGATGTTATCGCATAAAGCTCATCCAAATGGCCGACTTCCATAAAACGCGAACCGTCCCATTCGTGGAAATCTCCGGTAGCCAACGATTTGTACTCGGGCGTGATGCCCAAACTGGCGCGTTGAACGACCGGAGCGCGAACCCGCAATGGGACTTCTGGTTCCAGAATTTATCGGGGCAAATCTCGCGCGTCGTAACGGGAATGCAAATGATTTCGAATGTTCTCATGCCGACAGCCGGCTGCAAGGTGGTTGCGGCGTTGGGGCTCTTCTGTGGCACGCTGCTGCTGGTCAGTGGCTGTGGGCATTCCAAAGCGGTCGCGTCGACCAAGTCGAGTGTAAAGAGCCTTCCCAAGGTGGAGGTCGCCCGCCCAGTCACGATGCCGATCGTCGAATGGGACGAATTCATCGGGCGCCTGGCCGCCATCGAGACCGTGGAAGTTCGCGCTCGCGTGAGCGGTTACCTGGCGACATCGAATTTCCAGGAAGGCCAGTTGGTGCAGGCCGGCGATGTGCTGGTCGTGATCGATCAGCGGCCCTTCCAGGCGGAAATCAGTCGAAGCCGGGCGGCCCTGCTCACCGCGCAAGCTCAACTGGGCGAGGCACAGGCGGAAGTCGCCCGTACGCAGGCCGACAAAGTGGGCCGCGTGGTGCGCGTCGATTTAGCGCTCAAGCAGCTTCAGCGCATGCGGCAGTTGCGGGAACGGAACACCGCGACCCAGGAAGAACTCGAGGTTCGAGAGGCCGAGCACGAGCAGGCCGTGGCTGAACGGGAAGTCGGCGATACGCTCATCAAGGCGGCCGAGGCATCCGTCGTTGCCGCCGAAGCCGCCGTTGGAACGGCGAAGGCAAATCTGGAACTGGCCGAGTTGAATCTTCAATACACGGAAGTTCGCGCGCCCATCACGGGCCGCATCAGTCGATTGTACGTGACGGAAGGAAACCTCGTCAGTGGCGGCACCGCCGATTCGACGCTCCTCACCACGATCGTCTCGACCGATCCCATCCACTGTTATTTCGACGCGGATGAGCAGACGTTCCTCAAGTACATGAAGCTCGCGAGGGATGGCAAACGTCCCAGCAGTCGCGATGTGCGAAACCCCGTGTATCTCGCGCTAGCCAACGAGAAGGGCGGTTTTCCGCGCTGGGGCCATATGGACTTCGTCGAGAACCGCTTCGACGAAACCACCGCGACCATCCGCGGTCGGGCCATTCTTCCGAACCCCAATGGGGAACTCGCTCCCGGCCTGTTTGCCCGGGTCCGTCTTCCCGGAAGCCCCCGGTACGAGGCCGTCCTGATTCCCGATCGGGCAATCAGCACCGACCAGGCTGAGAAGTACGTCATGATCGTTGAAGAGGGAGCCGCCCAGCGACGGCGGGTGGAACTGGGGCCGATCTCGCATGGGTTGCGAGTCATTCGCGAAGGGCTGACGGGAACCGAGCAGCTCATCATCAGCGGATTGCAGCGCGTGAAACCAGGGACCGAAGTCGCCATCGAGGAAAAGTCCATTTCGCTCGGGACGGAATCTCTGCCGGACGAGTATGAACCGGTTCCCGAAGACAAGTGGTTGACGCCCAAACGCGGCGCCGCCGCGAACGTCACGCTGCCGGACTCGCGGCCTGGTGTGTTGAAGTCGACATCCCTGCCTGAGAAGGGTGGTCTCTTGCCGTGAAGATTGCCCATTTCTTTATCGATCGGCCGATTTTCGCGTCCGTCGTCTCGATTGTGATTGTCATTCTGGGCGCGATCGCGGCCTATTCGCTGCCGGTCTCGCAATATCCGGACGTGGTTCCGCCGACCGTCGTAGTTCGCGCGAATTATCCCGGCGCCTCTCCCGAAGTGATCGCCGACTCGGTCGCCACGCCGCTCGAGCAGGAGATAAACGGCGTCGAAGATATGCTCTACATGTCTTCGCAATGCACGACCGACGGTGCGATGGCCCTGACGATCACGTTTCGCCTGGGAACCGACCTCAATCAGGCGCAGGTTCTCGTGCAGAACCGCGTCGCGACCGCGCTTCCCCGCCTGCCGGAGGAAGTCCGCCGCCAGGGCGTGACAACGATCAAGGCGTCGCCCGACCTGCTCCTGGTGGTGCACCTCACCTCACCGTCCGGTAAGTATGACCAGGTCTATGTCGGCAACTATGGATTTATCCGGTTGCGCGATGCCCTGGCGCGGATTGAAGGTGTTGGGGATATCAACATTGTCGGACTGCGCGAATACAGCATGCGCATCTGGCTCGATCCTGAACGGCTGTCACACCTGTCGATGACCCCCGGCGACGTCGTTCGGAGTTTGCAGGAGCAGAACGTCCAGGTCGCCTCTGGCGTGATCGGGCAACCGCCCGTTCCCAACGGCAGCGATTTTCAACTGACGGTCAATACTCTTGGTCGGCTTTCGGACCCGGAGCAGTTCGGCAATGTCGTGGTCCGCAGTGGGGAAAACGGGCGGGTCGTTCGCGTGAAGGACGTCGCGCGGATTGAACTCGGCGCGCGCGACTACGCGACAATCGGCGCGCTCGACAACCAACCCGCCGTCTCCATCGTCGTGGCGCAGCGGCCGGGGTCGAACTCGCTGGCCACCGCCGAGGCCGTCGAAGCGGCCATGGAGCGACTCTCGAAAGATTTTCCCGAAGGTGTCGAATACCGGATCATCTACAATCCAACCGTTTTCGTCCGGGAATCAATCGATTCCGTGGTTCACACGCTCTACGAAGCCATCATCCTGGTGGTGATCGTGGTGCTGGTCTTTTTGCAGAACTGGCGAGCCAGCCTGATCCCGCTTCTGGCCATTCCCGTGTCGCTGATTGGCACGTTCGTCGCGATGGCGGCTTTTGGCTTTTCGCTGAACATGCTGTCTCTATTCGGCCTCGTGCTGGCGATAGGCATCGTGGTGGACGACGCAATCGTCGTGGTCGAAAACGTCGAGCGGCATATCGCACACGGGCTTTCGCCGCGCGAGGCGTCGTATAAAGCCATGGATGAAGTGACGGCGGCGGTCATCGCGATTGCCGTTGGTTTGTCCGCGGTCTTTATTCCGACCGCCTTTCTGTCCGGCTTGACCGGTCGGTTCTACCAGCAATTCGCGCTCACGATCGCGGTCTCTACGCTGTTGTCGGCCTTCAATTCGCTCACGCTGGCCCCCGCGATGTGTGCCATCCTGCTCCAGCCCCATGGCGCGAAGAAAGACTGGTTCGCGAAGATCTGGGATTTTCTGTTCGGCTGGTTTTTCCGCCTGTTCAATATCGGCTTTTATTATAGCAGTTGTGTCTACGCGCGAGCAGTCGGATGGACCGTCCGCCGAGCCGCGCTTCCGCTGCTGCTCTATGTCGGTTTGGTTGTACTCACTGGTTGGGGCTTCCAGAAGGTTCCCACGGGCTTCATTCCTTCACAGGACATGGGGTACCTCATCACGATGATTCAGTTGCCGGACGGCGCTTCGGTCGAACGAACGAACGCGGTCGTTCGCGAGGCCGTCGATCGGATTCTGAAGCATCCCGGAGTGAGCCACGCGATTTCGTACGCCGGGTATTCGGGAACGACCCGCAGTGCCAGCCCCAACTACGGCTCCGTGTTCGTTATCCCCAAGCCGTTTGAAGAGCGGATGCACCACGGCCCGACGGCCACGAAGATTCAACAGGATTTGCAGGCTCAACTGCGAGACATCACCGAAGCACAAATCTTCGTGATCGCGCCGCCGCCAGTTCGCGGAATCGGGACGGCCGGTGGCTATAAATTCCTTGTGCAGGATACCGGCGGGCATGGTTACCAGGAGCTTCAAAAGGCCACTGACGAACTGATTGCCGCGGCCAATACCGATCCCGCGCTCTCGAATGTCTTTACCACCTACCGCGCGACGACGCCTCAGTTGTATGCCAACGTCGATCGCGTGAAAGCCAGCATGTTGCGCGTGCCGATCGCCAACGTATTTGAAACGTTGCAGGTCAACCTGGGCTCGTCCTACGTCAACGACCTGAACCTCTTCGGCCGCACGTTCCAGGTCCGCGCCCAGTCGGAAGGCGAATTTCGAATTGCCGAGGAGGATATTACGCGGCTGAAAGTCCGCAACGCCGATGGAAACATGGTGCCGCTGGGCTCGGTTGTCGACGTGGAGTGGAAGAGCGGCCCCGATCGCGTGGTGCGTTACAACATGTTTCCCTCCGCGGAAGTTCAGGGGGATACCGCGCCCGGTCGCAGTTCGGGCGAGGCGATCTCGGCGATCGAGCGTCTGGCGGAAGAAGTTCTGCCACCCGGCATGACCGTTGCGTGGACCGATATCGCCTATCAGCAGCAGCTCGCGGGAAATACGGCGATTTATATCTTTCCGCTCTGCGTGCTGTTCGTGTTTCTGGTTCACTCGGCGGAATACGAAAGTTGGACGCTGCCGCTCGCCATCATTCTTATCGCGCCGATGTGTCTGCCCTTCGCGTTGGGGGGCGTGGTCGCGCGGGGAATGGACAACAACCTGATTACGCAGATCGGTTTTATCGTGCTCATTGGCCTCGCGGCCAAGAACGCGGTGCTCATCGTCGAATTCTCGAAACAACTCGAGGAAGAACAGGGACTCGACCGCTTTCAGGCCACCGTCGAGGCCTGCCGGCTTCGGTTGCGACCCATTATGATGACATCATTCGCGTTCATCCTCGGCGTGCTCCCGATGGCCACGGCCCATGGGCCGGGCTCGGAAATGAGGCAAGTTCTGGGAACAGCGGTTTTCGCCGGCATGCTCGGCGTCACGATTCTTGGCCTCTTTCTGACGCCGACGTTCTACGTTCTGCTGCGAGGCATCTCGCTCTGGTTCTGGAAAAACCACGAAGAGTCCGCGAGCGAAGAGACAGCGAACAAAGAGACCCGGCGAAGTCAGCGTCAGGAATCGATTACACCTGCGTAACGACGGCTTGCATCGGCTCAGCCGGTGTTCACTCATCAACGGGCATGTCGGATCGCGGTTCCGTTCCCAGCCAGAGCACGTTTCCGTCCGGATCCTCGAATTTCATTTCATAGGCCCACGGACGGTTTTGCGGTTCCTGTCGAACTTTGACTCCCCGCGAGCGGAGGAGATCGAAATAGGAATCGTCCTTCAGTCCGATCCAGACCCACGCGGGTTCGGCAATGTCCGCGCGCTGCATCAGCATAAGGCAGTGACCATCCCGCGAGACCGAAGCAATTCGCGAACCCGATTCCTCGCCCCAATCGATCCGAAAGTTGAGTTGTTCCGTATAGAACGCAAGACTTCGCTGGAGATCACGAACCGGAAGGATGGGAATTGTGCACTCGATCTGCCCGTGCGCATCGTTACCAATTGGCGTCATGTTTCGTCTCGCAGCTTTGGGACAAAGACCATGGAGTCTTGATGCCAGATCAGGCGCTTGCGTGATCGTTCCAGCGGTCGCCACTCTTCATCAACCGCCATCCCGCAAGGAAGCCAGCGACATATGATCCCACGATTGCCCACACGGAAGCTGCCAGAATACCCAGCAACTGCGTGACCAGCGAGGCAGTGTATCCAGTTTCAAGCAGACCGGCGAACTCCCGTTCGCCGGCGCCGCGACTGCTGATCGCTGAAACACCAAACACAGCCGTCGCGAGCAGTCCGAGCGACGTAGCCAGGAGTTGAATGAAGGCGAGTCGCCGCACGTCGTCAAACCGCATTGCCTTCACGTCTCGAATCACCCATGCTGCGATCGTCCCGGCAAAGACACCAACGACGATCGCGGAATTCGGCGTCATGACGGCGGAGCCGGAAGCGATCGCCATGAGACCCGCGAAGAGGCCGATTGGAGCGTGCGTGGCTCGAACTGGCCAGTCAAGCCATCGCGCGGTAACAACCGCCATGAGTCCTCCACAACAGGCGGCAATGAGCGTATTACACCAGACAACGCTCGTAAAAGGCGTTGGCTTCAGGCTCGGTGTGTCCTGGCTTGCCAGGCTGCCCACCAGGAAGAGGCCAGCCCCCAAAACGACCACGTGGTGAGATCGATTTTCATCCGCAGTCGACGCTGGCTCGACTGAGTCTTCGGGCTCGCTCGAAGTGGGGCGGCGGAATAATACAAGGATGGTCCAGGCCGAAGCGAGGTAGAGCATACTCCCTCCTCCATCAAAGCCGCCTTGATGGACAAACCAGCCATTTCCCCAGATCCAGTGGACGAGTGGTGAATAAACGAGGACCAGCCAGATGAGTGCAAAAACGGCGACGCGCGCCGGTGGTAGGATGTAAGGAGCGGCGAATATCCAGGTGACGGAAACCGTCAGCATTATTGCGAGCTGATAGACAAACACCTGCGCATGTGGCAGATGCTCAAAGACCGGACCGACGGAGAACCCGGCGCGGATTTGATCGCCCGATGGGACGAACTGACTGAAGAATAAATAGTCAAGGTTTCCGATCACACCACCTCGACCCATCGAAGAGGTCAGGTCCGTGCGAGTTTCCTGATTCTTCAGCTCATTGAGCAAATTGGACGAAACCGTTGCCGACGGTTCATTTGGTGGTAAAGTTCCCAGAGACGGCCCGAAGGACAGGCTGTAGCCCGCAATACCCCATGCCAATGTCAGTACCAGCAGAGCCGGAAAGCCCGCCGATACGACGCCATGGGAGTGCGGGCGCCTCAAAAGTGCGCCGTAGAACAATGCGATTCCGGGAAGTGCACAGGCAAGAAGGATAAACGTGCAGAGACTGGCCCACCCGATGGCCGCTGAATCGAAGGAGTTGACCCACTGAACCGGCATCGGAGACTTTCTACTATTGGTGATTGTTCGAATTGATTTGCGGCGACATCTTAGAGTCTTTTACCATCCTCCCCTCGCCACGCCTCAATTCGAGAAATCGATCTGTCTCTCCACCAGAAAAGACTTCAGTGGCCGTTTCAACCGGACCGTCCGGCCAGCGAACACGAATTTCCTCATAGCTGCCGCTGTCGCCCATGCCGAAGTGCAGTCGCGGGTCGTTGCTGGCAAGATAGCTACTTGCCGGGTTGGCGACCTGCCGTCGACTCACTTTCGAGGCGATGACTGTCACTTCGGCGCCAAGCGCGTCGCGGGAGCGAGCCGGGTCGAACAAACGTACCGAGAGCCAGTGACCGGCGCGGCGAAAGTCATTTCGATAGAGGCGTGCCCGGCCTCCGCAGTTCGTGACAATGAGGTCGACATCGCCGTCATTATCAAGATCGCCATGCAATAACGCTCGTCCCGACGCAGTTACCGCGAGAAAATCCCCGCCGCGCTGGGGAGCCGCAACAAAACGATCGTCGGGCGTTCCCATCAAAAGTTGATTGACGTCCGCGTAGTCGAGCCAGAAGGCCGCCGGATTATCGATCGTGTCGTTCCGGACTTGGAATTCGTCCTCCCCATGGAATGGAAATCCAGAATGGCAAGGAATGACCAGTCCATTGACCATTGGCACGTCGAGGCGTCCGTCAAGATCGAGATCGATCAGGGCGATCCCCCATCCCGTGTGTCGCATGGTTGGAGCGTCGACACCCTTCGCGGCGGTCGCGTCCGTGAACTGCCCATCGTCTTCACGAAGATAAAGAGTGGTCGATTCGGTAGTCAGATGCGAAACGATGAGGTCCGTTCGATCGTCTCGGTCCACATCGCCGCTGGCGACTCCCATTCCCGCTTCGGCGATTCCCCGGACATTGAAGGCGACGCCTCGCGCGGCGGCTTCCTCACGAAATGTTCCGTCGCGTTGATTAATCCACAGTCGGTTGGGCTGACCATCATTGGCCACAAACAGATCGGGCCAACCGTCGTCCGAAAAATCGGCGGCCAATACCCCCATCCCGTAAGTTTTAGAGGCCGCGAGACCGGCTTCCTCGGTGACGTCCTTGAACCGTATGATCGACGTACCGTCTTCCCGGACTTCGACACCTTCATTGTGATAGAGGCGATCAACCGTGGGTTGAAACTTGTGTGGGCCGCAATAGCTGACGAGGCCATGATGAAATCCGCAGGCAACCGAATGATCGTATCGAGGGTCAACGGTGTAGTTCACCACGAACAGATCCAGCCATCCGTCGCGATCATAGTCGCAGAATGCCGCGCTCAGGCCCCAATCCGAATCGTCGATTCCCGAGTCGGCGGTGATATTGATGAACGTCGCATCACCGCGATTCAGGAAGAGTTGGTCGCAACCGTAGTTCGTGATCAGTACGTCGATATGGCCGTCGTTGTTGATATCGCCAGCGGCACACCCGCACCCGTAGCCATGGTTTTTCAGCCCAGAGGTCGCGGAGACATCCTGAAAGTGGCCGGCCGACTTTTGCAGCCAGAGCCCGCAACCGTCCGGCAACGGCTCGCTAAGCGTGCCGGTCGCACGCGGCGATTTGCCAGCGTTGACGAGCAGCAGATCCAGTCGTCCGTCGCCGTCGAAATCCGCAAGAGCTCCACCCGTGCCGATCGACTCGGGCATGAAATAAGTGCCCAGTGGGCCCACGACATGACGAAAGTCGAGTTTCCACTCGTCAGTCACGTCCACTAGCTCTCGTTCGGCGTCTGCCGATATAGGAACCGGAACCATGGACGGCGTCTCCGTCGGGCAATCGACAAAACCGCGACGGTCCGTGGCGGTCGTTGCTCGCACTGCCGGTCGACGCGAAAACTCCAGCACCTGCCAGGCGACGAGTCCACACAATCCCACCACTAGCATGGCCGTTCGCAGCCAGGGATGTCGTACTAGCGATCCAGGGGCCATGCGACCTTCATTCCAGACGGGAGTTGGAAACTTGCCAACCGAGACTCGCCGGGTGGCCGATTCCAATTCAACGAATCGAGGTAACTGTTGCTTAGTTTTGTTCCACGGCTGGCGGAGTTTGTATACGTCCGGAGGCGGCATTTTTCTTGGAAGATTCCCTGGCTTGCTCAAGATACCTCAGCGGCACCGGGTCGCCCGGCACGAGGGCTGCGGCTTCTTCCAGGTGCTGCCGCGCCTCCAGCGCGTTTCCTTGCTTGAGGAGGGCAACCCCCAATGCCAGCCGGACCTGTGGGAAACGGGGATCCAAAGCAATCGCCGATCGGTACGATCGCAGGGCGTTTTCAAGGTCTCCCGACGCTTCCTGCTGCATTCCCAGGAGAAACCACGCCTGCTCGTCATCGGATTTAATTTCGAGAATCCGTCGGTAGGTCTCCATGGCGAGTGGGACGCGACTGGTTTGCTCATAGACGCCTGCCAGACCGAACAGGGCGGGGACGTTCGGACCAAAGCGATCCAGGACGTCCGTGTATACAGACTCGGCGGATTCAAGCTCCCCGAGAAATCGATAGGCGTTCGCGAGATTGACGTGAGCAGTCGGGATATCGGGACGCTGCTGGACGAACTCCCGGTACTTGGCGACCGCCGTTTGCAAGTCGCCGCGAGCCAGAGCCAGGTCCGCTTGTTCGGCCAGACTTTTTCCCAATCCTTCATGGCGACGCAAATCCTGCTGTAGGATCGGGTCGGGAAGTTCGATGCGGGCCGTCTCGGGGTATCGGGAAACTTCCTGCTGCCAGTGCCGAAGTTCCTCGAGTTCGCCACGGCGCTGGGCAATCTTCGCGAGCTCGCGATAGGCCGGTCCAGCCATCCACTCCTTTTGCTCGATGGCCTCGCGAAAATACACCTTGGCGGCATTCACCTGGTTTCTGGCAAGTTCCATCTGTCCCAGCAGCATGAGCAGATACGGATTCTTGGGCTCGAGTTGCTTGGCTCGCAACAGGGTCGCTTCACAATCCGAGAAAGAGCCGAGTCGCAATTGAATCGATGCGATTCGCAACAGCAGCGGAAGGTAGCGTGGCCTTAGTGCCAAAGCGCTCTCATAGGCAGACAAAGCCGCGTCGTAGTCGGTCTGCTCGAATGAGTAACCGAGGAAATACGGCCAACGAAAGTTCGCCGGATCCAGCTCCTTGGCCCGGACAAAACTTTCGCGAGCCGGCTCGGTGTAGTCATGAGCGAGAAAGACCAGGCCAAGCCGTCCCCAGGCATCGCTAGAATCGGGCCGGATGAGGACTTCCGTTCGTGCCGACTCGATCGCTTTCACAACGAGAGGATGTGCCCATGCGAGGTCGACCTCGGGAGGCTTCGTATTCTCGCTTGCCGAGTGACCACATCCACCGGCCGCGAGTGCGAAGAGTGGGAATAGAAATGCGGCTACGAGCCAGCGACGTTCCGGCATCTCATCCTCCCGATGTCTTGAAAGGAGGAGTCAACGAGACTATCCGCCCGCCACGGAAGAGAAGAATGCGTTGATTGGCCGTCGGGCCCGAAAACTCCTCCAACGTGCCATCGGGCCATCGCACTTCGATCGCGTCACAGCTCGCCGTCTTCCCCAGCCCGAAGGAAAGCCAGATATCGTTTTGTGTCAGATACCCTTCCTGAGGATGCACCGATCCTTCAAGCAGGCGATCGCCGATACGCACTCGCACATTCGCCCCTATTGCCTCGCGCTGTGAGGTTGCGTCGATCAGCCGCACGCTGAGCCAGTTTCCGCTTGTTTCGGTCTGGCTGGTAAACAATCGCGCGGGGCCGCTGTTGTTCACCACCAGTAGGTCGACATCACCGTCACCCTCCAGATCCCCACCCGCGATCGAACGGCCTATGTCTTGGTGACGAGCGAACTCTCCCGCGAGGTCAGTGCTCACGGTGAAGCGAAGTTCGGAGCCTTGGCGGAAAAAGAGTTGATTGCGCTGCCGGTAGGCATCGGTTGGACTCTCGCCGGAGATCGACGAGGTGAATCGACGAACACCGCCATTCACGATGAGCAGTTCTTCCGTTCCATCATGGTCGAGGTCGACGGACGCGATTCCGAAGCCGGTGTTGGGCAGGCTTGGCGGCCCAAGTCCGGATGTTGGCGTGGCGTCGTTCCAGAAGCCCGCCCCCTCGGAGAGATAGAGCGTATTCGTTTCACCGGTAAGATGGGTCAGCAGAATGTCCCAGACGCCGTCGCCATTCCAGTCGCGCGACAGAACGCCCATGCTTGCTTCGGATTCGCCTAGAAAGTTTCTCGCGACGCCCCGCGCCGTGGCTTCGTCGCGAAAAGTCCCATCCTCCTGCTGAATCCAGAGGCGGTTTTCTTCCATGTCGTTGGCGACGTACACGTCAATCCGTCCGTCGCCACTGAAGTCTCTCGCAGCGACGCCAAGTCCTTTGCCGCGAATAGCTCCCACGCCGAGATCCTGAGCGCGATCGATCATCGGGCTGGATGACGCGTCAGCAAATTCTCCGGAATTCATCAGAACCTGGTCGACCGTTCCGCGGTAGGTCGAAGGGCCGCAGAAGTCCCGGCGGCCGTCGGCGCCGTCACAGTATTGCCCGGGAACAAAGTCGACGTAGCGGACTACGAAAAGATCCAGCCAGCCGTCACCATTCAGGTCCGACCAGCAGGCTGCCGTACTCCACGAGGGAAGGTCGTCTCCCGGTCTGGCGGCGAGTTCACGAAAAGTCCCGTCTCCCAGATTCTGAAAAAGCTGATCACGTCCATAGTTTGTCAGGAACACGTCGGGAAAACCGTCGGCGTCGAAGTCGGCCCAGTACGCCCCCATCCCGAATCCAGTCGCAGCGATCCCGGCATGATGCTCAATCAACTCGAATGTTCCGTCGGCCCTTTGACGGAAGAATCCGTCCGCTCGACTTGACGCGAACTTGTTGACGTTCGCTCCATTGACAAGGTAAATGTCGAGTCGACCATCCTGATCGAAGTCCACCAGAGCGCCGCCCGATCCCATGATCGAGGGCATTTCGTAGTGCGTGAAATCTCCTGCATCGTGCTCGAATTCCAGGCGCCGCTCGTGCGTCACTTCGCTAAGCCAGCCTGCGGATTGCGGAGTGGCTTCCGTTTCTGGCTGATGGTGTTCTTGCGAAGGATTGATGGGAGACTTCGCGCAGCTCGCAATTGTCAGAATGAACAACGGCAATCCGAGACACGCCCAGATTGCCGTCGATCGGATGTCCACAATTGCCCCCGTCCGCTATTGACGCTGCCACGCCAGCAACGTGGCGGAGCGACCCGACTGCTGAGTAACCTGGCCAGTGCATCGCAGACTTCCGAATGCGAGTCGGAGTTCCTGGCAACCGACCAGTTTCCAGGCCTGCTGTTATTTTGTTTGCGTTGCTCCAAGAGGGGCATTCTTCGGTTGGGGCTTACCTGCCGAGCCGGTTGACGAGAATTTCATCGCGAGTGTTTCCGTCCCGCCGTCCGGGACAGTCACTTTGATGGTGTCGGTCTTGCTGCCACCGCCAGAAATGGCCGCCATCATTTCCGCCGGATCGGTTGAGCCGGCCTTGGGGGCTTCACCAGAACCGAGGACGGCGGAATATTCGCCGACCGGAGCCCCATCTCCCGTGTTGTAGGTCGTCAACACGTAGCTGCCGTCCGCCTTGATCGTGCCACCGATAATCGGCCGTAGATCCTGTTCCCCGCCGTTCTGAGGAGTCAGCGTCAATTGTCCCGGCCCAAAGGGCTTGTCATCGACGAAAACCGTCCCTTTGACGGTCACGACGGGTAATTGTTTCGAACCCCCACCGCCGCATCCGATCGAGAACCATGCTGTCGAAACAACAACCCATCCAAGCACCATAGAGCTGCGAATCATCGAAGTCCCTTCCCCGTGTTGTCAAACAATTGTCGTGTGAAGACCTCTCGACGATGCTGATTCGCAATCAGGACGGACGCGACATCCAGAGCGAAGCAACTTTCGGCGAGCAAACATTGTCGTATCGAAATGATAATCGAGTCGTATCGGAATGATAATCGATATGAGGCTGCGGAGCGGCAATGCACAGTTGCAGCGAATTGCAGTTGAGAAAAGAAGTCCGAACCATCCAGAATATTTGGCGAAGGCTACGAGACAGGCGCGTCGCAGCGAACCGTGAAGGAGTTGAAGCACCAAGACGACAACGCCGCATCCCGAATCGAGAAAGCGGCGTCGTCGTATTAATCAGTCGAGACTGCTAGCCAGCGGGAACGGAAGTTGGCCAGCTCTCGCCGACGTCAAGCAGGAACGATACCGGGCTTCTAGAACTCACTCGGAATGATCATGCCCGGCTGCAGCGAGCAACTGTTGAGTGACTGCCAAAGGCTGTTGGTGTCCCACGCACCCGAGTGCTGAATGCTGTCGTTGATGAAACGAACGGCACCATCAGCCATCAGATAGTGAGCACCACCAGCATGCACACTGCTCGGACCCGGCCAGTTGTTGTTCATGCCAAAACACGACAGGTAGGTCGGCTGGCAGACATAAGGGCCCCCTCGCCACCAGAAGCCAGTCCTAGCGCCGTCTGGGTTCGTCCAGCCGTAGGCGTCCATGATCCCTTGTTCTGATTGCGGTGCAATCAGTGCCGCGCGGAAAACAGCATTACCGGCACCGCCGCCACGAATGCGGCCTCCGCCGCTACGAAGGTGGCCGGGAACGCCTGCTGGAGGTTCAAAGCCCTGTGTCGAGACTTCACCGACCATGATCGTCGACGACGTACCCTTGGTGATGTCGCGAATGCGGGTGTTGCCCCCGTTCTGAAATACTCCCGACACAGGATGGGAAGCGCGATACCACCAGTCCCACCCCATCGACCCGGCATAGTTCGTTTGTGAAATTCCGTGAGACAGAGCGGTATTTCCACTGAAACCGGGATCGGACGGACACATGAGCGCCGTCAACTGCTGCGACACAATCGGCTGTCCGTTCGACCCGAGTTGGAACTGAGTCGTCGTCGAGTTCCACATCGGTGCGGAGAAATTGATCTGGTTGTAGAGCGGAGCTTGATCAATATACGGCAGAATCATGGAAATCCAGGAGTGATTTCGCGGAAGGCCAGAGGTGCCCGCGGCTCCGGGGAAATATGTGAAGACTTGCGTGAGGGGGAAGGTCTGGTGGGTATCGTGATAATTGTGGAGGGCAAGGCCCAACTGCTTCATGTTGTTGCGGCATTGTGTTCGGCGGGCGGCTTCCCGCGCCTGTTGGACGGCAGGTAGCAGCAGCGCGATCAGGATCGCGATGATCGCGATGACCACCAGCAATTCAATCAGGGTGAAGGCTATGCGCCTACGAAGCAATTGAATACTCATGAGTTGCCTTTCAAGAAGAACGAAGAAGATAAGCGCGAAATTGAGAAAATCGGCAAGCAGTTGCCCGGTGATCTGCTTCCCAGAATTGAATGAAACTTGGCCGAAGATAGGTAACCATTAAACCTAATGTCGGAGAATGTCTCCGTTAATCGGGTCCGACGCGGGGCTCAGAGAGTTTTGTCGCAATTTCCAGTAACAATACGAAAACGCCGCATCCCGTTTTCGAGTCTGCGGCGTCGTCGTGAATCAGTCCTGCCGGATGGCCGGCGTGAATGTTGGGGGACAATTCTCGCCGTCACCGCCCACGGGCTGTTCCAGAACGGAAGTCTTGCCAGAACTCTAGAACTCGCTCGGAATGATCATGCCT
>JAHBXV010000054.1 GCA_019636285.1 Planctomycetaceae bacterium
CGGCCCCGCCGGTCGAGACAAAGCGACCGCTCGAACGCTGGTGCTACCTCAACCCGGAAAACGAAGCGCCGTTGCCGATCGACGACTCCGACGGCGGCTGCGACTGCGAACGGACCTGGAAACCGGGCGACCCTTATCCCTGGACCCGGCAGATCGCCACGCTTGAGATCGCCGATGGCGACGCCATCACCGATTCCGCCGAGGCTTACTACCTCATGAAGCAGCGGGGGATCGAGAACCTCATCGTGATGGGCGTCCACACGAACATGTGCGTTCTCGGTCGGCCGTTCTCGATCCGGCAGATGGTTTACCAAGGGATGAACGTCGCCCTGATGCGCGACATGACCGATACGATGTACAACCCGGCGATGAAGCCATTCGTCAGCCACTTCACCGGGACTGACCTCGTCGTCAGCCATATCGAAAAGTTCTGGTGCCCGACGCTGACGAGCGTCGACATTCTGGGGGGCAAGGAGTACCACTTCCCCGGCGACAATCGTCCTCATGTCGTCATGCTGCTCGGCGAAGAAGAATACAAAACCGGCAAGACGCTGCCGAAGTTCGCCGTCGATCATCTTGGCAAAGAGTTCCGCGTCACGACGCTGTTCCTGGATGAAGAAACCAAGACACGATTCCCGGGAATCGAAGCGGTTCGCGAGGCCGACGTGCTGCTCATCAGCGCCCGGCGGCGACCCCTCGTTCCCGAGAATTTGCAGATCATTCGTGAATATGTGGCGGCGGGCAGGCCGGTCGTCGGCATCCGCACGGCCAGCCACGCGTTTCACCTGCGCGATAAACCCGCTCCGGAAGGACTGGCCGACTGGCCGGACATTGATGCGACCGTTTTCGGTGGCAGCTATTCCAACCATTACGGTCACGGGCTGAAGTCGTCGATCACGCCGCTCGAAGAAGCCGCAAAGCATCCGATTCTCGCCAACATTCCGGCAGCGACGTTTCCGGGGGGCGGTGGACTGTACCAGACGGCCCCCCTCAAACCTGGCGCGACGGAGTTGATGCGAGGAACGGTCGAAGGAGTCGAGAAGCCCGAACCGGTGGCGTGGACGTTTCAGCGCGCCGACGGCGGCCCTTCGTTCTACACCTCGCTGGGTCACCCAGATGACTTCGAACGAGCCGAATTCACGACGCTCCTGACCAACGCCATCGCGTGGGCAGCACAAAGCGGAGAGCCGAAACCTGAGAGCCAAACCACTGCTCAACCCTCAACCGTCAACCCTCAACCATCGACCCTGCATGTCCCCGGCACCTGGAACAAACAGCGACCGGATTCGCTTGCGTCCTACGACGGCTTCGCCTGGTATGCCTGCGCGATCAAGCCCCCGGCCGACTGGGCCAATCGTTCGCTCTACCTCTATGTTGAAAACGTCGATAACGCCTGCGAGACCTTTTTCAACGGCGTGAAGATCGGCATCAGCGGTAAGCTGCCTCCCAATTACGAAAGTGGGCTGCTCTCCAATCAGCATCGCTACGTGGTTCCGCCGGAACTGGTCAAGGGCGGTGAAGCGAACGTCATCGCGATTCGTGTTTACGACAACGACGGCGACGCTGGCTTCAAGGGAATCGCGCCGGCATTGCTCAACGGCGGAGAAGCCATTTCGACGTCCGGCGACTGGTGGTTCAAAACGGGCGACGATCTGGCGTGGGCCAAGCTGCCAGCGGAGGGGTTACCGGTCTTCGAATCGGTTGGCCCCGCACCCAAGCTGAGTCCTTATGCCACCGTCATTCGGCGGACCGCGCAAGATACGCCGTTGACTCCGCAGCAGTCGATGGACCTGTTCAAGGTTCCCGACGATCTGGAAGTCGACCTCGTTCTCTCGGAACCGACGATTTCGCAGCCGCTGTTCATCAACTTCGACGAACGTGGCCGCCTGTGGGTCATGGAGTACCTGCAATACCCGGAACCCGCCGGCCTGACGCTGCTCAGTAAGGACGCCTGGTGGCGAGCCGTCTACGACAAAGTCCCCCTCCCGCCGCCACATGGCGACAAGGGGAAAGATCGCATCTCGATTCATGAAGACACCAACGGCGACGGCACGTACGACAGCCACAAGATTTTCGTCGACGGTTTGAACATTGCCACGGCCTTCGCCCAGGGACGCGGCGGCGTTTACGTTCTCAACCCCCCGTACCTGCTGTTCTATGCCGACAAGAACCAGGACGACATTCCGGACGGCGATCCCGAAGTGCTGCTGTCGGGGTTCGGGCTTGAAGATACCCACTCCGTCGTTAACAGCTTGCGGTGGGGACCGGACGGTTGGTTGTACGCGGCTCAGGGCAGCACGGTTTCGGCCACGGCGAAGCGGCCTGGGGACAAGAACGGCGTCTTCTCGCAGGGCCAGAACATCTGGCGGTATCACCCCCAGACCAAGCGTTATGAAATCTTCGCGGAAGGGGGCGGCAACTCGTTCAGCGTCGAGTTCGACTCGGCCGGGCGGGTCTATTCCGGACACAACGGCGGCAACACGCGAGGGTTCCATTACATGCAGGGAGCCTATCTGCAAAAGGGCTTCAGCAAGCACGGCTCGCTGTCGAACCCGTACAGCTTCGGCTACTTCCCCTACATGGAACACGGCGAATACGCCCGCTTCACGCACAACTTCGCGATCTACGAAGGGGACGCGCTTCCCGAAAAGTATCACGGCAAAATCTTCGGCGTGAACCCGATCACCCATCACGTGGTCATCAGTGAACTGATCTCGGACGCAAGCACGTTCAAGACGCGCGATGTCGGCTTCGCGATCGATTCAACCGATGACTGGTTCCGCCCCGTCGACATCAAAGACGGCCCCGATGGCAACCTGTACGTCGCCGACTGGTATGACGGCCAGCTCGCTCATACCGCCAACTACCAGGGGGGTATGGATCGCGAGAGAGGCCGCATCTATCGCATCCGGTCAAAGTCGAAGTCGATCGATTCGTCGCGAACGGTCAAACCAACCGTTGAGGCAGCGTTGGAAGCATTGTCCCAGCCGAACCGCTGGCATCGGCAAACCGGCCTGCGCCTGCTGGCCGATCGCCACGACGCAAAGGCGATTCCTGAGTTGGAAAAGCGGCTGAAGTCCGACGCCGAGGTGGGCACGGTCGACGCGCTTTGGGCGCTCTACCTGTCGGGCGGTCTGACCGAGGCCCGAATTCCCGAGCTGCTCGACCACGCCGACCCGCAGGTGCGATTGTGGACGGTGCGACTGCTGGCCGACGACGGCCGTCTTCCCGATTACGCGGCGACGCGCGTGGCCCAGCGATCCCGGTCCGAACCGAATCTCGAAGTCCGTTGCCAGTACGCGGCCTCTGCGAAGCGGTTGCCGGTCGAGCAATCGCTACCCATTCTCGCCGGTCTGGTCACGCATGCCGATGACGCGAACGATCCCCGTCAGCCGCTGCTGCTGTGGTGGGCGTGGGAACATGCGATCGCAACCTCTCCGCAAAAGGCGCTTGTCCTTCTGGAGAACGCGGACTTCTGGTCGCAGCCAGTGGTCAGCAAGGAGCTCCTCTCCCGGCTGATGCGACGGTTCGCGGCGTCGGGCAAGCGCGAAGACCTCGCGATCTGTGCGCGGCTTTTGCAGCGTGCGCCTGATAAGACATCGACCGAATCCCTGATGCGCGGCTTCGAGGAAGCGTATCAGGGACGCTCGCTGACGGGCGTTCCTCCCGAACTGGTCGATGCGCTGGCGAAGGTAGGGGGTGGATCGTTGTCGCTGAAGGTTCGCCAAGGCGACGCCGCTGCCATCAAAGAGGCGATCGATGCGATTCGTGCCGATGGAACTCCCGCCGGCAAGCGGATCGAATACATTGCCCTCTTCAGTGAAGTGAAGAACCCCGCGATTGTCGACGTCTTGCTGGATGTGCTCGAACGTCCTATCGACGAATCGGTGAAAGCATCCGTCCTGGGAACGCTCCAGGCTTATGCCGACGACCGCATTGCTCCGGCCGTTCTGTCGCAGTATGCGGCCTGGCCGGAGGAACTTCGTTCGCTGGCCCAGTCGCTGCTCGTCAGCCGCAAGGGGACGGCTCTGGCCCTGCTGGAAGCGGTCGATCGCGAGGCGATTGCCGCCAAGTCGCTCCCGGACGAAACCGTTCGCAAGCTGACTGCCCACCGCGATCCCCGGATCGCGGAACTGGTCAAGAAGCATTGGGGCGACATCGAAGGAGCGACCAGCGAAGTCATGCAGGCCCAGTTCGAGCGGGGGATCGCGGCGATCGGTTCCGGCGGCGGCGACCCCTATACGGGTAAGCCGGTCTACATGCAGGTCTGCGGCAAGTGCCACAAGTTGCACGATCAGGGGGGCCAGATTGGTCCCGACCTGACGGCGTATAAGCGTGACGACGTCCGTCACATGCTGCTCAACGTCGTCAATCCGTCAGCCGAGATTCGCGAAGGCTTCGAAAACCTGCTCGCAGTCTTGGCCGATGGCCGCATTGTGCAGGGCTTCCTTGTCGAGCAGGACCCGCAGGTGCTGGTGCTGCGGAACACCGACGGCCAGACGATTTCGATCGCCCGCGACGAGATCGACGAACTCGTTCCGCAGAAAAAGTCCCTGATGCCCGAGAACCTGCTGAAGGACCTCACCGACGACCAGATCCGCAGCCTGTTCGCCTACCTGAGAACGACGCAGCCGCTGAACAATTGAAAGTCGCCTGCATCTAAGGGTGCCATGCTACGCCGTTAACCCTCTTTGCTGCCGTCCCCCGCCGGCTTGCCCGGCGGGAACGGGAGTTTGATAGCTAACCCGAGACCACGACCCGTCCTGGTCCGTCCCCGGCCAGCTTGTCTGGCCGGAGCGAAAGTTTGATGGCTGGTATCCAACGATTGGCCTGCCAGACTTGGCTTCCTGCCGTGCGAGCCGGCAGGGGAGCGGAGAGAGAGGCGGGGCAAGACTTCTAGCCGTCAAACTTTCCGTCCGGCGGGACAAGCCCGCCGGGGCGGTCGGGCAGCCGAAAGAATAATCAAACCTTTTTTCCAGTCCTTGATCGATCAAAAAGGGTAACGGCGTAGGGTGCCATGTCTGCCGCTCAGGGCAGGCATGTTCTCTCAAGTCCCAGATCGATTTCAACGCGAGCCTATAGCCGGGGGAGTTTCGACTCATGCGGTGCGGGAATGTTCTTGTTGGCTCGTTGTTTTTCAGAGTGGCTGTCACCATGAGCACGGCGACGGCCCTGGGACAACCCGAGGTCGAACTCCTCCCCCCGAGTTCACTCGGAACCGAAGCCGCCACGCTCGTCGGCCGGATTCAGCCCGGCGGTCTGCCGACGCGGTATTACTTTGAATACGGCCCGACCGAAGCTCTCGGTTCTCGGACCGACGAAGTTCCGCTGCCGGGCAAACTGGCTGCCTTTTACAAAGAAAGCTGGAATGATTCGCTCGGTGGCTGGAAAGGGGGGATGTCGGGGAACGACCTCGCCTTGGCGCGCGATGAGAGCACGGGCGACAGCTTCGTGCGGTACTCCGAACCGAGCGGCCACGACCCGAACCATATCGACGGGATTGGCTGGCTTCATCTGTGCAAGTACCACTATCCCGGCGCTCTGGGACAAAGCTACTGGGGTGGCGGCGTCCCCGACTTGCGCGATGCCCGTATCAAGCTGAAAGTTCGCGGCCGCGACTGGGTTCCAAACGGAGCCGAACTTTTGTGGTGGACACAGGCCGATAACATTTTGTCCGAGCAGTTCACCGCCAACTGGCGGCGGGCCAACTGGGCCTACACGGGGTTCACGCTCTCCGATCGCTTGCAGAGCGGAGCGTGGGAAGAGGTCGATTACCGGTTGTGGAACAATCCGCACCAGTGGACTTATGCCGGTAACAATCTGGCCCAGAAGCGGCCGAACTATGCCTATGCCCCCATCCAGCAGGGACTCGCCGATCTCAATACCGACTTCTTTCATCTGCTGGCCTATGTCGATCCTGCCAAAGTTCCCACGGGGGCGATCGACTTCGATGAATTCGAGGTCGCCTACCGCAATCACTCGCTGGTCTTTCCTTCGAACGGCGGACACCTGATCGAGGCGCCGACGGGTTCCAATGACGACGTGGCTCGTTTGACCGATGGCTGGCGAAACGGCCTCGGTCACGAGTGGGCGAGTGCTGCGAAGCCTGCCGGGCCATTTGAATTCGTCTGGAAATTCGATCGCCCGGTGACAATCAACACCGTGCAAATCCATCAGCACAGCGAGTGGCCCAGCCGGGATGTGGAACTTCTCGTTAGTAGCGACGGGACGAACTGGACGCGCGGCTGGGGGGCACCCATTCCGGCATCGTCCCCCAATGGCCTGAACTTCGCGTTCGCTCTGGCGCGGGGCCTCTCTCTGCCAGCCACGCATGCGAAGCTGCGCATCCTCACGGGATACAAGCCCGAACATTGGGGCCTCGGCGAAGTCGAACTTTTCGGCACGGGCTCCGTCGAAGCGACCGACGATGACGACTACTACGTGAACGCCGACCTCTCGGGACTCAAACCCGGCTCGATAACCTTCCATCGCCTCGTGGCCGTGAGCGATGCGGGAACCACGGCGACACCGGTCGCCAAGGTCCGCGTGCCGAGCGATCGGGAACCGCTCGCCGCAACTCTGGCAGCCGATGAAATCGAGCCGACTGCCGCGCGTCTCGTCGGTCGCACGAATTCGCAGGGGGAACGAACGACGGTCTGGTTTGAATACGGCACAACAAAGGAACTGGGCCAGCGCACCGCGGACGAACCCGCCGGCCTGCAAGAGACACCGCGCACCGCGTTTTTCCGGTTGGGCAACCTCACCCCTGCTACGGAGTACTTCTATCGCGTCGTCGCCGAGAACGCGGTGGACAAGACGGCCGGAGCGATCGAGACGTTTCGCACAGCGGCAGCGAAACCCGAGTGACCGACTTCCTGACGTTTACTCGGCTCCAGCCATAGCCAGCCGCTCTTCCAGGCAGCGTTCGAGCACCGCGCCATCGAGCAGATTGACGAAACGTCCCACTTCCTGGCAGTTTTGGAAGACGATCACGGTCGGAACGACATCGGCTCCGTATTTCTCGAGCAAGCCGCGGCTGGTCGCTTCGACATATACGAACTCGCACCGGCCGGCGAACTTCTGGTGCAAGTTGACGACAATCTGCTCGGTCGCCGCCAACCAGACCGATGCCCACGTCGCCCACAATGCCACGACAACCGGCCGCTCGCCGGTATAAGACGTCGGATCATCCTCCAGCGTGTTCTCATAGACCGGCTTCTTCCCCGTTCCCGTCAGCCAGCGATAGAACCAGATCGGCAGCACAATCGGCGACAGCAGGATGAGCAGAAGTAACGCGACAAGTCGGTTGAGTCTGATGGTCATCGCCAATCCCTCAAAGAAGGACTTCACACCGGCGCCAGTTTAAGGCGCCCCGGCCTGGTCGTTCCACACCGCGAGAGACGAGACGCCATGCCGTGATTGGGATTGACCAGTCCCAAGGGGGGAGTACTCTCCAAAGAGAACGAGGGTCACTCTGTAACACGTCAACCAGTCCTCGTGGAAGGATTCCCAGACATGAATCGCTGGACCAGGGTTCTGGTAATTGCGACCACGGTTCTCTTTCTCGGCTATCACTGCTGGGGCCAGGGATTCAGTCCGTCGAGTTCCTCGACGCGAAAGAACCCGAAGAAGCCCACCGTCGTCGATCGATTACTGTTCTTCCCGACGAAGTTTCCTGACGGCGATTGGAACCCCGAGGGTTTGCGATTCGAGGATGTCGTCTTCAAATCCGAGGATGGAACCAAGCTCCACGGCTGGTACTGCCCGGCTGAGAACCCGCGCGGCGTGGTGCTGATGGCCCACGGAAATGCCGGACACGTGGCATCACGGGCGAACTGGCTGCGCTATTTGCAAACGAAGATGGAACTGTCGGTCTTTCTCTTCGACTATCGCGGCTACGGGCAGAGCGAGGGAACACCCACCGTGGAAGGGGTGATTCAGGACGCGACGGCGGCGCGGGCAAAACTCCGTGAACTGGCGTCCGTCAAAGATTCCGAAATGATTCTCATGGGGGAATCGCTCGGCGGCGCTGTCGTCACGCAACTGGCCGCCGACTCGGCTCCCAAGGCACTCATTCTGCAAAGCACGTTTTCGTCACTCCGCGATGTGGCCGCCATCCACTTCTCCCATCTCTCGGTCCTCGTCCCCAAGAAGAAACTCGACTCCGTCAACGCGATCGCCAGCTATAAAGGTCCGCTGCTGCAAAGCCACGGCGACGCGGACCGAACGATTCCCTTCTCGCTCGGCGAGAAGCTCTTCAAGGCTGCCAACGAACCCAAGACGTTCGTCACACTCGAAGGGGCCGACCACAACGACTGGCTGACGGATAAATATCTGGAAGAGCTGAACCGGTTTCTGGATGGGTTGCCCGCGCCAAAGGACTGAGCGGTCCCGGTACCAAGCACGGCGAACGCATGATCGAGCGCTGCTCCCGTTCTCAGAAAAATGACCCGTTGAACAGCTTGAACGAGAGCGTGCTGTCGAACCACCAAGTGACGGCGGCGTCAAAAGCTGCTGCCCCAAGCAGGATGCCGATGAGCAGGCGACGATGAGGAACACGCGGCGCGAGGAGTAGCACTGCGGTCAGCAACAGGGCGGGGACAATCAGCATGATTCCCATCGACCAGGCGTGCGTCATGATGTAGTCGGGGGACGCCGAACCTCTTGAGAGGCCCAGCCGCTGGACTTCGGCCAGCAGAAAATCGTGGACGACCGATTTGAGGACCGCTTTCGGCAGCTGAACGAGTGCGAGAGGAGCAATCTCGCCAGTCCAGAACGAGTTCACGAGCGGCAGTGTCGTGGCACTGGTCACGTAGTACCAGCCAGCGATTGCCACCAGCACGATGGGCCATCGCGGACGTGCGGACTGCCAGAGTTGGCGGGCTTGCTGAAAGATGGCGGATTCCTCCGTGTTTCATCGCGGTTATACCACGCACTCACCCGTCGCACTGCGTTGGCTTGAGATTCGGCCGGCGGCGCCTTGGGAAGTTGATGTGGCGCGAATTCCACGGAACTGTCTCATGCCAAGAGACTTACGCCGCCCGAGAACTCGGCTGGACGGCGTGGGACCGATCGGCATAAACTGCCGAGTGTGGCCAGGAGACCCTAATACAACCGGTTGTGCGTGTCGGAAACTGCGGAATGCCAGGTAAGCACCGCATTGCACAGAGGTTGTGTTAGAATCTCGAAGTGAGTGGGAATGGAATGGCCCGACTCGGGAAGGCACGGATGCAGGCTCCACGCGCCCTGATCGTCTTCGGAACGGCTTTCGCCGTCGCCGCGGCCGGTTGCGCCTGGAGACCGGAGAATCGGTTCCTGAACTGCCAGGCCCGACCGCCGGGGATCGAATCCAAGTCGTGGGATTTGCATGACCCATTCCCTGATGAGTCGATTGGCCCTGACACCGACACCCGACCTCGGCAGTTCACGACGCCCCGCAGCACGGAACGGGTCAAGTCCGACCTGCGGCTCATGGACACCACCCATCGCGAGCGAGCCGGCTACGCCGCCGCCACGCGACAATGGTCGCCGTTCCTGCCACCGTGGCGGCAACAGATTGCCAGCCAGCCCGAAAAGGAAATTCCCGCCGGCTGGGCGGCCTTCGATCCGTTATCCAACGGCCAGATTCGGTAGCAAGCCGTCCTGCGGAGCACAGGTCGTCCGTTGGTGCGCACTGCTGTTCGCGATGGCCTTTCCAACCGTTGGCAGCAGCCAGACGGATGACGCGGCAGCGCCGCCCACTCCGGAACAACAGCGCCGGACCTTCGAAAAGCAGGCTGGCGAGCAGGTTACGCCGGAGACACAGCGAGCCATCAATCGCGGCCTGGCGTTTCTAGCGGCGCGGCAAGCCGAGGATGGCTCGTTTGGGTCCGGTTCGATCTATCGGCAGAACGTGGCGGTCGCCGCGTTGTCGGGACTGGCATTCCTCGCGGCGGGAAACTCGCCGGGCCGCGGTCCCTATGGGGAGCAGGTGACGAAGACGACCGAGTTTCTTCTGAGCCGCGCGCTGCCTTCGGGTTACATCATCGACGAGACGAGCGCGGGTCACGGCCCCATGTATGGCCATGGTTTCGCGACGTTGTATCTGGCGGAAGTCCACGGGATGACGCCGGGGAACGAGGTGCGGACCAAGTTGCAGGCGGCGGTCAAACTCATTGTCGATTCGCAGAACCCCGAAGGGGGCTGGCGTTACGACCCCGATGGCCGCGAGGCGGATATTTCCGTCACGGTCTGCCAAATCATGGCGTTGCGCGCGGCGCGCAACGCGGGCATCGCCGTCCCCAAGGCAACTGTCGACGCCTGCATCAACTATGTCCGCAACTGCCAGAACTCGGACGGCGGATTTCGCTACCAGTTGCAGGGGCGGCCGGTGAGCGCGTTTCCTCGCTCGGCGGCCGGAATCGTCAGCCTGTACAGCGCGGGGGTCTACGAAGGTGAAGACATCGACCGGGGGCTCGACTACCTGCGGCGGTTTCACCCGCGCGGCGAATTGCTGCGATTCGAGCCCCACTTCTTTTATGGTCAGTATTACGCTGCCCAGGCGATGTGGCAGATGGGGGGCGATGACTGGAACAACTGGTTTCCATCGCTACGGGACGACCTGATCGCGCACCAGATTCCCGACGGCAGTTGGCCCGACTCGATGGTGAACGCCGAATACGCCACCGCGATGGGCTGCATTGTCTTGCAGACGCCGAACAATCTCGTACCGATCTTTCAGCGATGATTCCCAGGCCACCGCTAAACTGGAGTCGGCCGTCCCTTCGCAGGGCTGTTGCTGTTTGCGCGGTCGGCATAGCGCTAATTGCAGGCTCCGGCCGCCGCGAAACCGTGGCTGCTGCCATATCGATTCGTGTCGAGACCTGCGACCGTCGGGTTCTCGAAGGGGAACTTGCCAGGTGGACCGGGAGCGCGATTCACGTCCGCCTGCCATCAGGAGCGACCGAGGTTGTCGCGCGGGACAATCTCTTTGAAGTCGTTCACCAGTCGCCGAACGGCGGTCCTATCGTGCCGAGTCCTTCCGGGGCCGTGTATCTCGTTTCGGGCGACGTCTTGCGGCTGCGCCCCATGCGCGTCGAAGACGAAAACCTGCTGGCCACCTGGGAAGGATTTCCGAAGCGGCCCGTTATCTCCCTGCCACTCACGGCGATTCGCGGCGTGATCTTCCAGTCGCCAGATGACCCGTCGCAACTTCGGCGGTGGGAGGCGGCGATTTTCGACGCAGCTTCCGGGCAGGATGTCGCGTACCTGCGCAATCGCGACCGGGTGCCGGGAACGTGGGAAGGGCTCGACGATACGTTCGTGACGTTTTCGGCGACGAATGCCGTGAAACTCGATCGCGATGGGGTCGGCTGCCTGGTCCTGGACCCCGACCTTCTCGATAAGGCGAGCGAAAAAGCTCCGGGCGGAGTTGTCACCCTGACGGATGGCAGCGTGGTAATGGTCTCGACCTGGGAGCCAAGTGACGACTCGCGGCTTTCGTTCCGCATGACGACCGGCACCGTGGTCGAAGTGGATTGGAACGACGTGAAACGCGTTCAGTTTCTCGGACCGTGGCTGATTTTGTTGAGCGAAGCCGCTCCCCGAGTGGAGATGACGGCGTTTCTCAGCAGAATCTGGCCGGCATATCGGAATCGTTCGGTTCGAGGGGGAACCCTGCGTGTGGGCGGCCAGATGGAGCGCCTCGGCTGGGGCGTTCACAGTCGGACGCGATTAACATTCGACGTTCCCTCGGATGCCGAGTTCCTGCGGACCGATGTGGGGCTCGACGATGAATTTGGTGCTCGAGGCGATGCCGAGGCGCGAATTGTTCAGGGAGATCGGATTCTGTGGACCGGCCGCATCCATTCCGGTGACCGTCGGTTGTCGACAGGTTGGCTGGCGATTCGGCCCGGAGAACCCGTCGATCTGATGGCCGATTTTGGCGCGAGGGCCGACGTGGGTGACGAGGTGAACTGGCTCAACCCGGTTTTCCTTCGTGCCGTGCCATGACACGTTCTTTCGAGGTGCGGCGGGAGTCTTCCGTCTGTAGCGATTTTTCCTCGTGAAGCGGTCCTGCGGGGGCCGATAAGTCCGTTACGGAAATGTGGTCGGTTTGTGAAACGAGCCGGACATTCCAACACAGTAACCGGCGGTTCCGGATATCCGGGGAGGACAGGCAGATGCGGCAGGCGATGCGTGGACTGGTCTTGATGGCGGCCGCAATTCTGGCCGGACTCGGATCAGCCGAAGCGGCGGGCGAAGGCCAGCCCTCGGACTGGAACCGATTCTACTACTACCCATACGTTTACTATCCGCACAACTTCCAGCGGCCGCAGCAGTACAACCACATGTACTACCGCTATGGTCCCAGCCAGCAGATTCCGGTCTACAACAAGGACTGGTACAACTTCTATCCGACCGAACGCCCGTACCACATGGGCCACCACTTCATCCTGGACGTGTTCTAGGATCGAGGTGACCAACTCCGCCCTGTGCGGGAGTGGGTAGACGCGAGACATGGAACGGCCGTCGATTCATCACGAATCGGCGGCCGTTTCGTCGTTTCGGGGATGCGACCTTTGCCCTGTCTCCCGCGCGCCTCAAGCGGATGATTCATTAACCCGACGCGTCAGCGAGGCAGATAACAGAACGTCCCTCGCTGACGCGTCGGGTTATAAGACTAGAGCGAGCCGCGGCGAATGGCGGCCATCGGCGAGAGTTTGACCGCCCACCAGGCCGGATAGGCTCCCCCGAGAATTCCCAGCAGCGTGCTGAACGCCAGGCTTGTCAGAAGTACCTGCGGGTCGGCATAGAGCATGAGCCGATCGCGAAAATAGCTGTTGATAATGAGGGTGCCGCACCAGCCCAGCAGACAGCCGAGGATGCCGCCAAAGAATCCCAGCGAAGCGCTTTCATAGCCGACCAGCAGCAGGACATTCCAGCTCGACCAGCCATTCGCTTTGAGGACGCCGAACTCGGTCAGGCGTTCCGAAACGCTCATCAGCATGGTGTTGAGAATGCTCAGCAGGGCAATTACGACTCCGATGCCGGTCATCAGGTACAGGAAGACGTCGAGATCGGCGCTGAATTTCTGCACTTCGTCCCCGAATTCGGCAGCCGTGCGAATTTCGAGGGCGACTTTGGGTTCGCGCGCCGCATCGTCGGTCCGGGGTTCGGCCGAGAGGGGGGCGGCCTGTTCGCCGACGGCGGTTTCGGCATGAATCAGCAGCGACAGCAGCGTTCGAACAATCGGGCCGCCGGGCAGCGAACTCGTGGGGATCAACTCGGCCTGATTCCGCGTCCAGTCGGCCAGACTGCGGCCGCGAAATTTGTCGTTCACGGCCGATTCAATCGCCTCCTCGCTGACTCCATCCTCGGCCTCGAGATAGACCGACGAGACGGACTGGGGATCAAAGCCGTCGATTTTCCGAACGGCCAGTTCGTCGAGAATGATGGCCACGTCGAGCAACAGTGAGCCGCACTCGTAGATACCGACAATTTTCAGGTCGAAGCCATCGACGCGGAGGGTATCTCCCACGCCTTTTTGATAGTCCCTGGCAATGGGTCGGCTGATCACGGCATGAAAGGTTCCGCGGTCGGCCGGAGTGAGAAACCGACCCTCGACCATGTCGTCGCGATAGACCGAACTTTTGAGTTCCAGCGACGCGGGGATGTCGGTGCCGAACAGGAATCGCGGGGGACTGAACGTGGGCCGGCCTTCGATCAATTGAGCCCGAGCCCAAACTTCGGGACGAACGACGCGGACGCCGGGAATCTGTCGAAGTTCGTCGGCCCACTCCTTGGGAATGCGAGAAAAGAGAGGAAACGGCGCGCCGGGCTGCATGACGACGAATCCCGGAATCCGGGAAAACGTCTGGTTGACCATCGCCTCGATCCCCGTGGCGACGGAAAAGAGCCCCACCATTCCCATGATGGCCACCGTCAGCCCCAACAAGGCGAGAATGCTGCGGGCGGGGCGGCTGAGCAGGTTTTTGAGGGAAAAGGAAATCATCGGTGGCAATCGCGTGGTCCGGGACATCCGGCTAGCATGGTCCTGAACGAACAGGCCGTGCCGCCAATTGCCTTTCCGGGGAACTCTCGGACAATAGGCTGAAACACAATAAACGGATGGAAGTCCGTTTCAAAACCCGGTCGGCGAGACGGGAACGCTGGGGTTCTTGGTGGAACCTTGCGCGCCGAAAGGGTTTTGAAAACTCCACGACGGTTGTCATGGGACCGTCGAATCGTGGCGGGAGCAGAATTCGATCGATGGCGAACTCGGACTATTATCAGGTGCTCGGTGTCTCGAAGACGGCGACCGCGGACGAAATCCGACGGGCCTACCGGAAACTGGCGCGCGAAAATCATCCCGATGTGAAAAAGGATGACGCGGCTGCCGCGAAGCGGTTCCAGGAAATCCAAGAGGCGTACGACGTCGTTGGCGACGCTGAAAAACGGAAGAAATACGACCAATTTGGTCCCCATTTCGAGCAGATGGAGCGGGCTGGCGGGGGATTTCATCCGCAGGGTGGGCAAGGGCCGGTCGACTTCAGCGAGTTCTTCGGTGGCGGTGGTGGCGGCGGATTCGATTTCGGCGATCTGTTTGGCGGCGGACGGCGGACGCGCGGGCCTCGGGGCCCCGTTCGCGGTGTAAACCTCCAGGCGCGCGTGTCCGTGCCGTTTGAAACAGCCGTCCGCGGCGGATCGGTCGACGTACAACTCGATCAGGGCGGTCGGATCACGACACTGGGAGTGAAAATTCCCGCCGGCATCCAGCCAGACAGCGTGATTCGCCTGGCAGGACAGGGGGAACCCTCTCCCGGAGGTGGGCCACCCGGCGACTTGCTTTTGACGGTCGTGGTGAAGCCCCATCGGTTTTTTCGCCGCGAAGGCAACGACCTGATGATGGACTTGCCGCTTTCCCCGTCGGAAGCAGCGCTGGGAACGAAGGCGGAAGTTCCCACGCTGTCGGACGGGCCTGTCCTGTTGACGATTCCTCCGGGAACGTCGAGCGGCATGAAGCTGCGGCTGCGCGGCAAGGGAGTTGTCGATCCGACATCGAAGGTCTCGGGCGACCAGTTTTGCGTCGTGAAGATCGTGCTTCCGGCCAAGTTGTCGCCCGAGTGCGAGGCGCTGTATCAGAAGTTGCGAGAGATCGAGCCGAAGCCGCGCGAAGGGTTGTGGTAAGGAACAACATGGCCCGACCAACAGCCAGATCCCAACGGCCCGAAATCCAGAAGCGAACGACAGGGATCGTGTTCCTTATGCTGGCCCTCTGCTGGATACTTGTTCTGCCAGAACCGGGCAACTGTCAGGAAACGGCGGATCCGTCGATCTCCGCGCAGGCGACCGACGGTGACGAGGAACTCAGCGAAAAAGAACGCGAAACACGTATTACTGCGGGGCTCGCGGCCGTCGCCGGAATCGCCACGGTCGGCATTGGCCTGATCGCCATCACACTGATCTGGGGGGCGCGTTTGCGGCGGCAGAATCGCATGGGGCTTCCGACTGCGTCCCCCCCCGGCGAAAACTGGTTCCTGAAGCATCCCCGTCCCGATTCGTCCAACGCCGGTCCCACAGACAAAGACGAGTAGCCGCGACCATGGTTTCAGGGCAGATATTCGGACCCGATCGCCGCATTTGTCGCGGGGCCGATTTTCGCCGCGCGTTCGAACGCCAAGCGAAGGCCGCCGATGGTGTTCTACTGGTCTGCACGGCCGAGAATGAACTGAAGGCGACGCGTCTGGGGCTGAGCGTGTCGCGAAAACATGGCAACGCGGTCAAACGCAATCAGCTCAAGCGCTGGTTGCGCGAAGCCTTCCGGCAGCAATACGCCAGTTGGCCCGAAGGGATTGACGTGGTTGTCGTGCCGCTCGATGCCGGTCGGGGCAGCCTGGTCGCCTATTCGCGATCGCTGGCGAAACTGATTCCGAAAGCGTCGCGAAAGCTGGGAGACCGATCGAGTTTGCCGGGGGAACCGACATGAGCGCCTGGAAAGACCCTCGGCGATGGCTCGCCCAGTCGATGGTGCTGGCCGTGCGCGGTTACCAGATTGGCATCAGCCCCTGGCTGGGAAAGAACTGCCGATTTCACCCCTCGTGCAGCCAGTATTTCATCGAGGCGGTGCAGAAATATGGCGCCATTCGAGGCGGTTGGAAGGGCGTTTGCCGCATCTGCCGCTGCCATCCGTTCCATCCGGGAGGCTACGACCCGCCGTAATGCCGAATCCGGAATCAGCGGACTCGCGAGGGGGCGACCAGCATGACGTCGACACGGGAATTCCCCAGCGGCAACGTCGCCGGGACGGGTGACTGCCCTTCCCAGCGCAGGCGACCGCGTTCCCAGACCTGGGCTTCGACTTGCATGGGGGTATTTCGCGGCACCCCGGCCGCGTTGTAGGCGAGTTGATAGTTCGCGGGCAACGGCTGATCCAGGGTCTGTTCGGCCACCACGACCGGGAGTTGGCCTGGCAACTGATAGGTCAGGCGAACCTCGGTCACGGCGTCGCGCGGGAAAGCGATTCGCTCGCGGTACGAAATCTGTCCGGAAACGGTCGCGGTGTTGGGCGGCGGAACGAAGGCAATTAACGGTTCCATGCGAACGGTCCGGTTGAAGAGCGTCTGATGGGCGCTGCTCCAGACCAGAAGACGCAGATAACCGCGTGCATCGGCACGCCGCTGGAACTCGTCGCCGCAGTCGTACAACACGCCGTTCACGTAACCCACCTGGTAACCGTCGACGTTGATGATTGAGTCACCGACGGACAGTCCCGCGCGGCTGGCGGGCGAATTCGGGACCACATTGGTGATGACGCAGCCCGTCTCGGTGTCCTGCACGTTAATTCCGAGCCGCCACCGTCGCTCGATCGGAGCCCGGCGGGTCAGCGTTGCCGGATTCTGGAGCGGATCGGGAACCCGGATGTTCTGGTCACGATCCCGCACATCCTGGCCGTCCACCAACGACGGAATTCCGAGCCAGATACCGGTTGCCACCGCCAACGCCAGCGGTCTGCCCAACGAGAGAGCGAATCGGGGAGATTTCATCGTTGAACCTTCGTTCACATCCTGGCCACGAAGTTCGGGAGAATTCCAGGTCGTACCGTCAAAACCCTCTGGACGTCGGAAAGGTTTCTGAATTTGCAAGGGTTTCCGGACCGCCAACCGGGTTTTGACGGAGGACCATGAGAATTCGTCATGGCGGAATCTCGCCAGTCGACGATCCGACGGGTACATTAGTCGTATATACAGTATCGAAAAACGGTCTTTTGCCACAACCGCTGTTCCCGTCTGCTCGCGGTTGCGTTTTCTGCGATGTCTCATCGACTGCCAATTTCTCAAGGCTGATCAAGATGATGCGCCAGACTTTCCGTGCCAGAATGCTTCTGTCCGTTGCCCGTCTGCTGCTTTGCGGCGGGCTGGCGGTGCTGTGCGGCGACGCCGCGTTTGCCCAGGCGCGGCCTAAAAAGAAGCCGGAGCCACCGGTCGAGGTGCCCCAGCGCAAGGTGCAGATGCACCTGGTCAGCCAGTCGAACCGCGATCAGGTCATCAAGTCGGCCGCGAAAATCGACGAACTTGTCGAAAAGAACTACGAGAAATTCAAGGTGACCCCGAACCCGGAGGTTTCCGACGAAACCTTCTTGCGGCGGGCGTACCTGGATATCTCCGGGGCGATTCCGACCCTGAAGCAGTCCCAGACCTTTCTGGACGGGCGGGATCCGCAGAAGCGGTCTCGGCTGATCGACATGCTGCTCAACTCGCGCGGGTATGCCAGTCACACCTACAACTACTGGTCGAATATCCTTCGGGTGAACGAACGACTGGCGAACAACGCCCCCGGGCGGCCCTATTCCGACTGGATCAAGGAGTCGATCGAGAAGAACGTCCCCTACGACAAGTGGGTCTTCGAGATGATGACCGCCGAGGGGAAGTATCTCGACAACCCCGCGACGGGCTACCTGGTTCGCGATTCGGGGATGCCTCTCGACGCGATGAACAACACCGTCCGCATTTTCCTGGGAACGCAAATCGGCTGCGCCCAGTGTCACGATCATCCGTTTGACCGCTGGACCCGCAAAGAGTTCTACGAGATCGCCGCGTTCACGTTCGGGACCGAAACCCGGCGGGGCGCGGGCGACAAGATGTTCGGCGGCGGAAACGTCGTCAATAAATTGCGCGACGATCTGAAGAAGATCGACACCGGGTTTGACGGCGGGGGCAAGTACAACCGGTTCCTCCTCGGCAATCTGGTGGAAGTCTACGACATTCCCCGCGCGCTCACTTATCCCCACGACTACCAGTACACGGATGTGAAGCCGAAATCCCCCGTGGCGCCCAAGACGCTGTTCGGCGAGGAGATGACGGTCACCAAGAACGAACGCCCGCGAGTGACGTTCGCCAACTGGATGACCAGTCCCCGCAATCCCCGTTTCGCCAAGAACATCGCCAACCGCATGTGGAAGCGGGCGTTTGGCATCGGTCTGATCGAGCCGGTGGACGATATCCAGGACGCCACGGTCGCCGAGAACGAGGAACTCCTCGCGTTCCTCGAACAGGAAATGATCCGCCTGAAGTTCGATCTCAAGGAATTCCAGCGGATTCTGTACAACACGAAGACGTATCAACGCGAGGCTGCGGCGGTCGAGGTGCATGGCGGCGACGAATATCACTTCCCCGGTCCGGTGCTGCGGCGGATGTCGCCCGAGCAGGTCTGGGATTCCTTCATCACGCTCGCTGTGTTCACCCCCAAGGATTATCAGGTGGAACCGGCATTCGTGCAGGCCAGTTTCCTGAGCGTCAACCTGGGAGCGGTCTCGGCGGAAGAGTTGATGCAACGAGATAACGCCTTGAAGGTGGCCACCGATTACAAGCACCGCCAGGCGCGTGACAAGGACTACACCTACAAGGGACTCGTCCTCGCGCGGGCGTCGGAACTTCCGACGCCGTTGCCGGCGGGCCACTTCCTGCGGCAGTTCGGGCAATCGGACCGGGAGTCCATTGAAGGGAACACGACGGATGGGTCGGTGCCGCAGGTTTTGCAGATGTTCAACGGCCCCATCACTCACATGCTGCTGGAGCCGAAGTCGCTGATGGTCAGCAACGTGATGTCACAGAAGTCGATGGACGACCGGGTCAACGTCATCTTTCTGACTGTTCTCAGTCGGCAGCCAACCAGCGAGGAACGGCAGGCGGCGCTTGCTGAAATTCGCGAACACGGCCCGGCTGGCTATGGAAACGTGATCTGGGCGCTGGTGAATACACGGGAATTCCTGTTCGTCCAATAAAGCGTGGCGGGTCGAGTCTTAGAACTTCCACCAAACAGACAACATCATTCGGAGGCGGCAGCCTCCTCCTGGAGAAGTCCATGATCGATATCCTGAAACGCTCGGATGAATTCGGCCGCCGCTTGTTCTTGGAGCGCGCGGCTGCCACCTGCCTGGGCGTCACCGTCGGTCCCAAGTTCCTGTTCGGGGCCGACGAGAAGAAGCCCGCGTTCGACAGCAAGGGCAAAGGGGGCAAGGCGAAGAACGTCATCTACCTGATGATGGCTGGCGCCATGAGCCACCTCGATACGTTCGACCTGAAGCCGGGTCGCGAGGTTCAAGGCGAAACCAAGGGGATCGACACCAACGTCTCGGGCATGAAGTTCGGCGAATGGGTTCCCTCGCTGGCCAAGGTCGCGAACGAACTGGCCGTGGTGCGGTCGCTGCACACCGAAACGGGCGATCACGAACAGGGACGATATCTCTTTCGGACCAGCTACAAAGAGATCGCTTCGATCCGGCACCCCGGCATGGGGGCGTGGGCCATGCGGCTGTTGGGCCAGCGGACCGATCGGACGCTCCCGGATAACGTGGTGATCGGCCCCGAGGGGCGGCACCCCGGTGCCGGGTTCTTGGAGCCGGTTTATACGCCGGTTCCCGTGGGCGACCCGATCAAGGGCTTGCAGAACACAAGCGCGCCGGCCTATCTCACCGATCAGGCGTTCGAGAAGCGGCTGGATCTCATCAATCGTTTCGACGCGGGCTTCCGTAAGAAGTTCCCGCAAAAGCAGGTCGAAGCCTACACCGAGTTCTACCGCCAGGCGTCGGCCCTCATGTCGTCGGCGGATCTCAAGGCGTTCGACCTGTCCCAGGAAAAGCAGGAAACTCGCGATGCCTACGGCACGGGTCAATTCGGTCAGGGATGCCTCCTGGCCCGGCGACTGGTCGAGTCCGATGTCCGCTTCGTCGAAGTGAACCTCGGCGGCTGGGACATGCACACCGAAATTTACGACAAGGTTGGCGATCTCTGCGGCAACCTTGACAAGGCCATGGCGGCACTGATCGACGACCTGAAGACCCGCGGCCTGCTGGACCATACGCTGGTCGTTCTGGGAACCGAATTCGGCCGTACTCCGCGGATCAACCAGAACGGGGGTCGCGATCACCACCCGGCCGCCTTCTCGGGCGTGCTTGCCGGAGGCGGGATTCGCGGCGGCCAGTTTTACGGGAAGTCGGATGAAGACGCGTTCCAGGTCGATTCCGACGGCGTAACCCCGGCCGACTTCAATGCGACGATCGCGCTGGCGATGGGCCTGCCGATCGACAAGGAAATCATTTCCAGCGTCGGCCGCCCCTTCAAGGTGGCCAACGACGGAACCCCGGTCCTCAAGCTCTTCAGCTAGTTGCTCCAGACGCTCTTCGATCAAACGGCCTGCTTCTCCTGTGCCGGGAAGCAGGCCGTTTTTTTGTTGGAACACGGGACCGTGGCGCGTCGAGTCGGGAGCATTCCGGATCGGTTCGCGTATTGCCTGTCAATCACATTTTTGTCACGTCCAACGTTTTTTGTTCGCGGGCGAAAGTTCGCCACAGGAAGTCCGCGACACCCCTGGGAATTCGGTATACTGCCACATGACGAACAGTCGCTCGCTTCGCCTTCCGTCCTGCCATTCGGCAACCCGGTGTCCTGTCCAATTTCTCTTGGGAAAAGGGGTACAACATGGCGCTCTTCGAGATTGAAACGACCGCACATATCATGATTGCCTGGGGCGATTCGCCCGACGACGCCATCTCCAAGACCAAAGCACATTACCCGGACGAAGACGTTCTGCGAGTCACCAAGCGCCCCCGTGACGTGTGGGTTATCTCGAAGCGACTGCTGGGAATCGAAGGTTCGACCAACCCGTGCGCGACGGCTCGCGAATGCCTCAGCAAAGCCCGCGGCGATAAATTGCACGCCATTCGTCTTTATATGCAGGACACCGGCTCCGACCTGCACGAAGCTCAGAAGGCCATCGAGACGAACATGTCGCTGGGCTGGTAAAGCCATTTCCCCGACCGGCTTGACAGTGCCCGGTCATCACGGGAATTTCGGCAACAGTTCCCGCAAAGCGGCGATCAGCCGATCGAGATCATCCACCGTGGTGTGCAGGTGGCACGAAAGCCGAATGTGTCGGTCTTCGTGCCACCAGACGACGGGGATCTCGATCGAGTCATCGTCGGCGAGCGCGGTCTGGAGCGGGTCGGTCAGATAGGGCTTCGCCGAGCGATTGCTGGATGGCAACGTGACCGTGGCCATGGATCCCAACCACTCGCGAGAAACCGGGACAAGCGCCTTCGCTCCAAACTCCGCTTCGAGCCGAGTGAGTCCGTCCCGCAGCAACTCATGCGTCTGATCGCGGAACCGTTCGATACCGAAGGATTCCAGGAATTCGATGGCAGCCGGGACTGCCAGAAACGCCGCCGGATCGCGCGTTCCGATCCAGCGAAACACGTCCTGCCAGACCGGCGGCCGGCCCGCGAGGCTACGGCCCCAACTGACAATGGGACAGACCACCGAATTCTGCCAGTCGCGACTGACGTAGAGAAACCCCGAACCAAGCGGCGCGCTCAGCCATTTGTGCAGGCTCGCGCAATAGAAGTCGCAGCCCAGCGAGTCGAGATTCAGCGGCCGCATGCCGATGGCGTGCGGACCATCGATGCAGACCGGAACATTGTGGCGATTCGCCATCCGGCAAATTTCGTCGACCGGCAGAACGATCGCCGTGGGTGATGTCACATGACTGACCACCAGCAGCCGGGTTCGGGGGGTGATGCGCTCTTCGAGGGCAGACACCACCTCGGCCGGGCTGGTGAGCGGTCGCGGCAGAACGGCCGTCACCACGCTCGCGCCCGCGGCCTCGGCAGCCGCTCGCCAGATGCGAAAGACGGCCCCGTATTCGTGGTCGTTCAGCAGGACTTCGTCACCCGGTTGAAGCCGGACGGTTGCCGCGACGGCGTTCATCGCGAAGGTGGCATTGTCGACGAACGCCAGATTCGAGGCCGAAGTCCCGATGAACCCGGCCAGCCGTTCCAGTGCCGATTGCAGCGCCGGTTCGACTTCCCGCAAGTAAGCGCGCATCGGCTGCGAAGCCAAACGTCGCGACCACTCTTCCCGGACCTGATGCACGACCTTGGGAGTCGGACCGAACGAGCCGTGATTGAGGTAACTGACTCCGTCGGGAATCATCCAGTCCGAACGGTCCATCAGTCGACCGGCCATGATGCTCTATCCCTCACGGTTCGCGAGAAGCTGATCGATGTTTCAAGTTGGCCGTCAATTATCGGACAGCCGTGGCCGCACCCTCTGTCGCGAGACTTCGCAGCAATCCGTCGCGCAGCTCGTAGCGGCGGGGAAACCGCGCGGCCAGTTCCTGGCTGTGCGTGACGCAGACCAAGAGCGTGTTCTCTTCGCGATTGAGATCCAGGAGCAGCGAGCCGACCGACTCCGCGGTCGCGCGGTCGAGGTTGCCAGTTGGCTCGTCGGCCAGCAGCAGCAGCGGGCGATTGATGAGCGCGCGACAAACGGCGACCCGCTGACGTTCGCCCCCGGAGAGTTGTGCCGGGCGATGGTTGATGCGGGCTGTCAGTCCGACTCGATCGAGCAGGTGTCTCGCCCGGTCGGGCGCATCCGGAAGATTCACGATTCCCGGAATGGTGGGAATGAGGACGTTTTCCAGCACCGTACACTGCGGCAACAGGTGGTGATCCTGAAAGATGAACCCGATTTTCCGGTTGCGGAATTCTGCCTGCCGGGCACGTTCCAGCGTGAATGGATTCTCGCCACCTAGCGTCACCGTCCCCACCGTCGGTTCATCGAGCACGCCCAAAATGTAGAGCAAGGTACTCTTGCCGGCTCCTGACGGTCCCGTAATGGCAATGGCATCGCCGGGGGAAACCGACAGATTCAGATCCCGCAGAATGGACAGTTCACCGTCGACGCCCTGATAGGTCTTACCCAGGCCGGAAACGGTGAGTTGGCGGTCTTCCGATGACATCCGTCAATCCTCGACTTGGCTGGCGCAGTCGCCAACCGGCACCCAGATTTCAGCCAAATGCAAGACGACGGACCACGTTTGCCCCGATCCGCCCCGTTGCAGTATCGTACCGCCTCGCAAACTCCTCGAACAACCCGCACAGATTCAGGCAACATGACGACCATCAAGAAGCTGTTTGTCGCCAACCGCAGTGAAATCGCCATTCGCGTCTTCCGCAGCGCGACCGAACTGGGTCTGCGAACGGTTGCCATCTACACGCATGAAGACCGCTACGCCCTCCACCGCTTCAAAGCGGACGAAGCCTACCTGATTGGTAAGCCCGGCGAGCCGATTCGTGCGTACCTCGATATTCCTTCGGTGATCCGCATCGCGAAAAACTGCGGAGCCGACGCGATCCATCCCGGTTACGGATTTATGTCCGAGAATCCGGAACTGGCTGCCGCCTGCGAAGAGGCGGGAATCATTTTCGTTGGTCCCACTCCAAAGATTCTGGAGCAACTCGGCGACAAGATCACCGCTCGCGAAATCGCGAAGAAAGCCGGTGTTCCCGTCCTCGGCGGCAGCAGCGCGCCTGTCTCGTCCGTGAAGGAAGGCCAGAAGCTCGCGGCATCGCTCGGATACCCGATCATCCTCAAGGCCGCCAAGGGGGGCGGCGGACGCGGTATGCGCGTCGTCAACAAGGCGGACGATTTCGGCGGCTTGTTCGAGCAGGCTCAACGTGAGTCGCTCACCGCGTTCGGCAGTCCGGATATTTTCGTCGAGAAGCTGATCACTCAGCCGCGGCACATCGAGGTGCAACTGCTGGGGGACAGTCATGGTTCGTTGCTGCATCTGTACGAGCGCGACTGCTCGGTGCAGCGGCGGCACCAGAAAGTCGTGGAAATTGCCCCCGCGCCCTTCCTCTCGCCCGAGATTCGCGACTCGATCTGCGAATCGGCTCTGAAGGTCGGCCGGGCCGTCAACTATCGCAACGCCGGGACGGTTGAGTTCCTCTATGACACGCTCGCGGATCAGTACTACTTCATCGAGGTCAATCCCCGCATTCAGGTCGAACACACGGTGACCGAAGAAGTCACCGGCATCGACATCGTCAAATCCCAGATTCTTATCGCCGGCGGCGCGAAACTCAGCGATCCGGAAATCGGTCTGTCGAGCCAGGCCGATGCGAAGGTGAACGGCTTCGCGATTCAGTGCCGTGTCACCACCGAAGATCCCGCGAACCAGTTCATGCCGGATTACGGCCGACTGTCACACTATCGATCTGCGGGTGGCATGGGCGTGCGTCTTGACGGGGGCAGCGCATTTTCCGGGGCGGTCGTCAATCCGTTCTACGATTCAATGCTGGTCAAGGTGACGGTTCGCGGCCGCCACTTCCTCGACGCCGCCACGCGGATGGAACGCTGCCTGCAAGAGTTCCGCATTCGCGGCGTGAAGACCAATATCCCGTTTCTGACGAAGGTGATGACTCACCCCCGGTTCCTGACGGGCGGATTCACCACTCGGTTCATCGACGAAACGCCGGAGCTGTTCGACTTCGCCGCCCGGAAAGACCGTGCGACGAAGGTGTTGTCGTTCCTGGCGAACACCATTGTTAACGGAGCGGGAGGCCATCCGGCCGACGTGGTGGCCAGGGTTCCGCGAGCGCCGGCTCCGCTCCCGGAAGTCGATCTGAAGCAGCCCCTTCCCACCGGAACGCGCGATCGCTGGAAGGAACTGGGGACCGACAAATTCTTGGACTGGGTGCGAGGGCAGAAGAATCTGCTGATTACCGACACGACGATGCGCGACGCCCATCAGTCGCTGCTCGCCACGCGATTCCGAACGTACGACCTGTTGCAGATCGCCGACGCTTACGCTCGGCTTTGCCCGCAACTGTTCTCGCTGGAAATGTGGGGCGGCGCCACGTTCGATACGTCGATGCGGTTCCTCAAAGAATGCCCTTGGGACCGGCTGGCGCAACTGCGCGAGAAGATTCCGAACATCCTGTTCCAGATGCTGCTGCGGGCCTCGAACGCCGTCGGCTACACGAACTATCCTGACAATGTCGTTCGCGCGTTCGTGAAAGAAGCCTGTCAGGCGGGGATGGACGTCTTCCGCGTCTTCGACTCACTCAACTGGGTTCCCAACATGAAGGTCGCCATGGAGGCGGTCATCAAGTCGGGCGGCCTGTGCGAGGCGGCCATCTGCTACTCGGGCGACATTCTCAACCCGGCCCGCACCAAGTACACGCTCGAGTATTACGTCGAGCTTGCGCGGGAACTGGAAAAGATGGGTGCCCATCTTTTGGCCATCAAGGACATGGCTGGCCTGTGCAAACCGGCGGCAGCGCAATTGCTGGTGAAGACGCTGAAGCAGGAAGTCGGCATCCCGATTCACTTCCACACGCACGATACTGCGGGAATTCAGGCGGCTTCGATTCTGATGGCGAGCGAGGCCGGGCTCGACATTGCCGACGCGGCGATGGCACCGATGTCGGGAGGAACGTCGCAGCCCAACCTCAACGCCCTCGCCGAGGCGACCCGTTTTGGCAAGCGGCCGACAGGTCTCGACAGCCAGCCGATCGATCAGATTGCCCGTTACTGGGAGGCGGTGCGCGGCTACTATCAGCCCTTTGAAACGGTCATGCTGCCGGCGACCGCCGATCTATACGAACACGAGATGCCGGGTGGGCAGTACACCAACCTGTATCAGCAGGCCAAGGCGCTGGGGCTCGCCGAACGCTGGCCCGAAGTCTGCCGCGTCTATGCCGAAGTCAACCAGATGTTCGGCGACATCGTGAAAGTGACGCCCAGTTCCAAGTCGGTTGGCGACATGGCGCTGTTCATGGTGGCCAACAACTACACCGCCGCCGACATCATGGATTCCTCACGTGAGCTGGCCTTCCCCGAATCGGTCCTGGACCTGATCGGCGGGAAGATGGGGCAGCCCCCCGGCGGGTTCCCCAAGAAAATCCAGAAGCGGATTCTCGGCGATCGCAAGCCCGTGAAGGGACGGCCGGGGGCCAGCCTTCCGCCGGTCGACTTCGCCGAGACGGCTCAAAAAGTTGAATCGATCGTCAAGCACAAGCCCAGCGATCGCGAAGTGATGAGCTGGCTGATGTATCCCAAGGTTTTCGAGGACTATGCGTCCCACGTTCACAAGTATTCCGATACCAGCGGACTCCCGACGCCGATCTTCTTCTTCGGGCAACAGGCCGGCGAGGAATTTGCCGTCGACATCGAGCCTGGCAAGACGCTGATCGTGAAGTTCCTGACCGTCGGCGAACCTCACGCCGATGGCGAGCGGACGGTCTTCTTCGAGTTGAACGGTCAGCCGCGCGATGTTTCGATCATCGACAAATCGCTCGAATCGGTTGGGCCGAAGAACCTAAAGGCCGATCCGGATGATCCCAACCAGGTGGGTGCCGGCATGCCGGGCATGGTGGTGTCGGTCGCGGTTGCTCCGGGTGAAACCGTCAAGAAGGGGCAGAAGCTGCTCACGCTCGAAGCGATGAAGATGGCCACCAACCTGCAAGCCGACCGCGACGGCACGATTGGCAAAGTTCTGGTTTCGGCCGGGACGCAGGTTTCGACGGGCGACTTGTTGTTGACGTATTCTTAGAACCCGTGCGGCCATGACGAACGATCCACCGATTCCTCCGCACGTCATCGATGCCATTCGCCGGGTGCGGCAGGACACGTTCGTTCGTCGTGTCGACTGGCATGCCGAGATCGATTCCACGAATCGCGAGGCGCTGCGCCTGGCGGTCGACCCGGCTTCCCCGGCCAGCCGAGTGATCTGGGCCGAAACACAGACGGCTGGGCGGGGACGCGGCGCCAATCGCTGGTGGTCGGCGGATGGGTCGCTGACGTTTTCGCTGATCGTCGAGCCAGAAGAATACTCGTTGGCGCGGTCGACCTGGCCGCAGCTCTCGCTGACCACGGGGCTGGCGGTTTGTCGCGCGCTGCTGGAAATTGCCCCGGCGGCGACGGTGACCCTCAAATGGCCCAACGATGTCTTTCTGGCGGATCGAAAAATTGGCGGCATTCTGATCGAGTCGCCATCGTCACAGGCCGACCGGCTCGTGATCGGCATCGGACTCAATGTTCAGAACTCGCTCCGCGCGGCCCCCGAGGACGTGCGAGCGGTTGCATCGTCCCTCATCGACGACGGCGGGGCGGATGTTCCGCCGGTGGATGTCCTGGTCGAGATTCTCCGGCAGTGGGAAACGGCGGCCCGCGAACTGGCCCGCGATCCGGCAAGCATCTGCCAGGCCTGGAACGAAATCAATCATCTTGCGAACCGTGTCGTCGAGGTAACAGCCGGCAGTACGGTCGTGTTAGGGCGTTGTCTTGAGATCGATCCTTCCGGGGCTCTTGTGCTGCAGAGTGAGCGGGGTCGCGAGTCCTGTCTGGCCGGGACGGTGCGCCTCGTCGAGTGAGGCCCCCGAAATCCTCTGGACAAATCTTACGCTTTCGGCGAAAACCCGCCGGATCGGTAAAGGTGTTCAGTGATCGACGATTCGGGGCCAGGTGCGATGGAACAGCCGAAAGCGCTCTATGAAATGGCCATGCCGGGTGTTCACGCGGCTGCCCGCAGACTGATTGAGGGATTGCCGCGCGGCACGCTGGTCGATCTGGGGGCCGGCAACGGCGCCCTGAGCCTGTGGGCACACAAGCAGGGTTTCCGCACCATTGCCGTCGACGCCAACGCGGGGAACTTCGCGGCGCACGATGTCGAATTCGTCGAAGCCGATCTCAATCGTCAGCTACCCATCGCCGATGGCAGTTGCGACGTCGCCGTGTCGCTGGAAGTGATTGAGCACCTCGAAAACGCCTACGCCCTGGTCCGCGAGATGGCTCGCGTCGTGAAACCGGGGGGCTACGCGATTCTGTCGACCCCCAATGAAAGCAACCTGCAATCGCGACTGTCGTACTTTCTAACCGGCTTCTTCGCCGATTCCAGCTACGTCATGCGGGTGCCTGGTCCTGGCGATCACTACTACCCGCACGTCAACTGTCTGCCGGTTCCAACACTCGAATACTGCTGGCGCCGGGCAGGCTTCCAACTGGTCGAATTCCGGGCGAGCCGGTTGCGCATCGGTGCCTGTCTGCTTTATCCGCTCATGAATCTCGTGCAGCGACTGTGCTACTGGACCCGCCCGCGCAAGAAAAAACATGCGGACGCGGCAACGACCGATCGCGTCTACCAGTTGATGAACGATCCCCGCGTGCAATGCGGTCGCATCTTGGTCTTTCTGCTGCGGAAGCCAGCGATCGAAGCCGCTACGGTCCCGCAGCGCCGCGCGGCGTGAAAGCCCAGTGAATAAAGTAACCCGAAGCGTGAGCGGGGGAGAGAACGGAACTTCCTACGCTGACTCATCAGGTTCGTGAATCATCCGGGATCAGGCACACTGGCGGAGCCAGTGACACACGAACATAGAATCGTGACGAAGCACTACTCCGCGTTCGGCAAATACAGTCCGTTCTGCCGGATGTATTGCTCGACCGCGCGAGGGACCAGGTAGCGGATGCCGCGCCCTGTTGCGACTCTCTGGCGAAGATCGCTGGCGGAGATGTCGATGGCAGGCATGTGGACGTCGTGACGCGCATCCGGGGCGACAATGTCTGCCGAAATATCGTCCAGTTCGGCTGTCCCGCGATTGACGGCGACGAGCGTCGCCAGCCGCGCGATTTCCTGCGGTTCCCGCCATGTCGTGAAGTCGCGGATGGAATCGCCTCCCAGCAGCAGAAAGAAATGGAATTCGGGGTGGGCGCGCCGAACTTCGCGTAGTGTCTCGACGGTATAGCTGGGGCCCGTCCGTTCGAGTTCCAGGTGGCTCAGCTTGAACGATGGATGCCCGGCAATCGCGAGTTCGAGCATTGCGACGCGATGTTTGGCATCGGTAATCGTGGCGCCCGACTTATGGGGTGGCGAGGCGGCCGGGATGAACCAGACTTCATCGAGCGCCAGTTGCTCGCGGCACTGTTCGGCGAGGACCAGGTGCGCCAGATGCACCGGGTCGAACGTACCGCCGTATAAGCCAATTCGCATTTCGGTTTCCTGGAACGCATCACTTTCTTCGCTGACTGTCGGGAACAACTCTTCAGCGCATGTTGAGCGGATCGACGTCGACAATCGAGTCGACTTCTCCGCCCGGGGGAAATCGTCCTTCCGCTGAACGCCACAATGTCAGCAGCGTCTCGAGCGATTCGTGCTGCACTTGCAGATGATAGCGAAACAACGTCTTCGCACGGGCAATCTGGCAGGGGGCCGGACCACGAACGCGCACGCCGACCGGGGCGGCCAATTCCCGCAACACGTTGGCTGTGGCCTGAATCCATGCCTGCACGTCGGGTTCGCGCGGTCCGCGAGCCACCAGACGGGCCGTGTGAGAAAACGGCGGTGCCAGCACCTCCTGGCGATGAATGAGTTCTTCCCGCGCGAAGCCGATGAAGTCGTGTCGGGCAGCCGCCTGAATGGCGGGCTGGTCGGGGCAGCAGGTCTGCACCAGCACGCGTCCGGCACGGTCGCCGCGACCGGTTCGACCGGCCACCTGCGCGATGAGCTGGAACGTCCGTTCGGACGCACGCGGATCGGGCTGATGCAGAACTGTATCGGCGTCGACCACGCCAACCAGCGTGACCTGCGGGAAGTCGAGCCCCTTGGCGATCATCTGCGTGCCGAGCAGAATTTTGACCTGACCATGCCGAAACGACTCAAGAGCGGCATCATGGCTGCCCCGGGCCGACATCGTATCGCTGTCCATCCGCAGGCAGGGGACATCGGGAAAACGAGATCGAATTTCGGCTTCCAACCGCTCGGTCCCCGTCCCCAGATGCCGTAATCCGGGAGCCTGGCATTTCGGGCATTGCTGGAAACGTAAAGTCTCGTAGTCGCAGCCGTGACAGAGGGCAACGCCGCGTTGCTTGTGCCACGTGAGGCTGATGTCGCAATCGGGGCAGCGCATCGGCTCGCCGCACGCTCGGCACCATAACACCGGCGAGTAGCCGCGCACGTTCAGGAACAGGATAATCTGCCCGTCATCCTTCAGGGCCTGCTGCATGGCCTGTAACAGCGCGCGTCCAATCGCGCCCCCCTGGCGGATGTACGGATCGTTGCGGATATCGACGACGACGACCGGCGGCATCGGACGCCGCGCGACGCGCTCCGGCATCGACAGCAGGACGTCCTTCCCTTCGACTGCCCGCTGCCACGATTCCAGCGTGGGAGTCGCGGTCCCCAGCACCAGCGGCACATTGAGCGATCGCGCGCGTTCGCGGGCCACCTCGCGGGCGTGGTAACGAGGCGTGGTCTCCTGCTTGAACGAGCTCTCGTGCTCTTCATCAAGGACAATCAGCCCCAGATGTGGCGTCGGCGCGAAGACCGCGCTACGTGCTCCGATCACGACATCGACGTCGCCCGTCGCGATCTGTCGCCAGTGGGCGTGACGTTCGGCATCGGAGAGATGGCTGTGCAGCACAGAAACGCGGTCGAACCGACTGCGAAACCGGCGAATCGTCTGCGGCGTCAGGCTGATTTCGGGAACGAGGACAATCGCCTGCCGGCGATAGGCAACAACTTCCTCGATCGCCCGCATATAGACTTCGGTCTTGCCGCTTCCGGTCACCCCGTGCAGGAGGAACGTCCGATGCTCGGCGGCGCGAATGGCTGCCAGGATGGACTCCGAGGCGCGGAGTTGCAGGACATTGAGCTTCAAGTCTCGCCGAGGATCAGCCGCGGGCAGTGCGGTCGTCGTCTGCATTTCCCGCTGACGGGCCGAGACGACGATTCCTTTGTCGCGGAGCGTCTGAATGGGCGAAACGCCGCAGCCCGCGAGTTCGGCCAGGTCGTCGATCCTCAGCGGTCCGGTCGCTCCGGCGAGTGCCGCCACGACCGCCTTCTGCTTGGCCGGAAGTTTCATTTCCTGCCAGCGCGAACGAGCGTCGTTCGAGAGGGACAAGTAAACCAGCTCCCGCGTCCCGCTGCGATTTTTCACCCCGGCCGGAACCACTGACTCAAGGACCTGCCCCCAACCGCAGAGGGTGTGATCGGCGATCCACCGTGTCAGTTTGAGGAGCGCCCCGTCGACAAGGGGCTCGCGGTCAATGACCTCGACGAGCGACTTGAGGCGGCGTTCCGGACTCTGGCCGATCGAGATGCCAACACAGTAACCGGCCAACGGGCGGTCGCCCCGTCCAAACGGAGCGCGCACGCGCTGACCGGGTTGCAGCAAGTCGACCAGCGGTTCGGGAATGACGTACTGAAAGACCTGCGGCAGCGGCCGGTTGAAGACGACATCGGCAACGGCTCGCGACGCGGCTCCCTCGATCTCCCAGGGAAGCAGGTTCTCTGGCAGTTCGTCATTGGTAAACAGCGAAGCCTGACGCGCCGCCACGACCGAAGTTCCTCATCGAATGTCTGGTGATTCGTGATACGTCAATGTCAAAGATTCGGGCGT
>JAHBXV010000055.1 GCA_019636285.1 Planctomycetaceae bacterium
CGCCGCTTGAAACCCATTCAGTTTCTTCGCGGCACCGACGCATCATTTGGTGACGTCGGCACAGATTTAGATTCTATCCGCTCACCCCAGAATTTCAACTCACCGAGAGAGCAGAATCTCGTTGCCGTTCGAATTGCTGTCGCAGGTCGCGGCAATCGTCGGCAGACAACAGTTTTCGGAAGTTCGCTGTCCTGACTTGAGGGAATCCGCCACTCCCGTCAGACGGCCCGTCCGGCTTAATATTCCTTGGCTTTGATCCACGTCATCATCCGGCGCAGATCCTTGCCGACCTGCTCGACCTGGTGCTCCCGCTCGCGGCGCTTGATGGCCTTGAACCGCGGCTGATTGGCCTTGTTTTCCAGCAGCCACTCCAGCGCGAACTGACCGGTCTGGATTTCGGCCAGAATCTTCTTCATTTCCTTCTTGGTCTCGTCGGTGACAATCCGGGGACCGCGCGTGTAGTCGCCGTATTCGGCCGTGTTCGACACGCTATATCGCATGTAATTCAAGCCGCCCTGATAGAACAGGTCGACGATCAGTTTCAATTCGTGCATGCATTCGAAGTACGCCATTTCCGGCTGGTAACCGGCTTCCACCAGCGTCTCGAAAGCCGCCTTGATGAGGGCGCTCACGCCGCCGCACAGAACCACCTGTTCGCCGAACAGGTCGGTTTCGGTTTCTTCGGCAATCGTCGTCTCGATGACGCCCGCCCGCGTGCCCCCGACGCCCTTGGCATAGGCCAGCGCGAGCTTCCGAGACGCTTCCGAGGCTCCCTCTGACAACGCGATCAAACAGGGGACGCCGCCCCCTTTTTCATATTCGCTACGAACCAGGTGCCCCGGCCCCTTTGGTGCAACGAGGGCGGCATCGACACCCTGCGGCGGAACCACCTGGCCAAAGTGCATGTTGAAGCCGTGCGAGCACATGAGGAGTGCTCCCGGCTTCAGATTCGGCAGCACCTCGTTGCGGTAGACGTCGCCCTGCACTTCGTCCGGCAGCAGAATGTTGACCAGATCGCCCTGCTTCGTCGCCTCGGCCGCCGAAACCGGCTTGAAACCATGGCTGACGGCGAGATCGTAGTTCTTGCTGCCCGGCCGCTGGCCGATGATGACGGTGCAGCCGCTGTCGCGGAGGTTCTGGGCCTGGGCATGCCCCTGGCTGCCGTAACCCAGAATGGCAATCGTTTTGCCCTTCAGCAGCGACAAATCGGCATCGTCGTCGTAGTAAATCTTCGCGGCCATGACAGTGGTTTTCTCGCTCGGGAACAAAAAAGAGATTCGTTTTCACACTCCCGGCGACGCTTGACGCGGCACCAGGAAATATCAAAAGGCACATCGACCGGTGAAAGCCTTGCCGTGAATTCCGCGACAATCCCCCCCACGCCGACGGATCAGCCGGCGACGGTCGACTCAATATTCTCGTATGGCGTTGGCGGCGTCAGTGCCTGGTCGACAGACAGCGACGAATGCCGCGCCAGGGCGATTCGCCCGGTTCGTACCAGTTCCAGAATGCCAAAATCGCGCATCAGGTCGACAAACGCGGACAGTTTGCTCTCCTGGCCGGAAATCTCGATCATCACGTGGCCTGTGTCGACGTCGACAATCCTGGCCCGGAAGATCTCGACCAGTTCGCGAATCGCCGAACGGTTGGCTGAAGTTGCCGAGACCTTCATCAGCATCAGATCGCGTTCGACGATGTCCTGCTGCTGGTAGTCAACGACTTTGACCACCGTGACAATCTTTTCAAGCTGCTTGCGGACCTGCTCGAGCGTCTTCTGGTCGCCGGCGACAACAAACGTCATTCGCGAGAACTGGCTGTTTTCGGTTTCGCCAACAGCCAGACTGTCGATGTTGAACGCGCGAGAGGCCAGCATGCCGGCAATATGCGCCAGCACGCCGGGTTGGTTCATGACGATGGCGGACAGCACGTGCTTCATGAAGCGTTACTCATTGTCTTGGAAGCGCCCGGCGAGGGGAACCCCCATCGCCACGAGACTCTTCCCGCTAACGGACCGTGGTCGCGTTAACTGTTTTCCAGGAAAAGAGTTGTAAAAAACAGAGGCCGCAAGCCCGCCGCCGAACCGCAACGGCCACTTCTGGCACGACGCCGATTTCGCCGATGCGGAACCGCCGATGGTAGTTACGACGGCGGCGGGACACAAGCGGCCAGCCGGGGGTTCGCCGCGCTCCGCAGCCGACTTCCCCTCAACAATCCCGCACAACCCGTCATCCCCCGTGGACGCCTCCGCATCCTCCCGATACGATCCTACCGGTCCCATCTTCCATCGCCCCAAAACGGCCGAGTGGCGAAACTGGCAGACGCATCGGACTTAAAATCCGGTGGGAGGAAACTCCCGTGCGGGTTCGAACCCCGCCTCGGCCAATAGTTTACGGCTATGATTCAGGCGGGACTGAGCGGGCGTGTCGCACGACAGGCGGGGTACGTGCTACACCCCCAGAACCGCGACCCGGCACTCGCGCCTCGGCGAGCGGTTCGAACAGCCATGGGCGCTCCGCATTCCGGACAAAGTTGCGACGTCGGAGGCAACGATGTCGTCGGCTTTTCCACGCGAGGCGAGTTTCGCACGCTGTCAATCAGTTCATCCAGTTCGCGTCCGTCAATCAGCCGGATGGGAACCGTTCGCGCGAAGGATTTTGCATCGGCCGAAAAGCTGCCGGAGGTGACAACGATCCCACCGGTTGCCCGCTCACCCGTGACGACTCCGGATAGTTCCCGCACGACCCGAACGCCGACCTGGCGGACCTTCCAGTGCTTGCACTGTACCAGCAACCGTTCTTGACGTCGCGACAGCCGCAGATCGATTCCTCCATCCGGGCCATTTCGGCCTGTCTGTTCGACCAGATACCCCTGGCGGCGAAAGGCTTCCCCTAGGAGGTATTCGAAGTCCTGCCAGCTCAGCTCGCGTGTGGTCGCCGGTCCCGCGTGAGACTCCACCAGCCAGCGCCGCTGCCACTTCTGGAACTCGGCGACGAGCCACAAAACCAGGATGCCTATTCCCACCCACGGAGCGGCTGCCACACCTGCCGTTCCGAATACCTGCTTCAGCGTCGTCGTGGGGGAGAACGCCGCGTCCGCCGGCGGGACGATCAACGGACTGCCCCAAAGCAAGACGGCATATGCAAACGCTGCGAGAGCTGGACCGGCCCAGGCCGGCATAACTGACAACAGCCCGGACAGAACATCAATCACGGACTCTGATCGACGCCGTGGCATGATTTACCCCTCTCCATCAAGTCGTTACCCCCGAAACACCGTCATCACTTCCCCCCACCTCTTAATCATCGTTACCGCGAACCGGCCGGCGGGGCTTTCCTTCCATTGCGACGCGGCCACGCTCGACAACTTTCGCGATCGCCTGACCGAACGGCTTCGTGGTCCAGTTGATATGACAACCATCCACTGGATCTGGGACCAATACGTCCTTCTGAGCGGCGGCCGTTACCAGAACTACCGTGCTGTCATGCTTGAGGTTGAAGACTTCGACGACGGCCATCGGGCATGATCTCCTCGTGTTACTTCATCCTCGTTAACGAGTGATCGGAAACCATTCACGATTCCGCCGATAGATGAGTGGAACCACCAGCACCGCTGAGGATTGTCACCAGTCCTCATGGCTGGCGCGGTCGTTACCGCTCCGTCCGTGAACCTCGTGGCGATGGAATTCCAGGCAAGGCGCCGCGCGACGATTGCATTGCCTCGGTAGTGACATTAATCCAGACAAATCCTCACGCATCTAACCTCACATTCGGCGTGTCGCCAATGCGAGACGGCAGCCATGTGAGTTGGTCACGACCTGTGGCGAACTTATCGCTTGACTCGCCCGACCACAACAGATAACAGCCACTTCGTCTCAATCGGTTTTAAGACTGGCTTTTCGTCGCTTGCTGCCAGCCGAGGAACCTGCCGCGTGAGCCGTGCTTCCGCGATTGATGTCCGATCAAACAGCCACCCAAACTTGCCGCGAGTCCACAGCATGTTGCGCACCGTCCTCCACTCCGCGGCTGTACTGGCGCTGGTCGCGATCATCGGGTGGTTCGCGGCCGTCGTCATCGCGGCCTTGTTCTCTCCGGTGACGTGGAATGTCTCCATTCCGGTTTATCGCTGCGACGGCTGTGGAGCGGATACCCGTGTCGAAGCCTACTTCCCAATCTGGAAGTGCCCCAATTGCGGATCGACGGCTTTCGCGCCCGGGGAATAGCAGGACCACCCGATTTCTCGGAAATCCGGCAGGACGGGGTCGATTTCGGAGCCGTTATCCGGGATTGAGCACAAGTCGTTTCCGTCCGTGCTGAATCTGCCTTAGAATTCTTATCTGGGCACGGTTTTGCCAATTCCACATCTTGTCCCGGCATCCCCAATTCGTCCAGTCCCGTCGACGCGGCTCGCGGAGACCACCCATCGACCCTCGCCCCATCGAGGCGATCCATGAACACCATTGACGATCGATCCGCGACTCTCCCCAAGCGCGGCTGGTGGCTCCGAGCGTTGGCTGCAACTGCGATCGTCCTCACGGCCTCGCTGGTCGTCGGCGCGGTCTGGGTTGACCACACGGTCCTCAAGCCCCATCGGCTTGGTCGGCAAATCGAGCAGCAAATCAAGTCGCTCGCCATGCGACGGCCTCCCGAAATGACGAAGGAGCAATGGACCAGCGCGGTTGCATGGACTCTCAACCTGCACGGCAACAGCCTGATTTCTTTCCAATGCGATTCCCCCAAGCTCGGCAAGTTTCGCGATCGTCTGGAAGAGCGTTTTGCCGGTCCCGTCGACATGACAACGATTCTCTGGATCTGGGATGAATACGCGCGGGCCTGTCCCGGCGGCGCGAAGTACCAGCGTTTTCGCCCTATGATGCTGGAAGAGATTGAGGCGGGCGGCGGCGGTTGGGCCGGCATTGACGTCCCTTGAGCAAGACCCATCGCTTTCGCATCCTGTACGTTCGCATCCGTCAGCCTTGGAACTCCTCCATGATGTCGCTTCTCGTAACAGCCGTTGTCCTCGCTTGTCAGCTCCCGGCATCTTCCAGTCTGGAAGGGATTCGCGTCTCCAACGACCGAAAAGGCTTCGTCCTTGTCGAATCAGGAAAAGCATTTACTCCATGGGGTTTCAACTACGACCATGACGGCAAAGGCCGTCTGATCGAGGACTACTGGGACGACGAGTGGCCAGTGGTTGTCGCGGACTTTCGCGAGATGCGCGAACTGGGAGCGAACGTCGTTCGAATCCATCTGCAATTCGGCGCGTTCATGGAGACCGCGACGGAACCTCGACAACACTCGCTGGACCGGCTCGCGCGGCTCATCAAACTCGCGGAAGAAACGGGACTGTACCTCGATGTCACTGGACTGGGCTGCTACCACAAGCAGGATGTGCCGGTCTGGTACGATCAGCTCGATGAAGCCGGACGCTGGCAGGCTCAGGTCGTCTTCTGGGAAGCGGTCGCCAAGACCTGTGCGAACAGCCCGGCCATCTTTTGCTACGACCTGATGAATGAACCCGTGGTTCACGGAGGCAACAAGCCTGGGACAGACTGGCTCGGTCCCGGATTCGCCGGCAAACATTTCGTGCAATACATCACGCTGGACCGCGCCGGCCGCGAACGTGCCGACATCGCGAAACAATGGGTCGACACGCTGGTTGCCGCCATTCGCAAACATGACAAGCGCCACCTGATTACCGTAGGTCTTGTCCCCTGGAGCCTCGATCGTCCGGGCCTCACCTCCGGTTTCGTCCCTGCCAAGATTTCGGAGAACCTCGACTTCATCGCCGTCCACATCTACCCCGAGCGGGACAAGGAAGACGACGCGCTCGAAACACTCGAAGGCTTCGCGGCGGTCGGCAAACCGGTCGTCATCGAAGAGATTTTCCCCCTCAAATGCAGTGCCGAGGAACTTGGGAGGTTCATCGCGCGGTCACGGCCACAGGCAGCTGGTTGGATCGGCTTCTATTGGGGCCAGTCGCTCGACGAATTGCGGAGCGAACAGTCGTTGAGAGCGTCTCTCACGAGGGGGTGGCTGGTGCTGTTTGCCAAAATGGGCTCCGAAATCCTGGGAAAACAGAGCCCCTAACAATCGACCAATCCGTCGCGATCCGGACCGCCGCGACTGTCGCGTCCGATGGCCTCGAGCGGTCGGGCAATCGCTTCGCGGCCGACAATCTCTAGACATTGTCGGAAGTCACGGCGACAATAACGCATCAGAAAACCTTCATGCAAAAATGTGGTTTGCCGCTCTGGTGGTTGGTGAAGATTTTCTGCCGAGTTCCTCTCCCAAAGTCGTGGAAGACATCGCCCCATGTTGGTTTCGACCACGACCACCTATCGAGACTCGAAGCAAGCGGTGCTTGTCGCGTTCGTGGTCCTGCTCGTTCTGGGCGTCTCGCCCGTCGAATCAGCCGATCCGCCGGGTGACGACCTCGAATTCTTCGAGCGCAAGATCCGTCCGGTCCTGGTCCAACACTGCTACGAGTGTCACTCGGCTGGTTCGAAGGCGTTGGAAGGAGGGTTGCAGGTCGATTTCCGGGAAGGACTGCGTCAGGGGGGCGACGCTGGCCCCGCCGTCGTGCCTGGCCGTCCGGAGTTGAGCCTGGTCGTGAAGGCGCTGCGTTACGAAACCGTTGAAATGCCGCCAGCGGGCAAGCTTCCGGACGAGGTCATCAAGGACTTTGAACATTGGATTTCGCGCGGGGCCGTCGATCCGCGCGATGCTCCCCTCTCGGCGGACAATGCCAATGAAGCGACCTGGAAAGCCAAACTCGCCGAGCGTTCCCACTGGTGGAGCTTGCAGCCGCCGCGGCTGACAACACCACCGGTCGTTGCGGACATTGCCTGGAATCAGGAACCAGTTGACCGTTTCATTCGTGATGGACTTGCCAAGGCTGGTCTGGAACCGGCCCCCAGGGCGGATCCGGAAGTCCTGCTGCGGCGACTGTCATTCGTCCTGACGGGGCTTCCGCCAACGGCAGATCGCGTTCGCAAGTTTCGTCGGCAGTGGGAGGCAAATGCCGAGACTGCTTATGGCGAGTTGGTTGAAGAACTGCTCGCGTCGCCGCACTTTGGCGAGCGCTTCGCGCGACACTGGATGGATGTCGTGCGATACACGGACACCTATGGTTATGAGTGGGACATCGCGGCGAAGGGTTCCTGGGAATACCGCGACTATCTCATTCGAGCCTTCAACAACGACATTGGCTTCGACCAGTTGATCCGCGAACAGATTGCCGGCGACCTGCTGACATCACCGCGCATCGACACCGCAACCGGATTGAACGAGAGCCTCATCGGGCCGATGTTCTTCCACTTCGGCGAACGCCGCCACGGGAGCAGCCTGGAATTCAATGGCGTTCATCAGGAGATGGTCGACAGCCAGATCGACGGCTTCTCAAAGGCATTTTTGGGGATGACCGTCGCGTGCGCCCGCTGTCACGACCATAAGCTCGACGCGGTTTCCCAGCGAGACTATTACGCGCTGGCGGGAATGTTCATGACGCCGCGATGGACAACCCGTTCGATCGACGCACCGGACAAATATGATCGACAAATTGCAGAACTCACACGGCTGCGTTCCGAAATTCGCACGGCGATGGCAAAGAAGTGGTCACGGCAGGCGCAGGAAACGTCCTGGAATTTCCTGGCTCTCGCGGAATCAGCCAAGGGGGACCGCGCGTGGGAGTCGATCAGCTATCCCCTGTTGCGGCTGTTCAGCCAGTTCCAACTGGAACCTGCCAATGCCGACGGCAGCCTGACAATCGATCAGGAAATGCCGTCAGACGAAAGAGTCCGCCAGCGCTGGACTGCCCTCGCCGGGAATTGGCAACACGAGAAAACCACTCGCGCGGCACACAACGGATCATTCACGACGCTCACCGATTTCTCCAAGCCGGGGCTTCCCGCCGATTGGATCACCGATGGTGCCGGCCTCGAACACGGCTGGGTAACGGAAGGAACACCCCGGATTGCACTGGAGGGCGATGTCGTCGTCGCCGAGCTTCTGCCCGGCGGCTATCACACCCATGCAATGTCATCCAAGTTGCCGGGCGCGCTGCGGCTTCCCGAGCCCGAACGCTTTCCGGCCGCACATGTCAGCCTGCGAATGAATGGCGGCGAATGGGCCGGCTATCGCGCGATTCCACAGAATGCCTTCCTCAACGAAGGCCCGTCGTTTTTCGCTCCAGAAGCAGGAGCCCAGTGGCTACCCCTGTCGCGCGTTCCGCTCAAGCACGGCGTCACACGGGTTCTCACCGAATTCTCCACAGCCGATCTCAACGCCAATTTTCCCCCACGCACGGGCGTCGCCCGCATGGGCTCGGTCGTCTTGCCGCACGACGATGACGGCTTCACGAAACGAAGCTGGTTCAGCCTCACTGGTGCGGTCGCGCACGAACAGCCTGGATCGCCGGTCTCTGAACTCGAATGGCTTGAGCCCCTGTTTTCTCAGCCGGCTCCGGCAAATGCTGGAGAGTTGCAACGATACCTCACGACATGGTTCCGTGGTGCCGTCGATCGCTGGTGTCGAAATGAGCCACGCAAGGGTGATGCGAAACTTCTGACCTGGATGCTCGAACACGGCATGCTCGCGAACGAGGCCTCGTCCGATCCGGCCATCACCGCGCTGGTCAGCGAGTATCGCAGGATTGAGTCCACGATCAACTTTCCCCGCAGTGCCAATAGCTTCGATGAGCGCGGGGTCGAGCCGGTCGATTACCGATTGAACATTCGGGGCGACGTTTACGATGAAGGCCCGGCCGTGCCGCGCGGCTATCTGGAGGTCTTTGGCGGGCCGGCCATTGTCCAGGGTTCAAACGGCAGCGGACGGCTCGAACTGGCCGAGGCACTCGCCAGCCCGACCAATCCTCAGACGGCCCGTGTCTACGTCAACCGGGTCTGGTCGTGGATTTTTGGTAAGGGAATCGTCAGCACACCGAATGATTTCGGCAAACTAGGCGATCAGCCCTCGCATCCGGAATTGCTCGACTGGCTCGCGATTCAGTTCATGGAGGAAGGCTGGTCGACTAAGGACCTCATCCGTCGCCTGGTCCTCAGCCGCACATTCCAGCAGGCTGGTGACGTGACCGCACAGGCTTCGCAGCAAGATCCCGGCAACCGCCTGTGGCATCACTATCCGACGCGTCGCCTGGAAGCAGAGGCAATCCGCGACAGCCTGCTCGCCGTCTCGGGGCAACTCGATCCTTCCCTGCATGGCCGCCCGATCCGCCCGCATCGTCCTGCTGAAGATCCCCAGAAGCGACTCTTCTCGGGTCCGCTCGATGGAGATCGTCGCCGATCGCTCTATCTCGAAATGTCCGTCATGCAGCCGCCCGAATTCCTCGTCGGCTTCAATCTACCGGATCTGAAGCAGCCGAACGGGGCGCGCGATGTCACCAATGTCCCGGCTCAAGCCCTCATCCTGTTAAATCATCCCTTTGTCGGCGCGATGGCCGATGCCTGGGGACAACAAGTTGTGCAAGACAGCCATGATTCGCCAAACGATCGCCTGACGAGCATGATGCTCTCGGCCTGGGGACGGCCACCGACCGAGAGCGAATTGCAAACGTGGGTAGACGCGGTGCGAGACTTCGCCTCGAATCCCGACCAGATCATGTCCGATGCTGCTGCCTGGTCAACCGTGGCTCGCGCCTTGTTCAACAGCAAAGAATTTCTCTATTACCGGTGAGGCGCATGTCGACATATCATCCTCTTGTCGATCACGGGTTCACCCGTCGAACCGTCCTTCAGTCGCTATCGGCCGGATTCGGCTGGCTCGCGCTAGCCGGCTTGGCACAAGGCGGAACGCGCCATCATCGAGCGCGCGCCAGAAGCATCATCTTCTGCTTCATGGATGGCGGCCCCAGCCATGTTGATACGTTCGATCCGAAGCCCATGCTTAAGGAGCACGAAGGGAAGCCAATCGGCGAATCAGCCGTTTCCAATCTTTCGCAGTCGAGTGCCAATCGTGTCTGGCTGGGGTGTCCGTGGGAGTTCCGGCAACGCGGCGAGAGCGGACTCTGGGTGAGCGACCTCTTTCCGCGCATCGCCCAGGTGGCTGACGAACTCTGTGTTGTCCGCTCCATGACCGGCGAACTGCCGCTGCATGGGCAACAGAACCTGCTGCTGCACACGGGACGGATTCTCGGACAGGCCCCCAGCATGGGAGCCTGGATCAACTACGGCCTGGGAACCGAGAACGAGAATCTCCCCGGCTATGTGGTCTTGAATAACGACTGGGTTCCGAACGGCGGACTCGAAAACTTCGGCAGTTCTTATCTCCCCGCATCGCACCAGGCCAGCATGATTCGGGCCAACGGGGTTCCGCTGGATAACATCGTCCCGGCGCTGGAGACGCCGCAACAACGGCGCCTCTTGGAGTTAATCGGTCAACAGGATCGCGCGTTCGCTGCTTCGGTTTCGCAACCCGCGGCGATCGAAGGAGCCATTGCCAATTACGAGACGGCCTTCCGCATGCAGAGCACGATTCCCGAGCTGATCGACATCGGCCGGGAACCTCGTAGGATTCACGAACTCTACGGCGTCGACTCAACAGACGAACACCAGCGTGCCTATGCCCTGCAAGCCATTCGAGCCCGGCGTCTTGTCGAAGCCGGCGTCCGCTTCGTCGAAATGACCTGCCCCAGCTTCGATGGCAACAATTCACCCTGGGACCAGCACGGCCAGCTCAAGGACAACCACGAGAAGAATGCCCGCATCACCGAGCAATCGGTGGCCGCACTCATCATCGACCTCAAGCAGCGCGGGCTCCTGGACGAGACCATCGTCGTGTGGGCCGGCGAGATGGGACGCACGCCGCATACCCCGCAAGTGACCGCGGGCTGCGGACGCGACCATCACGTCAACGGCTATTCGCTGTTCCTGGCGGGGGGCGGCTTTCGTGGCGGAATGGCTTACGGCGAGACCGACGACTTCGGAAACTCAGTCGTTAAGGATAAGGTTGATATTCACGACATCCACGCGACGATTCTGCATCAGCTCGGCATCGACCACGAACGCCTGACGTTCCGCCACGGCGGTCGCGATCACCGGCTGACCGACGTCCACGGCCGCGTGCTGCACGAACTGATTGCCTAACGCTGCGGTCAAGTCGTGACAGCGAGGAGAGCAATTCAACCAATCGCTCTCCTCGCGTGAACCGAGCTTCAACGTTATTCGCTCTTCAGCTTCGCGATCAGGAACTCCAGCACCGATTCATGCGTGACATTCGGCGCGCCGGGATAGGCGAGTTCACAGGAGACGCCCTGTGCCTGGCAGTGTTCCTGGAGCTTCAGGCCGAAGTTCGCCGTGTGGGTCGGATCCTTCTCTTCCTGCCCCAGTGCGGGTGGGCCCGAGAACCACAGGTAGACCGGCGGATCGTCCTTGCTGACCAGAGCATAGGGCGAGTACTCGGCGATCCACGGCAGAATGGTGTCTCGCTTGGCGAGAAACTCGTCAAACTGGGAAATATTCTTCTCGCGATCCCCCGTGAACCCGAAGGCATGCCCGCCATACCGGCTGTTGGGCGTCCACTCCTTCATCTGTTTGGGGTCAAGCGTCGTCTGGGCTCCGGTCACGGCCGCACAATGCAGTCGCGTCGATTCTCGTGCGACCGGGTCATCGCTCGACGGGTCCGCCAGATCCGAATGAAACGCCAGCCACAGGCTCGTGCAGGCGCCGGCTGAACCACCGGACGCGGCAATGCGTGTCTTGTCGATATTCCACTCCTCGGCTTTGCTGCGGATCAATTGCAAAGCCCGGGCGGCATCTTGCAGCGGTCCTTTCACCGGTGGAACTTCGCCATCGGCCGTCGCTTCCGGAATGAAGCGATATTCCACCGACGCGACCGAAATCCCTGATTCCAGCAGCTTCGGCAGCATGGCTGTCAAACCACTCAAGCGGCCGCCGCCCATCCAGCCGCCGCCATGCACGAACAGCAGCATCGGTGTCGGCTTGTCGGACTTGGCCTGCCAGAAGTGAATGAGCTGCTTGGGATGCGGTCCGTACGAAACATCGTAGTGCGTCGGGTTCGGCAACAGCGGATTGGCGGCCAGAAACTTTTCCGCCTCTTTCTCGCCGATTTCGCGGACGTAGATATTCCGCCAGCGAATTTCTCCGCCGTGCGTCTGCAGCATGATGGGCCCCTTGGCCGGAATCGGCTGACTGCGATCGGCGTAGTTCTCCATCACCGCACCCTCGACAACCGGCCGTCCATTCAGCGTGACCCAGGTGCGTGAACCAATCTGGCGAATCTTGAATTCGTTCCATTGGCCGAACGGTCGATCGACCAGCGAAATGGGATCGCGACCGAGTGTCCCCGGCGTATTGTTAAAGAGGCCCCCCGAGCCCAGGTGCGGACGCCGCGTCGGGTTCTTGGGGTCGAAGACCTGGTTCCAGTCCCAGATCTGAACCTGTGGATTGCCCCGCAGATAGATACCGCTGTCGGCATTCGGCACCGTCTTGTATTCGATCAGAAACTCGATGTCTCCGAACTCTTCTTCGGTGGTGGCATAGGGGCCGTGGCCGTCGTTGACGAGTTCGCCATCTTCAACGCGCCAATGGTCGGCGAACTCCGCCCGCTGCTTGGCCAGGCTGGCTTCACGTTCTTCGCCCGTCAGCTTGGCGACCGAGTGCGGATTCAGCCCGTACCACCCGGTCAGATCCGTGCCATTGAACAGCGCGCGAAACCCCTCGGGCGGCATCGGCTCGGCGGCCCATGCCCCATTCAGCGATGCCACGGCCACCAGGCCGGCAAACAACAACAGATGTCGAACACAGCTCACCATCACCAGCACTCCCGTTCTCTTTGCATCATGGCCCCGCCCTCTGACAGGAAGCCCATTCGTACCGTTCAACATGATGAAAATCACCCACGGTCCTGAGGCGAACCGAGTATAGGCAGCCGCTCGCGAGATCGAAATTCCACCGCGACTTGCGATCGCGAGACGGAGCCGACTGGCTCCTCGAATCGTCCCGACGTAGTGTCAAAACAGCTCGGCGATCGGTCGACCGTGGTAGATATGGTGCGGACGATCGAGATCGTCATGCCACGCGGCTGTCGCCGGAATCCCCAGCGAAGAATAGATCGTGGCTGCCATGTCTTCCGGCGTCTGGGGATTGTTCTCGGGATAAGCTCCCAGCTTGTCGGTCGAGCCCACCACCGTGCCGCCCCGTACGCCGCCCCCTGCAAAGAACAACGTCTGTGTCGCCCCCCAGTGATCGCGACCCGGTCCTTTGTATTCCGAGGGAAGCAGCGAAATCTTCGGCGTTCGCCCGAACTCGCCTCCCATCACGACCAGCGTGCTGTCGAGGAGTCCTTCGTCCTGGAGATCATCGAGCAAGGCCGACAGCGCTCGGTCGGTCGGCGGCAAGAGCTTTTCGCGCAGTCGCCAGAACGCTTCGCCGTGCGTGTCCCACGCCTCGTTATTCCCCAGGTTCACCTGCACCAGATTCACCCCGGCCCGCACCAGCCGCAGAGCCATCAGCAGCGACCAGCCGAAACTGTTCTTTCCATAACGCTCCTGCGTCGCCGCGTCGGCTTCCGTCACATCAAGCGCCTGTCGAATCTCCTGGCTGGCCAGGAGTGAAATCGCCGTTTCGCGATGGCGATCGTACTGCTCCTGCCCGGCCGATTGCTCCAGCAGTGCCCGCTGTCGATCGATCCCGCGGAGCAGTTCCAGCCGATGGTCGAAGCGGTCCGAGCCAACGCCCGCGATCACCTTGAGGCTGGGGGCCTGAAAGACCGTCGGCGAGGGACTGGTCGGTGTCTTCTTGGGCAACTGGTGGAATGTGTACTCGGGATAAGCCCCGCGCCAGAACGGGTCGCCGTACGAAGTCGCCTCGACAAAGAAGGGATCGCGACGTGTCCCCATCATGCCGCCGTAAGCCCCGGGGATCACTCCGCCCGACCAATGAATGAGTCGTTCCGGCAGCACGACGGCCGGAGGGAGGTTGTTTCTCGTCCGGCCGACGGCGTCCCCCACCACCGAGGCAATCGACGGCCAGTCGATCGAGCTCGGCTGCCGCTCACCCGAGAACCCCGGCGGCGCGACCGATCGCCCCGTCAGCATGAACAGGTGACCCAGCGTATGCCCGTTGGTCGGATGCGTGAGCGAACGGACCAGTCCCCAGCGATCGCTCCGTTGCGCGAGGAGCGGCAGGTGTTCGCAGATCTCCAACCCCGGCGTTCGCGTGGCAATCGGCTGAAACTCACCCCGCACGTTGTCGGGAGCCAGCGGCTTCATGTCGAAGCTGTCGTGCTGCGCGAGTCCGCCCGACAGGAAGATGTAGATGCACGACTTCGCGGGACCACGAGCCGATTCCGACGCGTTCGCCCTCAAGGCCTGAAGATGATTCGTCCCCAAACCCAGCAACCCCACCGCCCCCGCCTGCACAGCGGTCCGCCGCGAGACAATCGGCTGACTCCAATCCCGCATGGGCCGACTCCCCATATCTTCGCGACGACCAACCGAGCCGTTTCGCCAGCGCCCCCTTAGCCGCGACGCAACGCGGAGCGCGTCTTCCCCACGCATCGCCAACGCCCCAACCATCTTATCGACATTTTTGCATATGTCGATCCTGATTCATTGGGCGGGACCGAAGTCACGAATCGTTTTTGGGGGACTCGCAAAGCCGCGAAGGCACGGAGAGCGGCAAGAAAATAACCAGTCCGAACTGGCTTCTCGCCTTCTCCGTGGCTCTGTGTCTCCGTGAGATTCACTGCCTTCATGAGTAGGGTGCGTCTAGACGCACCAGGAATTTCAACCGGCGGCTGCCACACTGGTGCGCGCGACTCACGCTACCGAATTACCGAACCAACCGACCCGCCTCCGCGAGTTCCGGTTCTCCATCGCCGTCAACATCCAGCGTCGTCAAATCCACATGCACGTACGGCCGCAGGTAGGCTTCCTCGTTCCCCTTCGCGTAGGAAACCCACATCCGCAGGCCTGTCGCGTCATAAACGACGTTCTCGACGTTGCCACCCTTGATCGGAATGCGGTTCGCCAGTTCGACGAGCTTTTCGCCGTTCAGCTTGCCGTGGTTTCCCTGCAACGTGGGAAACGCGCCGCGGCCTTCGTCGTTGTAGACGACACACTTCAGCACGTTCGGCGCGAATTCATCGGCCGGGTCGTTGTCTTTCCAGATCTTCAGCCACTTCCCCGGCCCTTCCGGCGAATGGGCGAGAACCTTGACCGCTCCCAGTTCCTGCCGACCATCGCCAAACACATAGTGATACCGCTTGGTCGGCGGCTGCTCGCGGAAAATCTCCACGGCCCGGCTCAGGCTGTCGCCGTCGTAGAGCATCGTCCGGAAGAAGACCGTGAAGTGCGGGGCATGCACGTTGTACGGCGCTTCCTTCCGCGAGGCATCGCCCATCTCGGAGAGCGCGATCCCGCGCAGGTTCATCCCGGTATGAGCGCCGATCATCCCCGCGAAGGTTGGCACCACATGCGGGATCCCCTTGTCCGGCTGATAGACGACAATCACCGGAAAGTTGTGCGCGCCGACTTCCAGGCTCCAGTCGAGGTTGCGGGTCTGATAAAGATGCCCGTCTTCCGTCGCATCGCCCCAGGCCGCGATACTGCTGCACGAATACGGCATCAGCAGCGGAATCGCATGAAACGCCTGGAGCGTCGCCAGCGGCACGCCCGAGCCATCCGCCAGTCCCGCCAGTTCCTGTTCGACCCGGTCATCGCCAAACGCCGCCGAGCGTGCCCAGACCTCGCGGAACACCTCCGTCGCGATCTCCATTTTCTGGCTGAGTCCGGCCACCGTCGGCGGAACAAACTGCTGAATCTCCCCCCGCATCAGCGTCCCAAGCTGCCGCCCCATCTCGTACGGCGTCCCTTTCACGACAACCAGCGGATATTCAACCTCGCCATTCTTGACCGTGGTCCTCTGTCCGCCACCCCCAGCCTCCGGCACCGCGAACGGCCGCGCCGCAGCCTCCGACGACGCATTCCCCGAAACCGTCGCCGCCTTATCCTCGGCCCCGACCCCGGCAGCCATGAAGACCAACCCAACGGCCACCAAACCGCCTCGCCCAGCCCAATTCCCAAGCGAAATGCGTCCAACACGGATGAGCGCCATGATGTCTTTCCACCAGAACGACAGTGCAGCCGGAGAACCGGCCAGGAAGGGATCACCATCATTCTGCCAGATGCGTCACGCGGCGGCTACTGGATGCGAGGAACGGCTCCGTTGGCAAACCTTCCGAATGAACCGAACCCGCCGTCTGCTTGACACATTGAAACGCAAAACCCCAACCTAGGTCTTGACAAGTAATACGACTCGTCCTCCGCTCAACGGTCGAGCGGGCGTACATGGACGAGAGCGATTCAAGGCTTATCTGCGGTGTCAATTGTCTCAACGCACCTACGAACGCGCATTCGCATCCGCCCGCTTCTGGGCTGAAGAACTCGATCCGCTGCTCATCACCCAAGCATTGCTCCTACCGCCAGACACTCAACATCGGCGCGGTGAACCGAGACTTTTTCGCACAAAGGCCGGGAAGGTTGAGCAGCGTACACCTTTTCGGATGGGCATGTGGGCAATGTCATCTGAGCAATGGGTCGATTCGCCCCGACTCCCCATCCATCTCGAGTGGCTGCTCGAACAACTCGAACCACATCAGGCCGTGATTACCGAAATTCTTGCCAACGGCGCAACCGCAGACTTTTTTTGTTATTCGAGCGGGCGAACGTCCATACCACCCGCGATCCCTCGAGTTATTCGCAAACGAGCCAATGCTTTAGGCTTCACGATCGAGGTTGACCACCATGACACATCGACCGATCCTGTTAATTGATCGCCGTCCTATGTGGTGTTTTTTCGCGAGCTTGACGGCCGCGCGGCATAGCCGACAAGCCGTCACAAGGAGTTCCCCCATCACTGCGTACACAATTGCCATCGCCGAAGAACTGTCGTCTCAGTTCAGTCGTTTCGTCACATTGAACCCGCACCAACTCACGGGCCATGTCGCGAATCTTGGTTTCTGGTCCGATGAAGTTGCCCACTGCCTCAACGTCATCGATCAGTACACAACTCGTTTCGCGAGAATGGCGGAAGCTCAACGCCAGTACGTCACTCATCACAGAACGCTTGAATTCGAACTCGACGACAAGTGGGGCGAGACAGCCAAGGCACCCCCTCGGCCACGCCACGTTTCGGATCAGGAGCGATCGTCCACCCGCTTCAGATTGTGCGACTCGTACTACCGATTTCTGGTCCGATGCTACAGCGTCACGTTCATCGACGAAGCACGATTGCGAAAGGAATGCGAACGGCACTCAATCGGTGTTGATGCGCGCGACCTGATGCGGAAATGAAACGACTGTTGCTCGGACATTTATGTGCCTAAACTATGTGATCCGTGCAATAACTCGCAGCAACGTCCAACCACTTGGGTTGCTAACACTCCTTGATCGACAGAATGGCACCTTCGCGGGAACCAGGACACTGCCGAGAGAGACCCGACGCTCAATACCAAGAAACCCACAATCCACAATCGAACAGAAAGCCAGAAATGAAATCCATCTTTGCGCTCGCACTTTCGTGTGCAATTGGAGCGGTCTCCCTCGCTCGCGGTGAGGAATCAGAAATCCAGCAACCGCAGGCGACGATCGAGGTGTACTCCTTCGGGTATTTGATTGATTTCGACCCACCAAACACTCGACTCTTCACCTTCGAGCGAGGAAAAGCAGGCTACTCAATAAGGTGGAACATCGATGGAAGTCCTGTGTGTCGCGATATCACTTATGTCAAAACTTTTGGAGGGAAGCATCCCGTCGTCAGCATTCACCTGATTAACTCGCGCTTCGTGGTCTACCCCGAGACAGTGAAGGAGTCCAGTGTTTCGGGGGCAATGTTTAATGACATGAAAGCCATCACACACATCTACGATGCCAAGCAGAAGAAGATCATCTACTCTAGCAATCCGTATCAATACAACCACGACGTACCCTTGAAATACAGCTACTTAGACGTTCTTGTGTTTGCCGAAAACGAAGATCTATTTGATAGTACCGATGCCGAGAAAGACAGAGCTGGCCGCCCCGACACCGTTCCAGAGAAGAAAACGGAACGTCGCAAAAACGCGAGCCCTGATTGAGAAGACGCGTACGTCGATTTCTCCGGAATCCGTGTGCCACGGCTCTGCGAGCCGTGTCGACGTTTGGCCACGCTCAATCCACCAGACCACTGACGGCTCGTGTCCGCCAGATGGTCGCGTGATCAATTCCGCATCGCCATCAAATTGTGCCCGCAGCGCTGTCGTGTCTGCGGGGATGCCGATCCGTGAATTGGCCCAGCTTCATCCTCCTTGACACCCCGCCTTTCGCCCACGCATGCTGCACTGCGGAAGTGATACACAGCGTGACCGTACGCCAAAGATTGACTCCTCGTTCGGATACCCAATCCATGGCATTCCTGGCAGAAACACTCGTCGACGAATGGCTCAATCGTCAGGGCTACTTCACCGTTCGCGGAGTCCGGGACGGCGTCACCGAGATTGATCTGCTAGGAATTCGCCACTCGTCCAACGGTCCGGAGGCTTGTCATGTTGAGGTGCAGGCTAGTTTCCGGCCGGTCGGCTACATTTCGCCCATCGCAAAAGAGGACATGGAGGGGTTTGCCACGTCCCGGACGAGCGCCAAGGCTCGAACCGAGGTCATGCTTCAAGCCAGCGTCGCCGCTTGGGTCGAGAAAAAATTCACTTCCCGCCGAAAAGTTGCCGCCCGCGAGCAGGCGTGGCCGGGCTTGTCGTGGAAATTCATTTTCGTCCATGCGGTCGTGCGCGAGCCACTGGAACTCTCACTGATTGCCGACCACGGGATCACCGTGGTTCCATTCCATACGGTTCTTCACCAGCTCAAGCATGTGTCGGCCGGCCACCGCGGCGCTGCCGGGACAGATATCTCCGAGATCGTGGAATATTTCGCGGAACACGGCATTGGCTGAACAGCCGTTTTTCCTCGCAGAACGGGGGCTCGCCACGTTGAAGAACCTCCTGCGCTCCATCCGCATCGGCATCGCGGGCCTAGTCCACACCGCGCGAGAAGAAGCCAACATGCGGTGGCATCTGTTGGCCGCCGTCATCACCGTCGCCTGTGGGACGGCCTTTCGTATCAGCGCGATCGAGTGGGCGCTTGTCGTGGGTTGCATTGGCGTCATGCTGGCCCTTGAGTGCGTCAACACGGCGATCGAGCGGCTGGCTGACCGGGTGACGACGGAACAGGATCCCTTGATCGGCCAGTGCAAGGATGCCGCCGGAGGTGCGGTGCTGATTATGTCGGTGGCGTCTGCGATCATCGGTCTGATTGTTTTCGGAACGAGACTTCTCTCACTGGTTTCCGAATGACGACCTCGCCCGGATACCAGGTTCGCTGGTGGTACTTGCCAAGTTGGCTCGGGCTGGACGCGCCATTTGTTGTGACAACATGGACGGTGGCAATCGGCTTGTCGACCGGAGAACGCATCAGGCCGGACAGCATCCTCGCGCTTTGGAGCACCGTGTGGCTCATCTACCTCATAGACAGGCTTTATGACGTCGCGAGTTGTCAAGACTGGTCGCATGCCCCTGGCAGAATGGCCTTCGGAAGGGACTATCGTTGGCTGTTGTTAGCTGCCACAATCGTCCCCGCTGCGATTCTTGCGAGCGTCGTCTACAGCGGGCATCTTCCGCGACAGGTCATCCAGCGGGGGGCTGGCGTGGCGGCATGCTTCTTCCTCTACATTGTGCTTTTTGTTCGTTCCACTGGATTTACAAAGAAACTCCCGGGAAAGGAAATCGCCGTCGGACTCTTCTTCGCACTGGGCGCATTTGCCGTGATTGGACTGACAAGAAACCTGTTGACCTACTATGCCGTCCTCTGCGCACTTGTTGCATTCAACTGCCTGCTCATTTCCGCCAAGGATGTGGAATACGACACCCTGAACGACAAGGCCGGTGCCGGTAGCTGGTGGCCACATTTGGATCGCGACCTCTACGGCCTGGGTGTTCTGCTCCTCGTGCTGATAAGCCTGTCGCCGTTGCTGGGAGTCACTACCAGCTTCGCGGCGGTATCCGTCAGCAGTATCGTTCTCATGCTGCTCCTGCATCGGCGCTCCAGAAAACTCAGTGCGGACACGGTTCGAGCATTGGCCGATTTCTGCCTCTTGACACCCTGGGTCTTGTTTGTCTGGCTCGCCATAAGTGGTAGACGCTGACTCTCGACCGACGCAAGACGTTGTTCGTGTCGTCGACCTGCCAAAGGGAATGCCGATCCGTGAATCGGTCCAGCCTCATCCTCCATGACGCCCCGGCTTTCGCGCACCCATGCTGCACCCCGGAAGTGATCCACGGCTTGACCGCTCGCGTGAGATTGCTTTCCTGTCCGGACCCACCCCATGGCATTCCTGGCCGAAACACTCGTCGACGAATGGCTCAATCGTCAGGGCTACTTCACCGAAGTGCGACACACTTGTTATCGCATTTCGTTACCAGTTCCACGCCGGCGGCCAACCGGATAGAGTGATGAGATCGGTCGAACGGCTCTCGTTTCGACCCCATCGCGGACCCCGGCTTCCAAGAGGCACATCCCATGACAGACAATACACCCACGAACATGACCCGCCGGGATTTTCTGGCGACCAGCGCGGTTGTTGCCGGCGCCACTTTGGCCGGCACCCCGTTCGTCCATGCGAACCCGCACAAGCCCGTTCCGCTCGGCGAAGGGGACTATCGCTACGAAGTCATTCACGAATGGCCGCAGTTGCCCGACAAGTATACCTGGCAGACGACTCACAACGTCGCGGTCGATAGCGCCAACAACCTGTACGTCATTCACGAGGGTCTCGCGGAACTGAAGGACCACCCGTCGATTTTCGTGTTCGACGACAAGGGCAAGTTCATTCGTGCCTTCGGCGAGCAGTTCCAGGGGGGCGGACACGGGATCGAGGTCCGCAAGGAGGGGTCCGAAGAGTTCCTTTACGTCTGCGCGTACCAGCAGGTGAAGTCATTCGCCAAAATGACCCTTAACGGGGAAGTGATCTGGGAACGCTTCGCCCCCATGGAGTCGGGCGTCTACGCGGAGAACGAAGACACCCAGCGCGAGAAGGTCTGGGGTCGGGACCGCTTCATGCCGACCAATTTCGCCTTTCTGGACGATGGCGGCTTCCTGCTGGCGGATGGATACGGCTCGTTCTTCATTCATCGCTACGACCGCGATGGCAAGTGGCTCTCCAAATTTGGCGGCCCCGGCGAAGGGGAGGGAACCTTCCAGACGCCGCACGGCATCTGGATTGACCGACGACCCGGTCGCGAGCCGTCTATCGTCGTCTGCGATCGCGCGCACCATACATTACAGACGTTCGACATGGACGGCAAGTATCTCGAAACGCTGACCGGCTACGGCTTGCCCGCCAATCTCGATTCGTTCGAGAATTTGCTGGTCGTGCCAGAACTCCACGCCCGGTTGACGCTGCTTAACGAGAAGAACGAAGTCGTCGCCCGCCTGGGGGACGATGTCGCCCGCGTGACGGCGAAAGACGGCCGGGAGATCCGCGGCGACAGCGCGAAATGGGTCGACGGCAAGTTCGTTCACCCGCACGATGCCTGCTTCGATCGCGACGGGAACCTCTTCGTCGCCGAGTGGGTCGGCACCGGGCGAATTTCAAAGCTGACGCGAGTTTGAGCCGGCCTGAAGCAGCGAGGCAGAGCCATGAGCTTCCGTCAAAACCCGGTTGGCGGCTCGGAACCCACTGCGAATTCACGAAAGTTTTGGGCGTCCATAGGGTTTTGACGGTACTACATGAAAGACAGCGATCCCAGGCAAAAGCCTGGGATCGAGATCAAGGCGGGTCCAAAGATCAATTCGCTACGTCAGCATGAGCTGGCGTTCGAACGAGATGCCGTACTTCTTCATTTTCTTGTACAGCGTCGTGCGATTGATCCCCAGCGAGTCGGCGGTGTGCTGGCGATTCCAGCCGTGCCGTTCGAGAGCATCGAGAATGATCTGCTTCTCGGGGTTGGCCAAGGCTGACTTGAGGTTGGAGCCGAAGGTCCGCGACGAGGAAACGGCACCAGCCACGCTGGCATCTTCTCGCAGAGCTTCGGGCAGGTCGTTGGGCTGAATCACCGATGACTTCGAGAGCACGACTGCCCGTTCGATGACGTTGACCAGTTCGCGAACGTTCCCAGGCCAGTCGTAGGCTTGCAACCGTTGCACGGCCGCTTCACTGAGCCCCGAGACGGCTTTACCAGTCTGCGACACGAATTCCCGCAGATAGTGCTCGGCGAGAGCCGGGATGTCGGCGATGCGTTCGCGAAGCGGTGGCTGCGTCAGCGTGACGACGTTGATGCGGTAATACAGGTCTTGTCGGAACTCCCCTTTGCGAACGGCTTCTTCCAGATCGCAATTGGTGGCGAAGATCATCCGCACGTCGACCTTGTGGGTCTTCGAGCCGCCAACGGGTTCGAACTCGCGATCTTGCAGAACCCGCAGCAGCTTGACCTGCAAACTGGGCGACGCAGTTCCGACTTCGTCGAGGAAAATCGTCCCGCCGTTCGCCTGCAAGAATTTACCGGGTTTGTCGTGGGTGGCTCCGGTAAACGCGCCGGCCACGTGTCCGAAGAGTTCACTTTCCAGCAGCGAATCGGGCAGGGCTCCACAGGCAACTTCGACAAACGGCTTGTCGCGCCGATTGCTGAGCTGATGAATGGCGCGAGCCGTCAGCGTCTTACCGGTTCCGCTTTCGCCAAGAACCAGGACGCTCGTCCGCGTGTCGGCGACACTTTCGATCACGTCGAACATCTTCTGCATGCGGTAGTCGTGGCCGATGATGTTGGCCAGACCGAACCGCTGATCGAGCTGCTTGCGCAGGTTCTTGTTTTCATCGAGAATTCTTCGCTGACCGAGGGCGCGATCGATGGAGAGGACGAGTTCGTCGTCGATGATCGGCTTGGTCAGATAGTCGAACGCGCCCAGCCGAATGGCTTCTACGGCGTTTTCGATCGAGCCCAGACCGGTCATCAGCGTGACGTTCGTGTCCGGCACGGCCTGCCGCGCCCACTCGAGCACCTGAAACCCATCCTGGTCCGGTAGGTTGACGTCGCAGATGACCAGATCGAACGGGAACTCCTTCATCCGCTTCATGGCGTCGCGGGCGTTGGAGGCGATTTCGGCGCGATGGCCCAGGCTTCTCAGGTAGTCGGCCATCGACTCGAGGAGCGGACGATCATCGTCGACGACAAGGAGTGACCCGTTTGGCATGGTGACTGATCGTTCTTGGGTGAACCTGGAATTCGAAGTTTCAGCGGTCCGCGCATGCGGTACGTCGCGATCGCGCACGTCTCTCGACTCACCCGGTCAAGAGGCCGATGCAGTTGTCGCGGCGTGACAACGGTCCATGTCGGTCCCTGGGCCGAGGGAAAAGGCCGGACAAGGGTTCTGTCCGGTCGTCATCGCTCGACAAAATCCATTTGTCGCTGGGACGTTCGATTCGAGGGGTACGAAACCCTAGGTCGCAACTGACCAGGGGTCAAAAACGGCGGGGCAAAAATCGTTGTTTTGTCTCAACGGATGTCCGTTCATGCCGTCACGGACCGTCGCCGGTCGTCAACTCGGCCGCAAGATCGCGACAATCGCTTCGATCGCCCGGGGAATGCGGCCGGATCGGCAACCGACGTTCTTGACCGGTTGGCGCGGTTCGTCGTACAGTCGCGTTCACCATTTTGCAGTGTGAAGAGCCTCCGTCAAAACCCGGTTGGCAGTTCGGGAACCGCGGCCAATTCAGGGGCGTTTCGGACGTTCAGTGGGTTTTGACGGTACTATAAGAATGTGCGGGGGGTGGCGATGACGGACACAGCCGAATTCCCTGTCCAGTCGACATCTGCCGAGTCAGCCGCAGCGGGGGCGAAATTGCGAGCCATCATCAGCGATATTCACGCCAACCTGGAAGCTCTCCAGGCGGTTCTCGCCGACATTCGCGCTCGGGGAATCACGGAGATTTTTTGCCTGGGCGACATCATTGGCTACGGCCCCAACCCGTGCGAATGCATCGACCTGGTGATGGCGAACTGCTCGATGACGCTGCTGGGGAATCACGACCAGGCGGCGCTCTTCGATCCGGAAGGCTTCAATGCCAGTGCCGAGCGCGCGGTCTTCTGGACCCGGAAAACGCTGGAAGCCGGCGGCGGGCCCAAGGCCGAAAAGCGATGGGAGTTTCTGGGGGAACTGCCTCGCACCCAGAAGGACGGCAAATTCCTGTTTGTGCATGGATCGGCCCGCAACCCGCTCAACGAGTACGTCTTCCCGGAAGACATCTACAACCAGCGGAAGATGGACCGCATTTTTTCACTGGTCGAGAATTACTGCTTCCAGGGCCACACCCACATTCCGGGCGTGTTTACCGAAGACTTCAACTTCCTGGCCCCGGAAGACCTGGACTTCAAATATGAGTTCGGCCCCGGGAAGGCGTTGGTCAACGTCGGGTCTGTCGGCCAGCCCCGTAACGGAGATCCCCGATCGTCGTATGTGATTCAGGACGGAACGAAGCTCGAATTCTGCCGCGTCTCGTACGACTTTACCGTGACCCAGCGAAAGATTTACGACATCCCCGATCTCGACAACTTCCTCGGCGACCGCCTCGCGGAAGGGCGTTAGCCAAAGCGGAAGGTGGCACGCCCTGAAGGCTTTGCTGAAGGGCGTGGGAGTAGTTCCTTAGCCACGCCCTTCAAAGACTCACGTGCGTGCCACACCGACCGACCACTGGCGCGAATCAGCAAGGTTCCAGCGACCCGTCCGCGCGCTGTCGCAGGCCGGGAGTCGAATGCCGCGGCGGATGCGAATAGATTTTGACGCTCACCGCCTGCCCAGCATAGGTGCCGGCAATCGAGATGAATGACCGCCCGCCATCAAGGGCGGGGAAGGCCAGCCACTGGCAGGTCGTCACGGTCTCGAACAGAGCCAGCAACCGTTGGAGATCGACCTCGAAGTTCGCCAGTTGCGTGGCACCATCAAACGGGCCTCCCACCAGTTCGCGGGCTCCGAAGTACAACCGCAGTTCCCACTGCTGATCGACCGCCTCGCACTCCGCGCCGACTCGCCCCAGATCCTGGAGCGGCGAGAGCGCCTCGCACGCGGCGACAATCAACTCTCGCATCCATTCCGGACGACGCTCGCGCTGCGAAGCCGGGACATGCGACTCGAGTTGCTTCAAAAGATGACGAACCACCAGGTGAGAGTGAGGCACGGGCAAAGGCTCCGAGACGTTGTAAGCACTGCCTCAGGGGTATCGGAGCGACGGCTCGCCCGAGCATACGATTTTGCACGGCCTTGGCCCGGCTGACCAAATGGCGAGTCCGGCAATCCCATCCTAGCTGCCATGCGGTCTGACACGAGGTTGCGTGTTCGTCCGGATTTGGCGGCTGGCCATTCGCTCCCCTGGCCCAGATTGCCCGAATCGCGGACGGCCCCGGTGGACCCAATCTTCAAGACGTTGCATACCGAGCCCACCTGAAATTGCACTTTCTACAAGAATTCGTCCCCTCTTGGCGGGGCGCCCCTGCGGCAGAAAAACAGCACAAAGAATTCCCCAAAAACAACTTGCAAAGAATCGGCCAATTGTCGCCCGAAATAAGGATCGGCATTTGCTGCCGGTTGCTGGTGGCCATGATGGCCGACCAATCGGCTCGCGGACTGTGTCCTGGAAAATGAGCTTTCCGGACTCCCTGGGAATGGATGCCCATGTCGCTGATCGCACGCGTTCTGCTTCTGTGCACCAGCTTTCTCTCGCTGGGCGCGACCTACAGCACCAAAAACTTTGTCATTCAGGCCCCCACGGAGGAATTCGCCCGGCAGGTGGGTGAGGCCGCCGAAGTCTACCGGCGCGAACTCTCGGAGTTCTGGCTCGGTCACGAAATGAAAAACTGGTATCACCGCTGCCCCGTCCAGGTGGACGTGGGACAGATGGGAGCCGGCGGTCAGACGACCTTTCACTTCGATCGCGGAGAAGTGAGCGGCTGGCAAATGAAAATCCACGGCAGCGAAGAGCGCATCCTCGACTCGGTGCTGCCCCATGAGATCAATCACACGATTTTTGCCTGCCACTTCCGCCGCCCGATCCCCCGCTGGGCCGACGAGGGAGCCGCGTCGATCATCGAACATCGCTCCGAACGGATGCGCTTGCGGGAGATCCACGAACGGGCCATCCGCACGTCTCGCTCGATTCCCCTCAAAAACCTGCTCGCGATGAAGGAGTATCCGACCGACACCCAGGACGTTCTCACCATGTACGCCGAAGGACACGCGCTGACGGAATTCCTGATGCGCGACGGCGACCGCAAGAAGTTCCTGAGACTTCTCGGTGAAGCTCACAGCAGCGGTTGGGAAAAAGCCGTTCGCAACTGCTACGGCTACGAGCGAGTCAGCGATCTGGAATCGGACTGGAGCCAATGGGTGATGGCCGGCTACCCCAAACTCGACCAGGACCGAGCGGCGACGCTGGCGGCGGCTGACGAACCCCAAACCAATCGGGGCGAGCAACCCCTCGTCCGTGGCCAGTCGCCATCCAGCGAAATGGCCGCGACCGAACGATCTCCCGAGCGGACCTTGCCGGATAACCGCGTCGCCAGCGACGGTCGTCTGAGCCGCAACGCCCTGGTCCGTCCTCTGGCGACGATCCCCATCGCCCCGGGTGACGAACCCAATCGCCGAGCCGCCCGGCCCTAACGGACTTCGGATTCCAAACCGATTCCCCCTGTTCGCGCTCGCACTCCTTCCCTCTGCATTCTCTCCGCGCTCTCCGCGAGCCCTGCGCGAAATCCCCCCCTTGCCCCGATTGGCGAAAAGCCGCCGCGCGGGTAGAACATGGGGCAACATTCCCAGTCGGTCTCCGGATTCACCCCCGACTGGCGTTTGACCACAAGGAAGGCTTCGCATGCTTGGCGCTCACCTGACCCCCGCCGCCTATCTTCGCCGCTGTGCGGAAGTTTTTGAAACCGTCGATCTCACGCAGGTCGAAGCGCTCGCCGACGACATCTACGCTGTCTACGAGGCCGGCCGGTTCCTGTTCATCTGCGGCAACGGCGGCAGTGGTTCAAACTCGTCCCACTTCTGTGAAGACCTCGGCAAAAGCACGCTCGATCGCAAAGACTTTCTGAACGACGACAAGAAGCGTCTGAAGGTTCTGAGCCTGACCGACAACACACCCTATATCCTGGCGTGGGGAAACGACGAGGGGTTCGACCGCGTCTTCGTCGAACAACTCAAGAACCTAGCCTCCCCCGGCGACGTCCTCGTCGCGATCAGCGGCAGCGGCAACAGCCCGAACATTCTGAACGCCGTTGAATGGGCGAATCGCAAGGGACTCGTGACCTGGGGCATTACGGGGTACTCGGGCGGTAAACTCCAGACGTTGGCTCAGAAGAACCTGCACGTCCCGCTGGATGACATGGGACTGGTCGAGTGTGTCCATCTGACAGTCTTCCACTGGATCCTCAATGACATCTACGGCCGCATCAACGGCGTTGGCCGCTACGAATCGCTTTAGACGGCTGCCGATCCGCCTCACGGCCATCGGAACCTGCCTGCTCACCGGACTCTGGAACGCGGGACTCGCGATGAACGCCGCCGAACCTCCTGCGTCTGGTGAGGCTGTCCCGGCGTTCGCCGCGCTCGATGAGCTGCTGACGGATTTTCTGAAGCAGCACGATATCCCGGCTGCACAAGCAGCAGTCGGCCGAGACGGGAAGGTCGTCTATTCCCGCGCCTTTGGCTGGTCCGATGCCGCCCTCTCGAAAGGCGTCCGTCCCGACCACCTGTTTCGCATCGCGAGCATTTCAAAGCCCATTACGGGTGTGGCGATCCTGCAGCTCATCGAAGCCGGCAAGCTCTCGCTCGACGACCGAGTGCTCGACATCCTCGCCGAGAAATTCCCCCTCCCGGACAAGCACGATCCGCGGCTCAAGGAAGTGACGATCCGCCACCTGCTGACACACCGGGGGGGATGGGATCGCGACGCGTCCTTCGACCCCATGTTTGTCTCACCCCGGATCGTCCAGGAAACCGGCTGTCCGGCCCCCGCGCTGCCGCCGCAAATCATCGCCTGGATGGCCGACAAACCCCTGCAATTCGATCCGGGTTCGCGATACGCCTACAGCAACTACGGCTATTCTCTTCTGGGCCGCGTCATCGAGGCACGGACCGGAAAGACCTACGAGAAATTCGTCCTCGAACGAACGCTGGCTCCGCTGGGCATCCGGCAGTTGAAACTCGGGAAGACCTTGCCGAGCGACCGCGATCCCCGCGAAGTCCATTATTCCGTCCCGCCCGATGCGGTGGGTCCAGCAGTGATGGGGCCGCAATTGGGGAAACCCGTTCCACAGCCCGATGGCGCCTGGTCGGTGGAAGCCTTCGACGCCCACGGCGGATGGCTGGCCACCGCCGAAGACCTGGTCCGGTTCGGCATGGCGGCGGCAAGTGAAGACTCTCCCTTGTTCGAGAAGCAATCGACTCACGAGGCCATGCTGGCCCCGTCTCCCGGCGAAGAAAACGAAGACACTTATTACGGCCTGGGCTGGCGCGTCCGTCGGGTCGATGCGACCGGCCGCAAGAACTTCTGGCACTTCGGCGGCATCCCCGGCACCTCGACGCTGCTGGTCGTCCGTCACGATGACTGGGTCTGGTCGGTCCTGTTCAACCGACGTGAGAAGATTGACGGGCAGGATCCAGCCGCGGTGATCGATCCGCTGCTTCATCCGGTCATCAGTGCCGCGGCCGCGAAACTCAACGAAGGGAATTGAGAGATGCCTGATGATTCTCCGCGTCCGTTGCGGTCGGCTCCCGGAGCCGGCGTGACGCGGCTGTTCCTGATTCGGCATGGTGCGACCCCCGCGAACGAAATGCGGCCGTATATCATGCAGGGCAGCGAACTCGATCATCCGTTGTCAGCAGCCGGAGAAGCCCAGGCGGCCGCCGTCGGGAACTTTCTAAGGTGGTTCAATCTGGCGGCAGTCTATTCGAGCCCGTTGCGCCGCGCCGTGCAGACGGCCACCGCAATCGCCGAGCGCCAGGGAAAAACCGTCGAAACGATCGCCGCGCTCCGCGAATGCAGTGTCGGGCGATGGGAGGGGCTTTCCTGGGACGTCATTCGCGAACGGCATCCCGAAGATCACGCCCGGTTCTTCGACAACCCCGTCGATATCCCGCACCCCGGCGGCGAGTCCTATGGCGACGTCCTGAAACGGGCACGCCCGGCCATCGACGACATCCTCAATCGGCATGCCGGCGAGAACGTCGCGATCGTCGCGCACAACATGCTCAACCGGGTCGTTCTGGCGGAACTGGCGGGAATCGAGCTTCGCCACGCCCGCCGACTGAAGCAGACCAACGCCTGCATCAACCTCCTCGAAGTCCGCGACGGTATGCTGTCACTGGTCTCGCTCAACTCGGTACTGCACTTGGACGAGGTTTAAGTCGAACGCTTGTCGATGCTTACGTTGGCCGTATGAATTCAATTTCTAGCCACCAACTACTAACCACCAACCACTCACTCGTAAACCTCCGCCCCCCGGATCAAACCGTGACCGCAGAATTCTCGGGTCGACGAGTCGTCGTTCTGGGCCTCGGCAGCTTCGGTGGCGGCGTCGGGGCGGTTCGGTTTCTTTCGGCGGCCGGTGCTTTCGTCACCGTCTGTGACCAGAAACCCGCTGACGCTCTCGAAGGGTCACTCCGACAGATCGCCGACTGCTCGAACGTCTCATTGCGGTTAGGCGGGCACTCCGAAAGCGACCTTGCGGGAGCCGATCTCGTCGTCGCCTCTCCCGCATTGCGGCCCGATCATCCACTGGTTCAGCACGTTCGCAGTTTGGGAATCCCAATCACCAGCGAAATCGCATTGTTCGTCGAGCGCTGCCGAGGTCGCTTGTTGTGCGTCACGGGGAGCAACGGAAAGTCGACCACGACGGCCATGTTGCACCACATCCTCGCACGAAGCGGTCGACGGACCTGGCTGGGAGGCAATATCGGCAAAAGCCTGCTTCCCCACGTGCATCAAATCCAACCCACGGACGATGTCGTTCTGGAACTGAGCAGTTTTCAACTCGCGGACCTCGACCGCATTCACTTCCGCCCCCATGTCGCCGTCGTCACCAACCTGACGCCGAACCACCTCGACTGGCACGATTCACTCGACAACTACCGCGCGGCAAAACAAACGATCGTCCGTTGGCAACAAGCCGACGACGTCGCCGTGCTCAATGCCGACGATCCCGATGTCCGCGACTGGCCGACGCAAGCGAGACGTGTCTACTTCGGCGCTGGCGTGTTACCCGGTGAAGGTCTGCCGCTGAGTGACGCCAACTGGCCATTCGCTCAATGGCTGAAAGTCCCCGGTCGACACAACCAAATGAACGCGGCCGCAGCCTCGCTGGCTGCGCTGGCCGTGGGAGTCAGCCGCGCGGACATTGAAGCTTCGCTCCGATCGTACCAGGCGCTCCCCCATCGCCTCGAATTCGTCGGCGACCTGAACGGTCGCCACTGTTACAACGATTCGATCGCGACAACGCCGGAATCGACGATCGTGGCACTGGAATCGTTCACACAGCCGATCATTCTGCTGGCAGGCGGATACGACAAAGGCATCGACCTCACCGCAATGGCGCACGCGGCGGCCTCCCGCACGAAAGCCATTGTGCTGATGGGACAGACCGGCCCGGCGATTCTGAAGGCTATCAACGAGCGCGGTGACCCCACGCCCGCAGCCGTGCCGGCGAAGTCATTCCCCGAAGCACTCGCTGCCGCCTGGCAGCTCTCAGCACCAGGCGATGTCATCCTGCTGTCGCCCGGCTGCGCCAGCTACGACTGGTTCCGCAACTTTGAAGACCGCGGCCAGCAATTCCGCGACTGGGTACGTCAGTCGCAACAGCAGCAGCAACAGTAAGCCCGATTCGTCAGTCGATCGGAACTTTGCTCTCGGCCCCGGCGACTTCGCGGACGTATCGCGGCACCGCATAACCTGGCAGCCGACGGCGCAGTTCGGCCATCAATTCGCGGCCACGCTCTTC
>JAHBXV010000056.1 GCA_019636285.1 Planctomycetaceae bacterium
ATGCGATCCGCTGGGATCGTCGGAGGCGTCGCGTCTCGATAGTGGCTCAACTAACATCGTCGTCAGTTCTGGTGACCTGACGCTCTACGCTGATGCCCAGCGACTTCAAGTCGTTGCGCAAGGTGCTCCGTGAGATTCCCAAGACCTTCGCGGCACGCAGTTGGTTGCCTCCGGTTTCCTGAAGGGCTCTTGTGAGCAAACGGCGTTTCACTTGGGTCAGGACTGATTCATAGAGATCGGGAGCGTTCGAACGCAACCCGTCCTCAATCAGGCGGTCCAACTCGGAAGGCCCCGTGCCTGGCGTTTCCACTTGGGAATGAGTGCCGTTCTCGACGAACTGCGGCAGAAATTCCGGGAGCAGAACCGGACCAGTGGATTTCAGCAGCGCCTGCTTAATCACGCTCTGCAACTCGCGCAAGTTCCCCGGCCAGGAGTACCGACGGAGCATTTCCACGGCTTCGGGACTCGTTTGCACGATTTCCCTGCCCAGTTCCAGACCATAACGGTCGAGGAAGTATTGAACGAGAAGCATGAGATCCTCGCCCCGTTCCCGCAGGGGCGGCAGGGTGATCGTGAAGACGCTCAAACGGTAGTACAGATCACTGCGAAACGAATTGTCCGCAATCATGCGCTGCAGATCGCGGTTCGTGGCCGCAATGATCCGGACATCGGTCTTGATTGTCTCGTTGCCGCCGACCCGTTCGAACTGCTGATCTTGAAGGACGCGGAGGATTTTGGCCTGCGTCAACGGAGTCATGTCGCCGATCTCATCGAGAAACAATGTCCCACCCGAACACTGCTCGAACTTGCCGATCCGCCGCCGGTCCGCGCCGGTGAACGCACCCTTTTCGTGTCCCAGTAGCTCGCTTTCCAACAGGTTCTCCGGGATAGCGGCACAGTTAATTGCGAGAAAAGGTCCGCTGGCCCTGCGACTGTGCTGATAAATCGCCCGCGCCACAAGTTCCTTGCCCGTGCCGGTTTCACCCATAATCAAAGCCGTCACCTCCTGAGGCGCGATTCTGCCAATCGACTTGTAAACCTCCTGCATGGCCGGGCATCGACCGACGATGATATCGGCTCCATCCGAAGGCCCTTCGATCTCCGTTCGGGCGGGAACGCGCATCAGGCGGCTGATTTCGAAAGCCCGCTCGACAAGCGTCTCCAGGGGTGCGAGCTCCAACGGCTTCAGGAGGTAGTCGAATGCTCCCAGCTTCATGGCTTCGATGGCAGTGTCGGTCGTGCCGTGTCCGGTGATGAAGATGACGGGGATTCGAGCATCTTGAGCCTGGATTTGGCGGAAGACATCGAGACCGGACATGTCCGGCAAGTTGATGTCCAGGACGACGACATCCGGCTGATGGTCGGCCACCACTTGCAGGCCCTCTAGTCCTGCCGACGCGGTCAGCAACTCGATGTCGGGCCTTTGAAAGGCGCGCCGGAAGGCGTGCAGGATGGATTCCTCGTCATCGATCACCAGGAGCAAAGGCATCGCAAGGGTCTCAGTGATTTAATTCCATCGACGGGCTGGCCGCCGCGACGTGTTGCGAAGTCGGCAATCGTAACGTGAAGCAGGCGCCGCCTGCCGGAAGATTCACCGCCGAGAGACTGCCGCCGTGCCGGGCGGCAATTCGGTACGAGACCGCCAGCCCGAGACCAATCCCCGTCTCTTTGGTGCTGACGAAGGGGTCAAACAGCCGGGCGAACAGGTCCGCGGGAATACCTGGACCCGTGTCACGGACCTCCAATTCCACTGCGTCCTCCCGCAGTTTAGTGAGGTGGATCTCGATCCGCCCTCCCTCGGACATCGCATCCAGCGCATTCAATACCAGATTGACCAGCAGTTGCTGGATCTGATCTTCGTCCGCTTCGACAACGACGGGTGCGGAAGGGGGGGCAAAGGCTAGCGTCACCTGCTGCTTCCGGGCACGGCCCACAACGAGGGCCAGGGTCCGCTCCATCAACAAGACAAGGTCGGTCGGTCGCAGTTCGGGTCGCGGCGGCCGCGCGAAGTCGAGGAATTGCTGCAGGCACTTTTCCATACGACGGATTTCCTGATCAATAATCACGAAATCATCGATGGGGAGTCCCTGACGGTCAGCATCGCGGAGGTTCGTTTGGATGAGCAGTTTGATCGAGGTCAGGGGATTCCTCAATTCGTGGGCAACACCCGCGGCGATCTGTCCCACCATCGCCAGTTGATCGGCACGCAGCACCTCGCGTTCGCGCTGTCTTCGCTCTTCGAGGACCCGATCGATTCCTTCCAGCACCCACCGCACCTGAGCCAACAGCTCGGGCGGCCGAGAGCTCTGACGCAATGGTTCAGTGCTAAGACGCTGTGCGGCCACGTGAACCCGTTCGCTGATGTCCATGAAAGAGCGTTGTAATTGACGACTTGCAAGAACCGCCCACAGTGTGGCACCGCAGGCAACGGACACCCCCAGCAGGAGTCCGCTCCACGCCCAGACACGCCCCATCGCGCTCCAGTCTCGGACAAGTCCGGCATCGCTCAGCAAGCCAATCCCAAGGAGGAGGCAGAGCGTCCCCAGGATTACGCTGACTGCGAGCGTGGGCCACAACGTTTCGAGCAGAATGCGCTGCCTCGCCATCGAGTTCTGGTCCTCGGCAATCGGAGATGCATCACGCGATTGCTGCGCGACGTTCCTCCGTTGGAGCTTATGTTGTGAGGATTCCCCTCTCATGCGGATCTCCATTGTGGCTAATTTCTGACCACTTGGCCCAGTCCAAGACACACTTCGAATCGCGAAACCGGTCGAATCGCCCCCACGAAAGTGCTGATGTCCGAGAAATGCAGCCTTTGCGAAGCACATTTCGACATTTGCGGAATTGGCATGCCGCATGCATAGACTCCTTGGCATCACTGCGTCAGTGCAATCCGCGATCCACCAACTGGCCCGCATTTCTCAACGGATGGTGACGCTCAGAGGACGCGGCCCGATCATCCAGCCAGGGGCATCAGCCAGCCAATAGAGGGGAGGAAATCATGCTCGTCTCTGGAGTCTCGACATCGCCTCAAGTGGTTGAGGGGACCATTCAGCGAATTGACCTCATCGGCCGTACTATCGCTGTCCTGTTGCCACACGGTCTTCGCATCTTCGATGTTCCCGCGCAGTGTGACATCCGACTCAACGGAGAGCGCGTGAAATTCCGTCTCCTCCAATCGGGTGATCGTGTCCAGATTCCATTTTTTCGAAAGCGCGGCATCCTTGCCGCCTTGACACTCGAAGTCACGACACGCCGTCCTGCGATGGAGGATGCTGGCTCATGAACACGACTCTCACCGCCGTCGCCGACTCCCTCGACCACATCCGATCCATCGTGCGCCGCCAGTTACGCGGACTGATCTCCAACTTCGCGATATCGCGAGAACAATGCGGGCTCATCCTCACGGGAACCGCCCGCTCTTACTATGCCAAGCTGATCGCGCAAGAGGTCGTCATGCGCCACGCTGACGCGCCGATCGCGCGGAACGACATCGAAGTTGACCGCGGCTGAACGGCGATCACCACGGCTCGCTCGTCGCCAGGCCCGATCGGGCTCAAGGCTCTCACAACCTGACACAGACAACACGCTCGGCCGCCGCCTGTCGGTCCACGTTCGGAAAGGACTTAACCATGACCCACATGCGCATCGAAATGACCTGCTTCGACCACCTGCGCCTGAACGCCTTGGCCGATCATGCCACCGCGCGGGATCTGCTACACTTCCCGGACGGAAAACACATCGCCACGCTCCAAGAAAAGCTCGACATGGCCCAGTGCTGGGAGTCCGCGGACATCCCCCCGGATGTGGTCACGATGGGGTCGACCGTGCTCGTCCGTGAAATCGACAACGACGAGTTCTGGACATTCACGTTGTGCTACCCGAAAGAGGCCAACATCATCGAGGGCCGAGTCTCGGTGCTGAGTGGGATCGGAACAACGCTTTTGGGGCAGCGTGTCGGTGATGTCGTTGATTGGCCCGTACCCAGCGGAAAAGTGTCGATCGAGGTCGTGGAGGTGGTCTACCAGCCCGAGGCCGCGCAGCGCTGGGAAGAACCGGAACTTGTTCTGACATAACGCGACCAACCAGACCGTGTGCAGTTTGCTCAATTTTCCTCCAGGCGAGGTCGTCCTTCTCCACTTCGCCTGATGCAACCAATCTTGAAAGGAGACGTTGCCATGGTGGCTATCAATCGCTCCTTCGAGGCCTTCGAATTGCCTCATCGGCTGCGGTTTTCTTCTCTCCGCGATGACGACGCCACGATCCTTTTCGCAACCGACCTTGCCCCTTCGTCACGCGCCGGCCTGAAATGGGCCACTTCGCTCGCGCAGTTGCGCCGGGCCCGGATTTTGCTGCTGCATGTGCAATCACCAACAGACTGCGCCGCGATCAGGCACTACTACGACTTCACGAAAGCCCGACACCGATTGGAGGTGACGCTACGAAGTTTTTTGCCGACAGATCCCACCATTCGGGCTGACTACCAAGTCAAGGCAGGAGATCCCGCCCAACGGATTCTTGACGTCGCCGAGAGCGAGAACGTCGATCTCATCGTTCTCGGCACTCATCAACGACGGGGGCTGCGACGACTGATGAAGGGAAGCGTGACCGAATCCGTTCTTCGCCAAGCTCCATGTCCGGTCTTCGTGTTTCGGCAGACAGGATAGAATGATCCGTCGGCGTATTTGATGGCAGTAAAATGCGTCGAATCTCGGCGGTTCACGGTGGCGTTGTCCCTTCGGTTCCGTAGGCGCCTTTTCGCGATCTCTTGCGGTGCCTCAAAGCTCATTCGGACAAGTAGTTTCCAGCAACAATCCGAACTGGCAACCCAAGACACTTCATGGCAAAAAATGACTGTTTCTCACAGTAGGGCCTGGCAGCCGCCGTAGGATTCCGTACCGCGTCTCCGGAGGCCAAACCGGCTCTCGCGATGGTTCGATTGCGGGGGCTCAATTTCGACTCCTCTGAGTTGCCAAGTGGCAGCCTGCTTACGCGTGTTCCAACCGGCGCGCTCGTTGCACCACCGGGAGTAAGTCTGCTCGGTGACACCAATCATCTTGCGGCCTTGCTGCCACCGTCTGGCCCTTCGCCAGATCTACCTCGGCTTCCCGCAACTTCAGAATGATCTGCTCCGCTCCCAATCGCTTCCGTGGCATCTTGCCTTCTCCCTCTCCAGGTCCGGTTTCGACGACTTTATCACTCACAAAACGGACTCGGTATAAGGGGGGAGGTCACTCTGGAAGGCAATTGACGAAGACCTTGACCTCATTGATGAGCACTTTCCACCTTAGTATCAACTGGAAGAGGTCGTTCGTTTCGCGGAAAGCCGCGGAATCCCATGCTGTGCCACGGCCAGGAATTGATCGTTTTCGCGAGAGGTGACGTTGGCAGCCCTATCGGCAGCTTGATTCTGGAAGAAAATCAGTGGTTCTTGAAGTTACCAGACTCACCACGATTTCGATTTGGGAATTGATACTTGCTCGAACTGGTGCATGAACTGGAAAGCCTTCTGAAAAATGCCGTGGGCTGCCGGGATGAGGTCGCTCGAAGATGGCTGTAAAGTTCGATCGATCAATGACGAAAGCTGACTGTGAAATTCCTCGCATGCTTTCGTTCATAGTCAACTTCTCCCGGCATGCGACCGACCATGCCAGTGCCGCACCGAGACATGCGGTGCGGCACTGGCATGGAGTTGGCTGCGCGGTATCCGGAGTGAGAACCAGCTTTCGATCGTGGCCGCGGCCAGTTGTCGGTCATGTTGTCGCGAATTTTCGAGGAGGTCGTCGCCAACGATTGCAGCGGCGAATTGCGGCACTCAGTGTTCAAGATAGCGTATGTAAACCGATCAGCTCCCACGGCGCCTCGGGTCTGGCTGCTCAGTCCACCGGGGCCGACACGAACTAAGTCACCGCATCCTTTCTTCCTGTCCTCCGTCACGGTGCAACTTGCGTACGCATGATTGGGCATGGCCGGACTGATTGTGATGGTGCTGCTCGCCGTACGACCTTCGCATTAGGAAGCGACGTTCATTGAGCGCTCTGGCAACATCTACCACGATTTCATGAGTACTACCGGCAGAGACTTCTCGGCCTGTTCTTTGGCTCATTGGAACCCGAGCACAGGGGCTGGCAATCGTGTCGTGCGGCGGATATGAATGTTCGTGCGTCGTTGGGCAATCGACGCGCCGGGGTCGCTGTCCCTTCGCCGTCTGAGTCAGTCAGTCGGCCCGTCAGATGACATTCTGAGCGGTTATTCCGCAGGCAAAGGTCGTTATGAATTTCCGCGATCGGCGGCGGAGCATGTGTCCGCTGTGTGCTGTCGTTGTACTTTCGAGTCTGGCAACGCTGGCGGGCTGCGGCCGGAGTACTCCCGTGCCGGACGAGGTCGTGCGGCCTGTGAAAACAGTGCTTGTCACGCCGGGCGGGCAGTTGCAGACGCGCACCTTTCCGGGGACGGTTGATGCTTCACGGCAGGTCGAACTGGCGTTTCAGGTTCCCGGCCTGATAGTGGACCTGCCGGTGAAAGAGGGCCAGCAAGTCAGCAAGGGGGAAGTGATCGCCCGTTTGCGGCCGGATGAATTCGAGGCTCGACTGAAGTCGTTGCAAGGGCAACTCACACAGTCTCGAGCCGTGTTGCGGGGGCTCCTCGCGGGGGAACGCCCCGAAGAACGTCTGCGGAGAGAAGCGCAGGTTCGCGCGGCGGAAGCCCGTCTTGAAAACGCACGGGCGGAATATGACCGCAATGCCCGCTTGTTCCGCAACTCCGTCATCACGCAGGGCAGTTACGATCAGGCGTTGACGGCCTACAACGTCGCCGTGGAAGAGTTGCAGTCCGCCCGACAGTTTCTCGACATCGGAATGACTGCCCGCGAGGAAGACATCGAAGCCGCCAAGGGGCAGGTCCAGGGGTTGGAAGGTCAGGTTGTGGAAGCCCAGTTGCGGCTGCAGGATGCGACTCTCGTGGCTCCCTATGACGGCGTCATCGCGCGGCGGCTGGTCGAGCAGAACCAGAACGTGCAGGCCAAGCAACCGGTGGTGCAGTTTCAGGATGTCGAAGAGATTGATGTGATCGTCGATGTTCCGGAAACAGTGATGGCCGCGGATCTGAAGACGGCTGATATCGTCGAAATGACCGCCAGCTTCAGCGGCGCCCCGGGCAGGCAATTTCCGGTGCGCGTGCGAGAAATCGCCCAGGTGGCCGACGCCACGACGCAAACATTTCAAGTGCGGGTGGCCATGCTGGCACCCACGGACGTGCGAATTCTGCCCGGCATGACAGCCACGGCAGCCATGACTTACCAACGAGCCGCCGTTCTGGGGACACCGGTGATGTTGCCCGCGGCGGCCATCATGCAGGCCGATTCCGGAACGCAGGTTGCCTGGGTCGTGACTCCCGAGGGGACTGTCCATGCACGACCTGTTGAACTGGGTCTGGCCGTCGGCAATCAGATCGAGGTGACTTCCGGTCTGGAACCCGGTGATCGTGTCGCGGTCGCGGGGGTCCGGTTTCTGCGGGAAGGGATGCGGGTCCGCGATCTGGGGGATGCCTTGGGCGCCGCCGCCGGGGGAGTCGTCCAGTAATGAACATCGGCGAATTGTCGATTCGGAACGACCGGATTCTGTACGTTGCGATGTTGCTGATTTTGATCGGAGGGGCGATCGCCTATTCGAATCTGGGACGCTTGGAAGACCCGGAATTCACGATCAAGGAAGCGCTCATCGTGACGTCGTATCCTGGCGCGAGCGCGGAGGAAGTCGCCCAGGAAGTGACGAATCCGATCGAGATCGCGTGTCAGCAACTTGGTCAATTGTTGCGAGTTGAGTCGCAGTCGGTGCGCGGCCGGTCGGTCGTGACGGCGGTCATTCAAGACCGATTCGACAAGCACCGCATTCCCCAGGTCTGGGATGAACTCCGCCGAAAAATCAATGATGTGCAAGTCCACCTTCCGCCAGCGGCGCGCGGGAGGACATTGGTGATCGACGACTTTGGCGACGTTTACGGGATTTTTCTGGCGATTTCGGGTGAGGAATTTTCCCAATCGGAACTGCGGCGTTACGCCGAGTTCCTGCGTCGCGAGCTCCTCGAAGTGCAGGACGTCAAGAAGGTCGATCTCTTCAGCGAACAGCAGGAAGTGATCTATCTCGAAATTTCCCGGCAGCGGCTTGCTCAATTGGGAATTCCCGAACAGCAGATCTACAGCCTCCTGGCGGCCAAGAATATCGCCGCGGACGGCGGCCGCATCCAGATCGATACCGAGCATGTGGCGCTTGAGCCGCAATCCGCCTTTGATTCCGCGAACGAGATGCTCAACCTGGTGATCGGTTCGCACTCTTCTGGGCGGCAACTGACGTTGCGCGACGTCGCGACCATTGAACGGACGCAGGAGGATCCGCCGCGTCGACTATTGCGCTACGACGGGCAACCCGCTGTCGGATTGGGCGTATCCACCGTCCAGGGCGGCAACGTCGTCACGATGGGGGCCGGGATTCGCGAGAAGCTCGCGGCGCTCAAGAGCAATCAGCCGCTGGGCATTGAAATCGGCGAGATCAATTTTCAGCCGGAAGCCGTCAGCGCCGCCACGACCGAGTTCATGTGGAACCTCGCGAAAGCGGTCTCGATCGTCTTCATCGTGCTGTTGCTGACGATGGGTCGCAAGACCGGCACGATCATCGGGATGGTGCTGTTTCTGACAATCATGGCCACGTTCCTCGTGATGTACATGAAGGGCGGGCTGCTGATGGAGCGCATCTCGCTGGGCGCGCTCATCATTGCCCTGTGCATGTTGACCGACAACGCGATTATCATCATCGAGGGGATCAAGGTCGGCATCGAATCGGGTCGCAACAAGATCGAAGTCGTGCGTGAAGTCGTCGCCCAGAACCAGTGGCCACTCTTTGGAGCCACGGCGATCGGCATCATCGGGTTCGCGGCGATCGGTCTTTCGGAAGACAGTACCGGGGAGTATTGCAATTCCCTGTTCTGGGTCATCCTGATTTCATTGACCCTGAGCTGGATCTCGTCGATCACGATCACGCCGCTGCTCAGCTACCTGATGTTCAAGCCGCTGCCGCGGTCATCCTCGGATTCCGAGACATCGGAGAAGTCCGCGTACGATGGTCTGCCGTTTCGGCTCTATCGGCAACTGCTGATACTGGCGCTGCGCTGGCGGTGGATGGTGCTTGTCTTTTGCGGCGTCTCGATGGTCGCGGCCATTTTCGGGTTCACGCTGATAAAGCAGAGTTTCTTTCCACCGGCCACCCGTCCGCAGTTCATGGTCGACTGCTTCCTGCCTTCGGGGACACACATTCGAGAGACCGAGGCGTTCGCGGCACGGGTCGAATCCTATCTTCAGACTCAGCCCGGTGTGACGCACGTATCTTCTTTTATCGGAGGAGGAGGACTGCGGTTCTTGCTCGTCTATTCGCCGGAACCCGAGAATCGTGCCTTCGTCCAGTTTCTAGTCGATGTGGAACAGGCCGACCAGATTGCGGGGTTGATCCCCCAGATTCAGCGGCATCTCGACGAAAACCATCCGGATGCCAACGCGGTTGTGAAGAAGTTTCTGCTGGGGCCTGGCAGCGGCGGCCGCATACAGGCGCGCTTCCGCGGCCCCGATCCGGAGCGTTTGCGTGAAATTGCGAATCAGGCCATCGCGGTCTTCGAAGCCAACGGGAACGCCCTGTGCATTCGCAGTGACGCACGCGAGCGCGAGAAAGTCTTGCGACCCGCCTTGCTGGAGTCGCAGTCGCGCCGCAATGGAATCACCCGCGTGGAGGTCGCCGATGCCCTGCAACTGGGGTTCGAAGGGCGGGCGGGCGGACTCTTCCGGGAGCCGGGCGACTCTGGCGGCGGCGTGTTTCCTCAAGAATCGCGGTTGCTGCCGATCATCGCCCGACCGCCGCTGGAAGAGCGCGAGAATGTCGACCGGATTGCCAGCATGCAGATCTGGAGCCCGATCGCCGGACGAATGATTCCGATGAGCCAGGTTGTCTCGGGAGTCGAGATTGCCTGGGAGGATCCGGTCGTGATGCGGCGCAATCGCCATCCCACGGTCACCGTCCACGCCGATCCCCGCACGGGACTTCCGAGCCAGTTGTTTGGCAGCGTGCGCGAGCAGATCGAATCGATCGAGCTGCCGCCGGGCTATTCCTTGGAGTGGGGCGGAGAACACGAAGATTCCAGCGAGGCGCGTGCCGCTTTGGCGCGGCCGCTTCCCTACGTGCTCGCGCTGATGATGTTCATCGTCGTCTGCCTCTTCAATTCGATCCGCACCACGGCTCTCATCTGGATCGTAATGCCCATGTCGATCATCGGAGTGACTTTCGGCCTGTTGTTAACGGGTTTTCCATTCGGCTTCATGGCCCTGCTGGGAGTCATCGCCCTGGCTGGCGAACTGATCAAGAATCAGATCGTGGTGCTTAGTAAGATTATTCACGAGATCGACAGCGGCAAGTCGCCATGGGATGCGATTCTCGATGGCGGAACCAGCAAGATGCGCCCCGTGTGCATGGTGGTGCTGACGACGGTTCTGGGATCGATTCCGCTCTTGAAGGATCCGTTCTTCGGCGCGATGGCCGTGTGCATTATGTTTGGACTGACGTTCGCGGCGATCTTGTCACTGATCGTGACTCCCGTCCTGTACGCCATTTTCTACGGAATCCACGAACCAACGGCGAGTACACAGCCAGAGTGAGATAGAAGCCAGGCTTACGCTCTCGCGCAAAGTGAGTTCGTGCCTGCTGGTCAGTGCCTGAATGCCGCACAGCAACTGGGCACCGCATTTATTGCGTGAGATCGTCGCCGCGGCCAAGGTGTCGCCAGCGAGAAACGGCGGACAGGCCTTCCTTACTCGCGGCATTCCTGATTGATACGGCGAACGTACGTCTAATTCGCGCACACCGACACGGCCCAGAGACTCTCGCAAAAAAGCGCTTGCGTGACATCCGGAAAGAATGCCACGCAAGCTAGCGCACTGCCAGGATTCGCACCAGTTCCTAGAGGGGCCGCGCTTTAGCTGGCGACGTGTTGCTGGGCGGTGGCGAGCGCTTCGCGGAGCTTGGTTTCGTTGTCGTGCGAGAGGTTGGTCTTGATCAGCTCGCCGCCGAACTGACGAAGCTCTTCGATGACGCGGTCTTCCGTCATGCTGCGAATCAAGACGCAGAGGGCGGCCGTGCCGGGCTTGATAGTTTCGGCGAGGTCCGTCATGAACTTGTCGTCGATGCCCACGTCGGACAGCGCGCCGGAGAGAGCGCCAGCGGCGGCACCAACGGCCAGACCGAATAGCGGATTCAGGAAGAGGACGCCGACGAGAGATCCCCAGAAACCGCCGCTGATCGCGCCCGCCGCGGTCAGGTTGTACATCTGGCGGAGGCGTACCTTGCCATCGGGTTCGCGGACGACGACCACGGCGTCGGCCACGTCAATCAGATAATCCTTCTGCATCTTGAGCAGAGCGAGCCGAACTTCCTCGGCCTTAATTTCGCTTTCGTAGTCGATCACAACCAGCGTTGCCATGGAACGGTGCCTTGTAGAAAGAATCTCGTTAGTAACAGGAGCTCAGCAGGGTACTCAATCGATCGCGAGTCGGTCCGGAACGCCCTCCGACAATAGCTTGCGTGGCACGGACGTGCGTGATTCCAAAGTCAGTCAAGTGTCGCCAGTGCCACGGCGAGGCGGCAACCCTGACAAAATTCGGGCAGATCGACGTATTCCTTGATGGTGTGAATTTCGTACTGACCGGCGCCGATCGTGACCGTGGGGACGCCGTGCTTGACGAGCCAGTTGGCGTCGAGGCCGCCGTTGGAGAAGTGCGTGGCGGGTGTCAGGCCCAGCGACTGCACCGCCTGACTGGCACGCAGAACCGCGGGTGAATCGGCATCGAGGTTGAACGAAGGATACGATGGCGTGCTGGTGAAGACGACTTCGGCCGTTTCGCCGCTGGTATCGCGCACTTCCGCCTGTGCCTTGGTAAACGCCTCGCGAAATCCAACCGCGATCCGGGTGGCGAATGCGACATCGGGACTGCGGGCTTCACCGACGATCGAGACGTAGTCGGTCACGACATTGGTTGCGTCGCCGGCCGCTTTGCCCCCTTTGCCGCCGAAGATGCCGACGTTGCTGGTGCCGTGCCCATCCGGTTTCTCGACCTTGCCGAACCAGCCTTCGCGATGGGCATCCGCGATGGCAATCGAAGCCACCAGCGTGGCGGAAATTCCCTTCTCGGGAGCCACGCCGGCATGGGAAGCCTTGCCCTTGATTTCGACGGACCAGTTTTCCTGGCCGACCGCTCCAATAATCAGATCGGAAGCGAGCTTCCCATCGACATTGAAGCCCATGACCGCCCCGTTCAGATCGGCCGGATCGAGTTCGCGTGCCCCGTGCAGCCCGCTCTCTTCACGCACCGTGAACAGCAACGTGATCGGCGGATGCGGGAGGTTGTGCTTCAGCAGTGTTTCGACGAGAGACACGAGCACCGCGCAACCGGTCCGATTGTCACCACCCAGCGCGGTGGTGCCATCGGAAACGATATGGTCTCCCTCACGCCGCGGCTTGGCACCGGCACAAAGCGGAACCGTGTCGAGGTGCGTGGAGAATAGAAGCCTGGGGCCCGGACGTGTCCCAGGCAGGTCGACGATAAGATTGCCAGTCTGGGTGGCCAGAGGAATCCGCTCATGCACGGTGTCGAATCGAATTGCGTCGGCAGGGACACCAACCTTGATCAATTCGTCGGACACGGCGGCGGCAATGTCGGCTTCTTCGCCGGTGACGCCATCGATCTTCAGAAAACGCATCAGATGTTCTTCAGCCGACTTGATATCAAGGGGGATGCTGGTGCCGATTTTTGTGCTCCTGGTCTCAGACGATTTGTTCTCGATCCGAATATTCATGCGGTTACTGTGGCGAGGCCGTGCGACCGACTTCCCGATACGGAATTGCGGTTGCTGCTGTCAGTCGTTCGCCGGCTTCCGCCAATCGCTATGTCAGGCCTCGCGGCGAAAAAGCGACAAGCTTTGCAACGTCGACCAGTCTCCAGTTTGGTTACAGACCCCACGGAAGTCCCAGCAGATACCATCCTGCGAAGAGAGTGGTCCAAAGCACGAACAGAATCACGACGTACGGCAGCATCATCGAGACCACCGTCCCAACTCCGGCATTCTTGTCGTACTTCTGAGCAAACCCGACAACCAGCGCGAAATAGGCATTCAACGGCGTGATCGTGTTGATTGGTGAATCGGCCACGCGGTAGGCTGCGAGCACGGCTTCCGGCGCGACGGCCAAGGCCATCAATAGCGGCACGAAAATTGGGGCGAACAAGGCCCATTTGGCGATCGCGCCAGTGATGAGCAGGTCAATCAATGCCACGACGACGATAAAGCCGACCAGCAGTAGCAGCGCGGGGAAGTTTGCCGTCGTGAGGATGTCCGCCAGTCTGAGGGCCATGATCGTGCCCATGTTGCTGTAATTGAAATAAGCCACGAACTGGCTTAGTACGAGAAACAGCAAAATCAGGCCGCCCAGCCCGGTCATTGCCTTCTCCATCGCCTTGATGATGCCGGTCAGGCTAGTGATTGTTCTGGCTCCAAAGCCGTACGCCGCGCCGGCGACCAGAAACATCACCATGATCAGTGCGATCAGGCCGTTCATGAACGGCGAGTTGCCGATCAACACATCGGTCTCGGGATCACGTAACGGCGCGCCGGACGGGATCGCCAGCAACCCGAAAACCACGATCGCCGCGACCCCGGCAATCGCCGAGTAAGTCAAGCCCCGCGATTCATCGGCCGAGAGGGCCCCTTGTTCCACCTTTGGTGGCTCGTCACCGGCCAGTTTCGGGTCATACTTGCCGAGACGGGGTTCGATGATCCGTTCGGTGATGACAGCCAGCACGATGGTCAGAAAGATCACCGAGGCGACCGAGAACCACAGATTCGAGGCGAGACCAATGGTGATGCTCGGGTCGACGAGCGCGATCGCGTCGTTGGTAAATTCGACGAGGACCGCGTCGAGAGGTTTAATCAGCATGTTGACGGTGAAGGCGCCGGCAACAGCCGCGAAACCAAGCGCGAGTCCCGCTATCGGATGCCGCCCGACGCTCATGAAGGCGGTTCCCGCCAGCGGAATCAGCACGAGATACCCCGCATCGGCAGCGATGCTCGAAAGAATGCCGACAAACGACAGAATGTAAATGAGCGCCCAACGCGGCGAGATGATGACTAGTTTTCGAATGATGGAATTCACCAGTCCCGATTCCTCGGCGACACCAGCGCCCACCATCGCGGCGATCATCAGTCCGACCGCCGTGAAGCTCATGAAATTGGGGATGAACGAGACGTACATGAACCGAATTCCCTCGCCGGTCAGCAGGCTGCGCGCGGCGACGGACTGCTTCTCGACGTGATAGCTCTTCTCGTCTGCTTGGCGGTACTCGACGCTCGTTCCCGTGTCGTATGTCCGCGAATAGGCCGAATATGGTTCCTGCTTATCGGCCGCGTGCGGAACAATGGCCTCGAAAGTGACTTCGACGCCCAGGAGATACATCACGTGCGACAGCGCGATGACGATGCCGATCAGCGCGAGGAAAATCAGTACTGGATGCGGCACCATGTTTCCCGCTTTTTCGACGACATCCAGAAGACGCTGCATGACGCCTTTGGGGGCTGCTGAGGGCTGTGTCATCGGTTTGGTACCAACCAGGACGGTTTCGGAAGGGTGAGACGCAGGGCGACGGGAACAGTTACAACGGCAACAGCCAGGGGACCATGATCACGCTGACGAGCATGACAATCAACGAGAAGGGAACGCCCACGCGAACAAAGTCACCAAACTTGTAATCGCCGGGCGTGACGACCAGCGTATTCACTGGCGAGGAGACCGGCGTCATGAATGCCGTCGATGCGGCCAGCGCGACAATCATCGCGAACGGATAAGGCGAAGCGTCAAAATCCTTGGCTAACGCCAAGGCGACCGGGGCCATCAGCACTGCCGTCGCGGTATTGGAAATGAACATGCCCAATAGGGCCGTGATGGCGAACACGCTGGCCAACACGACGTAGCTACCGGCACCGCCGATCACCGTCATCAGCCCATCGGCCATCAAGTCCACGCCGCCAGTGCGTTGCAAGGCTATGGAGAACGGCAACATGCCGACGATCAGAACCAGGGTTTTCCAGTCCACCGAGCGATAGGCGGCATTCAAGTCAGTGATGCCCAACGCCCCCATCAGCAGACCGCCAATCAGCGCGGCCAGCACGTTCGGCACCAGACCGCTGACCATCAGCCCGATCACCAGCGCCAGGCAAAAGACGGCCTGCGGGGCCTTTCCGGGAGCGGGCAGTACATCCTGCAGTTCGACAGGCAGGTTAAAGACCACCAGGTCTTGTCCATGGGATTGCAGATTGCGAATGGACCGCCAGGGACCAATCGTCAAGAGCGTATCGCCCAGTTGCAATTCTTCTTCTTCCAGATCGCTGACAATCGGCTTGCGTCCGCGCCGTATCCCGATGACGCGCAGGCCGAACTCGTCGGAAAAACTGGTTTCAACCAGCGACTTGCCGATGAGTTGCGACGTCGCGGGCAGCAACACCTCCACCATGCCGATTTCCTGCGAGCGATCGGTGAAATAGCCTCCGCTCAGTGGCATTGGTTCGAGGGCCTCGGCCTGACAGATACGCTCGATTTCCTCCGGCGGGGCGAAGTAGTCCACCAGCAGAACGTCACCCGCGTTGATCACCGTCTTAGCTGTTGGCTGGATGAGGACTTTGCCCCGTTCGATCGCGATGAGCTTCACCCCGGATTTCACTCGCAACCGGATCTGTTCGAGCGTCTCGCCAACGAACGGCGACCGGGCCGAAACAGACACGCGGTGCTCGCGTTTGGCGAGTTGATATTCCTCGATCCACTGCGAAAGCCTCGGTCCCTGGACCTGACTGGCAGTCGCCGGGGTGTCGCCAAGCCAGCGGCGCGCGAACAGCATGTAGCCGATTCCCAGTGCGAGTATCGGAACGCCGAAGGGAGTGAAGGCGAAGAACTGGAATCCGTCGAAGCCGTGACGTTCCAGTTCGCCGCTGACCACCAGATTGGGGGCAGTGGCGACAAGTGTCATCATCCCGCTGATGAGCGCGGACATACTCAGCGGCATCAATAACCGTCCCGGAGACGCACCGGAACTGCTGGCAATGCGAAGCGCGACCGGTATGAAAATGGCCGTGACGGCTGTTGAACTCATGAATGCGCCGAGCGTACACACGACGAGCATCAACAGCGCGACCAGCCGCGATTCACTGCTGCCAGCCTTCGCGGCCAGCCAGTCTCCCAGGTTGCGCGCCACGCCGGTGCGCACCAGGCCGTCTCCAATCACGAACAGCGCTGCGATCAGTACGATGTTAGGATCGCTAAAACCGGCTAGAGCTTCGGACGTGGTGACGGAGCCCGTAATCGGCAGGGCGACCAGCATTACCAGTGCCACGGCGTCCATGCGCGGTTTGTTGATGGCGAACATCGCAATCGCCGCCGCAAGCAGCCCCAGAACGACGGCGAGTTCAGCAGACATTGACCCCACCTACCGTCCAGCAGCCTTCCGCAGAGCTGGCTCCGCGCCAGAACGCGCCCGGCAAGCCTTGATTAGAAATGCGAGCTAAGTGATAGGGTAAACCCCGCGAAACCGCAAGCAACCCGCTTCAGGAGTCGCACTCGTTTCGATGCTGCGTGATGAGGGCAACTGCAAGTCGCGAAAGACAAAGCGCGGGAGCGTACTCGATCCGGAAACTGGTTGGAGCGACGCGACGCGCGAACGCGACAAAAAAAAGAGGAGACCCGCGTGGCCGGGCCCGCCAGAACGAGAGAACAGCTCTCGACTAGTCCCCAGGAGAATGACTCCTGGAGGCAGCGCTCCGAACACCCGATGGCTGGAGCAATCGATTCTGGGTTATCGGCTAGGAGCTCGGGCGGAGTTCGACGGTTGTCGTGCGGCCGAACCTTTGGAGAGACACCGCTAAAAGGCGAACTGGGCGAGTCCGTGCAGACGTTGCACGCGTCCGTCTTCGCCGTCGAGGTTCTCTCGCTTACCGATGAGGCATTCGATGCCGAACGACAATCGCGGGATTGGAACCCACCAGAGACTGGCGGCCACATATTCGGCCGAGTCGTACGTCGTTCCCGGCTGGTCGGCATTATTGATGACGTTAACTTGGGAATACGTGAAGTTTGAAAGCCAGTTTTCGTTATACCAGTGTTCGTAGCTTGCATTCCAACCGGCTGCCTCGACCAGTTGGAACGCGCCCGTCAGCGGGTTCACCTGGCCATCGAGTCCCTGTCCGGCCAGATCGTTGATGTAGCGTCCCACGCCATTGCCCCAGGTGGCTTGCAGCAGAACGCGGCTGCGTGTCAGTCCCGACGGATCTGCTTGCAGAGGATTGGTGTCGAACAGGATCGCCCACGGGTGAAAGACGGCATTGCCGCTGATGGCTGCCCCGGCGCGGCGGGTGGTGTCGCCACCCGTGGGACGATACCCGATCGTCCGCAGGAGGCCAGCGACCTGCAGATGGCCGCGGTCACCCTCATAACGCCAGTGTGTCGCGAAGTCGGGAACGTCTTGAACATTGTCGCCGAGCGAGGCCCCGGTGGCGTCGACGGCCGTGATGTTCGAGAATGGTCGCTCGACGCTGGCCGCCCAGAACATTCTGTCCAAGATGGGCACCGTGACACGCCCCGACGGCTGTCGCTGGTTGACCCAGCTATTCGGTCCTTGAAAATCGACCAGGCTGGGCCAGTTCGTGCCGTCCATGAAGACCGAGTTCTGCTGGCCGAATCGGAAGTAGCCGAAATCGAAAAAGGCGTGTCGCAGCCGATACGGATTGCCCCCACCCCCTGCCGCCTGACCGGGACCGTTGAAGAAGTCCCCTTCGATGAACGTGTGAATATTCCAGTCGCAGAATTCGGTCGGCGTCCAGGTTTCGAGGGCAAATCGGCTGATGCGGCCGCTCATGTTAAAGTTTTGCCCGACTTGCTGCGGCACCGGAATCGCGTTCGTGACGAAGGCGTCAGGCACCCCGATCGGATCGAAGTCGTACAGACCAGCAAGCCGCACGAACCCGCGCAGACGCACCGAAGTGCTTGATCCAGGCACCAGGAACGAACCAGGATACAGACCGCGGGCCACGAACGTGTCTCGCTGCTCTTGCGTGAGACGTTGGGGAGGCGGGTACAGCGGAGTGAACTCCCGCGTGCCGGGACCGACCTGCTGATCGCGGGCTTCGTAGCCAGGCGGTGCGTAATCGGCGATCGCCCGCGCGCCGCCGACGGCCTGCTCGAAGTAAGACTGCGAGTAAACCGATTCCGGCAGAGGCTTGTAGTCCCAGTCAAAGAAGGGAGCCGATGGTCCATACTGCTCGAGCGGAGCATTGAGCTGCCGGTCTAACTGCTCCTGCCGTTCTTCAAGCCGGCGAAATCGTTCGACAAAATCGGATTCCGTGGTTTCCGTGTTCTCCAGAACACTACCCTGCGGGACAACGGGGGCCGGAACCTCGTTCTGTGCTGTCGCCGGAGTTGCGGCGGCAAAGCAGCCGATCCAAATTGCCAGGAGAATCGGTCGACGATGCGAGGCCCTCAATTTTTTGGAGGCGTTCATAATCGTCAGCCGGACGAAGGGAAATGACGCGACTCCTGGAACAGGAGTTCACGTCATCGTCATCGACTCTGTGAGCTGGCTGACTTTACCGATTCTGACGATTGTACGGGCCAATTCGTGCACAAAACTGATTGAACTCAACACGCTGGCTACACACCGACAGCCAGGAGGATCGGGTTGTAAATGCGGTCTTCCGGTGGTTGGGCAACGAAAGGTTCCGGGTTGATTGTGACTGAATTCGAAGCTACTCAGGCTGCGACACGAACAGGTCGAGTCCAAGTTGCTGCGAGAGAAACTTGGCTGCGAGTTGGCCCTTGATGCTGTTGCCGGCGGCATCCAGTGGCGGCGCGAACGTTCCGAGGCCTCCTTTGCCCGGCGAGACAGTGACAATTCCGCCGCCGATCCCGCTCTTGCCCGGTAGCCCCACGTCGAACAACCAATCGCCGGAATTCTCGTACAATCCGGCGGTCGCCATGATGGCCAGCGTATAGTGACAGACCATCGGGCTGACGACGCGCTCTTTCGTGACGGGATTCACGCCCCCGTCCGCCAGTGTCGCACCCATCGTGGCGAGGACTTTGGCGCTGACGTTGAGCGAACATTGCCGGGTGTATAGCTCCACCGCATCGGCGGGGCTCAGCGAAATCGCCTGGTAACTGCGGAGCAACTGGCCGATGCTCTGATTGCGTGAATTCGTTTCCGAGGCGGAAGCGTAAACTTCGTCGCAAAGTTCGAGAGCGCGACCCGCGAAACGCGACAGCCCGGCTTGAATCCAGGCCCAGCGCTCAGCCTGTGTCTGGCCTGGCACCAGGCTCGTCGTCGCAATTGCGCCCGAGTTCACCATGGGATTCGTGCGACCATTGGTACTGCGTTCAATCGCCGCGAGCGAGTTAAACGCCAGCCCCGTCGCGTTCGCGCCGACCTGTTCGCGGACAGACTCCGCCCCCAGCGCTTCACAGACGAGCGCGAAAATAAACGGCTTGGAAACACTCATGATGCTGAATTCGTGATCGACGTCACCTGCGGAATAGACTCGGCCGCTGGTGCCCACCATACAGATCCCGAACAGTTCGCTGGGAACGCGTGCCAGAGCGGGATACACCGATGAATTCTGCCCCTCGGTGTTGGACTGAAACCGCGCGTGAGCAGTCTCGATAAGCGTTTGAATCCGCTCGGCTGGTGGCAGGTGCCCCGTGGAAACAAACAAACCATCAGCGGACGCTGGGTAGACGTTCGGCGTCGACATAGAAGCCTCTCCTGCCTCGGCGGCGTTCACTATGATTCGCCGCGTATGCGTTTCGATCGCTCGTGGGGGGAATTTCAGTCACGGTACTCGAATCACCGCACATGGGAAAAACGAGATCCGAAAATGACAGGCGCCACGAAACGGCGCGAGATTCTCAAAACGGCAGGTACCGCTCTTCATCGACACGCCACGATGGGGCGGCTTCATGTCACGAACGGGAGCTTGCGCATTTGCTTCGGCAAGTGTCCCCGAACTAAGACTTAGAGATCACGCCCTGGAACCGAAACGCCGACCGATCGTCTGGAGTTGATGCGTGTTCCGTTTACCGGCCGAGTTCTCGCACGTGAGTGAATTGCCCGCTTGCTTGCCCCCCGCCGCGGGATAGAGTGATAGAACCGCCCGTGGCAAACATCTTTTTTTCTCACTGGGGATACCATTCCATGAAATTGGCAACTCTGTCTCGTCGCGGTGCGCTCCTGCTGCTAGGGCTCTGTGCCGTCACATTCGCGATTGGGCAGGAAGCCGAAGAATCGACCCCGGAAGTGACCGAGGAAACCGCCGTACGGGCGGTCCTTGACGAATATGTTGCGGCATTCAATCGCCGCGATCCGGCGGCGATGGGAGCGAAGTGGGTCGAGCAAGGCGTCTTCGTGAACGAAACGAATGGGACGCGAACGATCGGCCGTGCGGCGATCGTTCGCAATCTGAACACGCTGCTGGGAGAGGAGTCCGAATTGACACTCGGTGGGCGGATTGATTCCGTCCGCTTCATCCGCCCCGACGTTGCCCAGGTTAGTGGGCAGGCGGTGACGGTTGGCCCGGATGATGAGCCGAACAACAGTACCTTCGTCGCGATCCTGGTCCGCGAGGAGGGCGCGTGGTTGTTCGACAGCATCCACGAAACACAGGTTCTGCCACCGACGAGCACGCCTGACCAATTGGAGTCGCTCGATTTTCTCGTGGGACGCTGGGTGGATGACACCGATGACGCGCGGGTCGAGTCCTCGGTTTTCTGGAGCGCCAATCAAGCGTTTCTGGTGCGCACTTACGAGGTGCAACGCGACGACGATATTCAGCGTGGCACCCAGGTCATCGGCTGGGATCCGCGACAGGAACGAATCCGCTCCTGGACTTTCGATTCTGACGGCTCTTTCGGCGAGGGGCTGTGGTCATCCGACGACGATGCCTGGAGGATGAAGCTCACCCAGACTCTGGCGGACGGCCGGATTTCCGCGGCAACGCAAGTCATTACCAGCATCGATGAAAATACGCTGTCAGTCCAGATGGTCGGACGCGAGGTCGAAGGCGAATTGCTACCCTCCACGGAACCGGTGCGCATGGTGCGCGTCAGCGAGGATTCCAATGAGTAACACGACGTACCGCGATGCACGCTCAGGACCGGTTTCCATGCGGTGTTCGCTGCATGCGGGAATTGTTGCCTCGCTTTGCCTCATGATGTTCACGGGGGAAGCCCTGGCTGACCGCCGCGCCAATCTTGGAGCCGCGCGGAGTAATCTGGGCGGCGGAGGGGGTGGCGGAGCGCGGGCGAATATCGGAGCTGCACGCGGCAATGCTGGAGGCGGCAATCGGGGCAATGTCGGAGCGAATCGGCCGAACATCAACACGTCACGACCGAATGTCAGCGCGCCCAACATCAACCGGCCCAGTGTTAACCGACCGAGCGTCAATCGGCCCAATCCCGGCACGCCGAATATCAGCAGGCCAAATATCAATCGGCCGAATACGAGCGTTCCTTCGCTTGGCGGTGGAGCGTCTACCAATCGCCCAGCAGTCACTCGTCCAGAAATTAACCGCCCAGCCATCAATCGGCCGGGAGGAATCGGGAACGTCAACCGGCCTGACCTGGGCAACATCAACCGCCCCAACCCTGGCAACATCGGCGGGAATCGGCCGAGCGTGATCGAGCCCCGACCGAATCGGCCCGACCTGGGGAACATCGTAAACCGCCCCGGCGGCGGGACGAATCTTCCCGATCTCGGCTCACGGCCCATTACGCGGCCCGAACTGGGTGGCGGCAATCGACCGGACCTGGGGAACATCGGTGGTAGCCTGAGGCCCGAACGTCCCGGCAACATCAATCGCCCCGACATCGGCACTTTGCCGACCGATCGCCCGTCCCGCGACCGCGTTGAAGATTTCCTCAACAATCGACGCCCCGGATCAGATCGGCCGGGAATCAATCTGCCGGATATCAACCGCCCGGGGATCAATCGACCCGAGATTAATTTGCCCGGAATTAACCGGCCCAATCCCGGCGACCGTCCGAATATCAATCGCCCTGGTTGGAATGAGCGACCGGACCGCCCGATCATCGGTGGAGGCGATCGCAACATCAACATTCACAATCGTCCGGTGTGGGTGAACATTGAACGCGATCGGCTCATCCATGTCAGCAACCGGTGGAGTGACACGATCGTCACGCGGCGAGATGATTTTTATCGCTGGACGCAGCGGCGACCGGATCGTGTCGCCCGATGGAGAACCTGGGGTAACAGCGTGCGGTTCCGCTGGCACATCGGCGGTCACGGCGTGTTCGGGCCGATCTGGTGGAGCACGCATCGTCCCGTGTTCGGCCACTGGCATCACTGGCACCATTGGAATCGGCATCCGTGGGTGTTCTGGTGGAACAGGCCCGCGTTTCCCGTCTTGACGAACTGGTTTAGGTGGCGCGCACCGGTGACTGTCTGGTCGCAGCCGATCTTTTACGACTTCGGCTCCGGCGGAAATGTGACCTTTGTCGATAACCGCGTCTTCATCAGCGACGTCGACGTCGGCAGCACGGAAGAGTTCGCGCAGAGTGCCGCCGAACTGGCAACCGTGGCTCCGCCCGAGAGCGAGGAAGAACTGGAGGCGATGGAATGGCTGGCGCTGGGCACGTTCGCCGTGTCAACCAGCGAGAACGAAGGCGAACCCTCGCGATTCGTGCAACTCGCCGTCAGCCAGACGGGAATTGTCAGCGGAACGTACTTCAATGAGCAGACGGGAAGCTCGCAGGCCATTTTGGGCCAGGTCGATCCGCAAACACAACGAGTGGCAGTGCGTCTGGGTGACGACGAGAATGTCGTGATTGAAACAGGGCTGTATAACCTCACGCTGGACGAAGCCCCCGTGCTGGTCCATTTCGGCCCGGACCAGTCGGAGTTCTTCCTGCTGGTGCGAATGGATGCCCCCGAGGAACTCGAGGAATAGCCGCGCGCCGGACGATTGACCACGGTGCGGCGGCACCGGAAATGATCCGATGAATCAATTGCCGGGCCGGTGAGGTCTTCCTGAAAGTCACGCATGCCTCGCAAGCGAATCATTCACGAGACCACTTATCACTATAACCAGCCGGTGACGTTCGGAGTTCATCGCGCGCTCATGCGGCCGCGCGAGGGGCACGATGTTCACATCGTCAGCGCGCGGATTGAACTCGAACCTCGCGCGAACATTCGCTGGCTGCGGGACATTGAAGGCAACTCCGTCGCGATTCTGACCTTCGAGGAGCAAGGGTCGAAACTGCGGTTGCTGTCCGAGATCGACGTCGATTTGAACGATGAAAAAACGATTGAATGCTTGATTGATCCCCAGGCAAAGTCGTTTCCCTTTCAGTACTCGCCGGACGAGCAGATTGAGCTCGTCCCCCTTCGGTTCCGTAGGCCGCCAACCGAATTCAGCGGAAGTGAGCGCCACACGCCTGAAAAACAGGGCTGATCTGAGTTCCCGTCAACGCTCTCAGCGTTTCCATAGCTTCCATATTCTTAGAGAGTTTCCATCCCTTATCAAGCTTTCAGTGACAAGCTTGGTGACGCGACCGGTCTTCGGTCTTCCTCCAATCGGCTGATCTGGGCGACTTGTAACGCCCTTGAAAAACTGATCTCCGAGAGTTCCAGCGACTATCGGTCGCGACACTTTTCTGCTGCACAAAGCGCGGTACAACGAATGTGCAACTCCTTCCAGAATACGAAGTCAGGACATTACCGCGGTGGCGCGATTTTTTCACCCCTTGCTGACGTTGATCGCTTCCGCGACGGATCGTGAACTGGCGAAGTATGTCCAGTTCCTGAAGGAGGAGAACAAGATCCTTCGCAAGCGGGCGGGCGGAGAAATCCACACCCGGCCAGAAGAGCGCCAGCGACTTATCCAGTTCGGCAAGGCCCTGGGCCGGGCGATCGAGGAATTGATCACCATCGTGTCGCCCAGCACGTTCTATCGCTGGGTCCGCGAGGAACAATCCGGCAAGAAACCGAAAAACCCGAAAGGTGGCCAGCGGAAGCCGCGGGAGATTCGCGAGCTCATCATCGAGATCGCGAAAACCACCGGGTTCGGGTACACATAGCCTCATTCATTATACGCTCTTTTGCAATCTTCTGAACAACGATCGGTCGGTGATTGGGGTGTAGTCAGTTCCTGGGGATAGGGATTGTCAGACCAGCGGCGGCGGGTATCACGAAGTTGCTTGAGTCGGTTCACCTCGGCGTCGTCAGCCCAGAGGATCAATCGACCGCGGAGACCAGCCAGCTTGCGTCCGCGGATCCAGCTTCGCTTGTACCAGTGAGTCAGGCTGGTGCGCGGCATCTGGAGTTCGTCGGCCAAGTCGGGGAGCCACCATTCCTGTTCGGCGAGCGCGATGGAATCGGGACGCTTGCGGCCGTAGGGCAGATGCAGTCCGCGTTGGACCAACAGTCGGCTGATCATGAAGTTCGTGAATTGGTGCCCGCGGAGCGGCATCACACCATCTTGATTGAGCTGCTGAGCGGTCTGTTTCAACGAAAGACCGGACTGCCGTAACTGGACGATGCGGGTGATGAGCTGATCGACATCGGACCGTTGTGCATAACTGACTACGGTCCTGCACAGTCGATGACGGCTTGTGCCGCCACCAACCCACGTGATGATGATCTCTGTCTGTTCGCTGTTCCCGGCAATGTGGAGTTCAATCCGCTCCACCAGCATCCGCACGATCTGCTGAAGCTCCTGCGGCGTGGTGACGGGTGAGTGCCACAGGGCCGGAATGTCTTCGGCGAGGTGACGAATCAGCTCGCGCTGCGTAGCATCCAGTGTCAGCGGCTGTGTCCGTCGGAACTCGTCATATTCCCGGCGCAGCTGTTCCTGTTCGCGCAGGGTCGTTTCCCAGTTTTTCTCCAGCGTGCGGGCCACAAGCCGATTCTCGGGTTCGACGGCTTGGAACTGGCGTGCAGCGCGGTCGGCCTGATGCGCCGCCCGTTCCAGCTTCTGTCGCCACAATTCGTCGAGACGTGCCCGTTCTTGTTCGAGATCGCTGATAGCGGCCAAGCTGAGTTCCAGCGACACCGGTTTCAGAATCTCGAAGATTCGTTCGGTCATAAATTGATCGAGGTCGCGACCGACGATGCCCTGACACAGGGGTTCGCCCCGATTCTGTGCTCCCCGACCGCACTGATAACGCAGCCGATTCGCGCGGCCGCAGTACTGCACCATCAAGCGTTGACCGCAACGTCCGCAGTAGATGAGACCGCCCAGGAGCGATGGACCACCGCGTGGTGCGCCTTGCGCGTTGGCCCGCCACTGATTCTGCGCCAGACGTGCCTGGTTCTCGGTGAACTCCTGCCACGAAATGTAAGCTGGAAAGCGGTCCTTGATCAGCACGCGGCACTGTTCCAGCGCCACACGCACGGTCCCCGACTTGGGATGTCCGGGTCGCCGACGACGTGGCTCCAGATGTCGGTGACCGTAACGGTAAGCCCCGGCATAGACGGGATTGTGCAGCATCGTTAACAGTGTGTTGCGGTTGGGCCGATGCCATTCCAGATGGCCACGGTTGGGGCCGCCAATCGGTCGAACGGGAAAGCAGATGCCGTGCTGAGCCAGATAGCGCAACAGCGAGTAGACCGTTCCCTGGCGCACGAACTCGGCAAAGATCAACCGCACCACCGTCTGAGCTTGTTCATCGGGATCGAACTCGAAACTCGTCTTGTCCGCGTTGAGCACGTAACCGAGGGGCGGATGCGTCAGCAACTCGCCCCGATCCGCCTTGTTCAGCCGGCCCTGGAACATACGGCCCTTCAGAATGTGCAGTTCGGCTTCGCTCATCGTCCCCTTGAGCCCCAGCAACAGCCGATCGTTGAACTCCGTGGGATCGTAGAGTCCGTCTTGATCTGCCAGCAGTGTCCGAAAAATGGCACACAACTCCAAGAGCTGGTGCCAGTCCTTGCATGACCGGGCCAGGCGGCTCATCTCCAGTCCGAGGATCAGACCGACATGATCGAGACCAACTTCGGCCAGCAGCCGTTGAAAGCCGAGCCGGCCTTCAATGCTTTTGCCGCTGATTCCCTGATCGTCATCGATCACCTCGATCTGGTCCCGTGACCAACCTAACGCCACGGCTCGATCGACCAGCGCATACTGCCGCGCCGTCGACTCGCGGTTCTCCAGCACCTGCTGCGGACTCGACTGCCGCACGTAGACGATCGCCTGACGATCCCAATGCCACGGCTGCAACTTAGGCGAAGTGAGCGAACACACTGCTCGACGGACTGCGGGCGCAGACTCCGACACACCATCCGTCAGCAACTGGATGTCATTCATGATGCTCCTCCCTCACGAGCGGAGGAGCAGGCATCGCCGCGATCTGCCGGGCGATCATCTGCGCCATCACCGACGCAATCGAGTGCTGCCGCGTGACCGGCAACTGCCGCCACAACTGATCCAGCCGAAGACCCGGCGTGGGTTCCAGACTCCGCGATCCTATCAGCAGCGCACTGGGCGGGGGGGAACCGTGTCACGTGTAGACATGGCGCACTTCCTTGTTCGGGCGTCCGGCGTTCCTGGCACCACCGCGCCAGCCTGAGCAACGCCGCCACGCTCACTTTACCGGCCGACGATTCCCGACGACAGACCGACTTGTCATCGAAATCGCCATGTGGGGCAGTCTGCGTTCGGTTCGACCCGCATTGTCGGCGAGATGCGCAAAATGGGGATCAAGCAGGTCAGCCGGCAAACCGTGAGAAACATCCTGAAAGAGGCCGGGCTCGAACCGGCCCCGGATCGGACCTCCGACAAATGGAGCAATTTCCTGGAGCGGCACAAGAACACCCTCTGGGCGTGTGACTTTTTCTCGGTGAAATCGATCACGGCCCAGGGCATTCAGGAACTGTATCTGCTGGTGTTTCTGTGTATGGAGTCGCGAGAAGTGATCGTGTCCACTTCGACACGACGGCCCAACTCGAAATGGGTCGTGCAGCAGACGGAGGCCTTCATTGCGAAAACCGCCGAACGGTCGGAGAAGCCATCGATCCTGATGCACGACCGGGACACGAAGTTCACCAAGGAATTCGTGGCCACGCTCAAGGCGAAAGGAATTCAGACGAACGCGCTTCCGGTGGCTTCACCGAATCTCAACGGCCGATGCGAGCGATTCATTCAGAGCATCAAGCGAGAGTGCCTGCAGAAATTCATCCTGTTCGGCCGAAGCCACCTGGACCACATCGTCTCGGAATGGGTGAACTACTACAATACGCGACGTTCGCACATGGTCCGCGGGCATCTGCCGCCAGTGCGGGAGATGCCGGAAGAGGTGCCGAAGTTGGACCGCAGTCAGATCATTGTCCGCTCGTACGTCGGCGGCCTCGTGAAGTCGTTCGAGCGGCGAGCTGCGTGATTCACACCGCACGAATCGGGCAACAATGGTACGGGATTCGGCTCGGAATGGAGATTGGCGCAATCAGCGCAAACGCAATGTCAACTCGCCGCTAGTTATCTGACTCTCAGGTTCGCACTAGGAGTTTCATCCCTTCCAGCCGGATGCGCATCGCTTCCGGGGATACCGCGAACTTCTCAGCGAGCGGTCGGGCTGCGTGCTCCATCAGAACATTGTTGACTGCCTCTTCTCCCATCGAAAGGCCCCCGCGCCGGATCATCTCGGCCGCCAGGATCTGCTGCTGTCGGGCCTGCAGCTCGTCGAGATGGATCGGGTCCATGCTGCCACGCCAGTCGAACCACTCGCGTTTGACAATTTCGCGGGGCATCAGGAGGCACGATGCAAAACGATTGGCCTGAACCTCTTTGGGATCGTACTGACGCGACCGGAGGACATGGTTCGGGCGCACAGGGCCGTCGGGCAACAGCGGCCGCTCGTTGGCGCGGCGCAGGTACAGGTGGCGGTGCAGTCGCCAGTGGCCCAGTTCGTGCGCCAGGGTGAAGCGGTATCGCCCGAGCATGGCCGGGAAGTCTTCGGGGACGAGACTCTGGTCGACGACGATCAACTTTCTATAGAAGTAGATTGCCCCCAGCACATCTCCTTCCGGGTACTCCGTCCGCAGGTCGCGAATCTCAATCGCGAGCTTGAGGTGCTCTTCGATGACGTCATCGATCGGCACGGGCGGGGCCATGATTTGGCCGTGCTGGTTGCCGTACTCAGCCAGCATTAGCGCTGCCGCATCCTCAAATTCCTGGTCCTCCATGAACTTCAGGTTCCGATCAGATTGTGGGGAACGTTTTGCCATCGGCTCAGTCGTCCTCCCCCTTCATGCGTTCGGCCTGTTCCCGCAGCTTTCGCAATTGGTCGGCCGTCAGGCCGCGCACGGCCCGGAGGAGGTCGGGAACCTCGGTGGGTGCTTCGTGGATGATCTCCGGCAGGTCTTCGGTCAGCCTCCCTGCCAGTGCCGTCCATTCATCGACGTTTTCGCCCAGCAGTTCGGCCATCTTCTTCACCCGGTCCGCCGTCGGTGGATCGACGTTGTCCTGTTCGACCTGCGACAGGTAGGTGGGGCTAATTCCGACGAGCGCAGCGAATTTCCGCAAGCTGAACCCTTTCTCGATCCGCTTCTCCCGAAGAATCTGGCCGAATGTCTTCCCTGGCTTCTTCTTCCCCATGTTACAAGGCTCCCTTGAAGGCGCGGTCGAGGATTGAAGGGAGCACCGCATCGAGTTCGCTCCGCGCTGAATCTCGGATTGCCTCGATCTCACGTGCTTTCTGTAGCAATCGACGAAATCCAACCTGCATTTCCATTGACGGGATTGGAACTTCAATCTCGGCCAGCTTCTCAAGACCGAGAGTTCGATTGCGCCCAGCACCGCCAGGCGAAGCCTCGCCGATTCGTTCAAGTCCCTCTGGCGTCAGGAAGTAGAAACAGAGGAAGTCTGCTAGCGCCTGATCCGGGATGGGAACGCACGTAATGAATCGGTGCGAGCCAACGCGTCCTTGATCGTGTGTCTGCGCAACTGCGATCGCGCCCTCCCAAGCAAATACGTTGTTGAACACCACGTCACCCGGTTCAATCCGATACAGCTTCTTTGTCCCGACGGAGAAGTAGTCCAGTGCAGGCTTGTGAAATGTTCCTTTGCCGAAGGAACGAATTCCGAGCTCCGGATACTCCTCGCCAATCTTTGGTTTTACGGAACGACGAACGAGTGGGGCGACCACTGCCATTCTCTTACGCGGCGCACCATCGACAGCCTGAGAGAATTTGCTCCGTAAAAGTGCTCGCCATCCCGACTCTACCTGATGAGCGACATCGCGTGCATTGCCAACTTTTGCAATGAGGCGGTCGATGCGGGTCACGATTCGTCGTTGTTCGTCTAGCGGCGGGAGTGGGATTGTGTATCCCAAAACATGCGCCGGTCGGATCGCGGCGTAGTTGGTCGAACCACGAGACTCCACCTGATCACGGAACGCGGGAGTTCGGCTGAAGTATCCGAGGAACTGCGGGTCGACTCGGTCGAGTTTCGGCGTGAACAGGAAGTAGTGGCTGCTCACAACTGCCCCTTCCAATTCAGGAGGGACTAATCCGAACCCACCCATCTTCGCGTCGATCTCAGCGACCAGAAACTCGCTCGTTCGGCAAACCTGCTGTTTCTTGGTTTTGATTAACGAGCCTTCAACCTCATCCCGGAGCACGACGCCCTGTGCGTGAATTTGAACTCGGCATCGCTTGTACTTCGACAGGTCATCGATCTGGATGAATTCCTTGCGGTGGCAGACCACATCACCCAGTGTGACCGTTGGCCATCCATTGCTGTTCATGTTCCCGCCCCCACAAGGTCGGCCTTGATCTCCTCCAGGATCTCAATAATCCGCCGTTCTTTATTGAGAATGTCCTCGACCAACTGTTCCGGCGGGAGGTGCTCTAACGATTCGGCGCTGTTGGGGTTCTTGACGTCCAGATTGCAGGAGATGAGCGTCCCCTCCGCATCGTATTTCAGAACATCTGCTGCCGCGATTCGCCAAGCATGATCATTCTCCTTACGACGCTTTGCCTGGAACCATTTGATGCAGTCGGCGAACTCGTCGAACTGCATAGGTTTTGTCTTGCTATATTTCTTCCGTCCTTCGGGATGCGGCAGTTCATAGTACCAGATGTCCTTGGTCGGACCAGAGCGGTCGAAAAACAGCAAGTTTGTTTGAATGTCCGTGTATGGGGCAAAGACACCGTTGGGGAGCCGGACAATCGTGTGCAGGTTGAACTCTTTCAGCAGCTCTTCCTTGATTCGCGCACATACGCCGTCACCGAACAGCGTGCCGTTGGGAACAACGATAGCTGCCCGCCCAGCATGATCCTTCCCGGCTCGCGGCTTCCTGAGTCGGCGCATAATGAGCTGCAGGAACAAAAGCGCCGTCTCACTGGTCTGCTTGTCGGCGGGGAAGTTCGTGCGAATGCCGGCTTCCTCTTCGCCGCCAAACGGGGGATTCGTGAGGATCACATCGACCTGATCGGCGGGGCCGAGTTCCGTGATCTTCACGGCCAGACTGTTGCCATATTCGATGGCCGGTGCGTTCAGGCCATGCAGCAGCAGATTCATTTGCGAGAGCATATAGGGAAGCGGCTTGGCCTCGCCGCCACGGATGCTCTTGTCTTGCAAGACCTTCCTGTCCTGGACCGTCTGGCACTGCTTTTCGAGGTGCGAAAACGTCTCCGCCAGGAATCCACCCGTACCGCAGGCAGGGTCAAGAACGA
>JAHBXV010000057.1 GCA_019636285.1 Planctomycetaceae bacterium
ATTGTGCCCAATGCCCCGATCATCCCTTCGACACTTGGAAACGGGACGACTTCTGGGGTTTTGCCGCGTTCTATGCCGGCTTTGTACAGGCAAACGGCCCGAACCCCGCCGCGGGTGGAATTCGCGAGTTCCGCGATCGCCGCGAACTGACAATCCCGCAGACCAGCGAGGTCCGGCAGGCGCGGTTTCTGACGGGCGACCTCCCCGACTGGCAGCCCCGCGCGACGTCCCGCGAAACGCTGGCCGCCTGGATCACATCGGCCGAGAACCCCTGGTTCGCGAAGGCAGCCGTCAATCGCGTCTGGGCACACCTGTTTGGGATTGGCCTTGTCGACCCGCCCGATGACTTCTCGTCCGCGAATCCGCCCAGCCATCCGGAATTGCTCGACGAACTGGCCGAGAGTTTCGTCGCCACCAATTACGATCTGCCGCTGTTGCTACAAGGCATCATGGCGAGCGAGACCTATCAGCGCACCAGCCGCATGACAGATGACAACCAGCAGGATCCTCGCTTGTTCGCACGGCTGCCCGTGCAAGCTTTGAATGCCGAAGAGATCGCCGCCTGCCTGAACACGGCTCTCGGCCTCCCCGCTGAGCCATTGGATCAGGGAATCTTCGGCATGCAGCGCGATCCCCAACTGGCCAACACATTCGCAGCCAGCATCGAAGCGCCGACCGAACGCCATAAAACCATCTTGCAGGCACTGCTCATGATGAATGGCGCGCGGACCAACCAGCCGGCTCCGGTCCTACGCGCGATCACCGAGTTTCCGGGTCTGTCAGTCGAGGAACAGATCGAATCCCTCTTCTTCGCCACCCTCAGCCGCCCGCCCACTGCGGTGGAAGCAAGAACTTTCGCCGCCCACGTGCAATCAGTCGGTACGAACAACTCCGAATCAACCGGCTTGGCTGATGTCCTCTGGACGCTCCTCAACAGCGCGGAGTTTCTGACGATTCACTGATCAAAGTGCGATGCCCGGAATCCTGTCTGGCTCTCCGCTTTCCGCCCCTGGCTTTCCGCTCTCGTTCACACCGTCAGCCTGAACGTCTGCCGGACCCAGCGAATCAGTCGCGCCGCGAGGGATTCGGAATCGACGTGGATCCACGCCTGTCCGGTCAAGCCGGTGGGGACGACGACGGGAAGATCGTCGATCTCGACTCGTGCCCGCCAAAGTCCGCCGGAGAGTTTCCACGTTCCGTTCGATTGCAGTTCCACCGGAATCGACAACTGTTGCAGCAGGGCCGGCGACAACTGGCTTTCATTCACCGCGGCCAGTTCACGAATCGTCCCGGACAGGGGATGGCCAGTGAGACCCGTCAGGTCGATGGCCACCGTCTGTCCGGCTCGAACCTGACCGACCAGTTCTTCGCGGACGAACAGTGTCACGTCGGCTGACTTCGGCGAACCCACCCGGCAGACTTCACGGCCGGCGGGAACATGGGCTCCGACATTGCGTGGCTTGAGGAGCGAACCCGACGCCATCGGGAGCCGATCGACGACTGGCTCTTCAGGAGGTGTCGGGCTGGAGAGGATCACGCCGTCTCGCGGCGCGGTCAAAGTGAGTTGATCGAACTCGGCCTGGCGCTCGGCGAGTTGTTCGCGCAGTCCTTCCAGAATGGCGCGGGCGGCTGGAACACCGGCTCCGGCCGTGGGATCGAGCAGCCGCCGGCGGTCGAGGGCTTCCAGCCGTTTTTCCTGGAGCGCCAGTTCATCGGTCAGTCGCAGCAGGTCGCGCTCGATCGTGCGGTTTTCGAGCCGGGCAACGAAGTCTCCTGACTTAACCGTTTTCCCCGCCGGAACGATGTCGATCAGGCGACCTTCCACGGTCGCGCTCACGGCCTCCGCGCGCGGCTCGGCTTCCACGGGAACACTCAGGCGACGCGGCAATGGGATCAGTAAACCGGCAATCACCAGCCCCAGCACGGCGAGGCCGCGCGTCCATGCTCGTCGCGTCGCGGCCGACGACTTCGGCCACATTTCGGTCAGCGCCGCACGCTCGCGCTGCACCGTCGACAGGACCATGCCGCCAATCACCAGCGCACCGAGCGCCTCGGCAATGGCGCTCAGGCCTAGGGGTTCCAGCACCTTCGACAACAGCCACACGATCGCCACCAGGACCATGATCCGGTAAATGCCTGCGGCAATCGCATACGCAGTCAGCCAGAAACTCGCGCGGTGCGACCAGTGGCTTGCTCCGCGCGGGCTTTCTCCCGTCAGCCATGTCAGCCAGTGCCGTCGCCATTCTTCATGCGCGGTCTCATTCAGATTCGGAATCCGCAGACCATCGGCCAGCAAGTAGTAGCCGTCATAACGCAGGAGGGGATTGATGTTGAACGCCAGAGTGCTGACGCCGCCGACAATCGCAACGTTCGCCGCCGCCGCGTGAAACCAGCCCGGTTCGCTCAGCCAGAACGCCCACACGGCCAACGCCGCGACGAGCGACTCGATCCAGATTCCCGCGACATTCACCAGGCACCGAGCCGCACAGCTTTCCACTCGCCAGAGGTCGCTGACGTTGCAATACATGGTCGGAACCATCACCAGCCACAACACACCGATCTCGTGGCATTCGCCGCCGACCGACTTGCAGGCGAGCGCATGCCCCAATTCGTGCAGCGCCTTCAGCCCCACAAGAACGACGGCCAGCGTCACCACATGCCCCGGCGACCACCATGTGAGGGCATCCTGCACCGCCACCGAGAACCACGACAAGTCGACCAGCACCAGCAAGACGGTCGCCGCCAGAAACAGTCCGCCCGCGGTGAACATGCCGCGACTCCAAAGCCACGCCAGTCGCGGCGACCACCGTTCCAGCCAACGATCGGGCGAAATGCCCCGCCAGCGAAAGACCAGCGGATTGGCTCCCTGCGCCAGCAGCTTTCGCCGCGACTTCCGGCGGCGCGTCTGCGCCTGGATCTTGCCCATGCCGACAGCGTCGCGCTGCACCAGCTCTTCGCGAATCAGCCGTTTCAGGAAGTCGCGCAGGTCTTCGACTGTGACCTCGATGTCCGGAAACTTCGTCCGGCAGCCCGCGAGCCAGTTCCCCCAGGTGAGTGAGGGCTTGAGCAGCGACAGCATGTCGAGTTCGAAGTCCGTGAACTCGTAGTAACGCTGCGAGACGGGATCCTTGATGCCATGCCGACCGATCCCCTCGGAGGCGAGCGCGAATTCCCGCAGATCGGCACGACGCGACCAGCCGATTGATGCGTCTTCCATGGCCCGCATTCCCGTGACGCGCCTGTCGCCGACTAACGACCGAGTTCGAGTTCGAGCTTGCCAATCTGACCCGGATGCAGCAGCCGCTTCTCATTCGGCAACTCGGCATAGAACCGCATCTGCTGGTTGATCGGGTCGATCTCCGGGCTGACGTAGACCACTTCGCCCTCGGTTGACGACTGTGATTCCGATTCATCCGTCGCCAGAAAACGGACGCGCGTGCCGGGCCGCAGCTTCGACCGCAGGCTGGCCGGCGCGAAGCCTTCAGCGCGCACGCGGTCGAGCCGCACCAACCGGGCCACGGGCATCCCCTTCTCAACCCACTCGCCGCGGTGCTTGCGCCACTCCACGACCGTCCCTGGAAATGGAGCCAGGAGCCGTCGTTTTTCGAGCGTCAGTTCGGCGGCCTCCAGATCCTGGCCTTTCAGGACCGCATCCATCGCATGCAGCCGCAAATCGACCCGCGCCTGTTCCACCTCGAGATCCGCCTTATCGGCGAGCAACCGCAGTCGATCGAGTTCCGTGGCGGAGACACTCTTCGGATAGCGTTCCACCGAGTCGAGCGAACGCTTGAGATCAGCAGCCGCCACGTCGCGCGACTTCACCGCCGCCTGCAAAATCAGATCATTTTCGGCCAACGTGCGAACTCGTTCCAGTTCCGTCGTGGCCCGGGCGAGAGCGAGTCGCGGCTCGGCGTCGTCCAGTGTGGCGAGCAGTTCGCCAGAGTCGACGGCGGAACCTTCCTTCGCTTCGATCTTCTGCAGAACCCCCGAATCGCGCGCCGCGATCTCGGCCGATTCAACGAGGGTGAGCACGATGCTATCGATCGTGACGCCGCCGGATGAAGTGGGGCGTTCGTCGGAGGCCGGAAGCAGGCCCACGAGGACGACTGCCGCGCATCCACACGTCAGGCCGATTCCCATTTGACGCATGGCGAAGTCCCTCGATTGGCCGATCGAGCAGCTGCGGTGATCGCGGCGATTCTGGAATCAGGCCGCCAGTCAAACCGGCGTGTCACCTATCCATGTGGTCAGCATACCACGGCAACGCGCCAGATGTCGGCAGAGAGATTCGGCCGTGTCCTGGAGATTCGATCAAAACGACATGACGGGCGGCAGAGTTTTGCCAGTCTCACAGAACGCGATCCACGATCGGCGACGCGGTGCTACACCGCGCGAATGACCGTCGCAGCGCTTTGGCCGTTTCGCGTCCGGTTGACGCTCATGGCGACGTTGCTGGCACACCGGATCGGCTCGGCACGAACCACGTTCAACGGGCAGAGTGGATCGGGATTGCGGTAGTTGACCGTCATCGGCAGCCAGCCATGACGCAGGGCGAGCAGGCTTCCCGCCAGTTCCACTGCACCCGAACCGGCACCGAAGTGGCCGAAGTAGCTCTTGAGAGCCGTCACCGGAATCCGCCCGGCCTGCGTGCCAAACGACTGCTGGTAGGCTCGCGACTCGGCGATGTCGTCGCGATCGGTCGCCTTGCCGTGGGCGTTCATATGGCCCACGTCGCGCGGCGAAAGTCCCGACCGACGCAGAGCCGCATCGATGGCCCGCGTCAGGCCGACCGCTTCCTGGCGACCACGGGGACCGGCTCCGTCGCATCCCGAGCCGATGCCGAGAATCTCGCAGTAGATGTTCGCGCCGCGGCGAACCGCATGGTCCCATCGTTCGACGACGAACGAAGCTGCTCCTTCGCCGACCACGGTTCCATCGCGATCGCGGTCAAAGGGTAGGCAGGCACGTTCCGGGTCGTCCTCGCGAGAGAGGCTCTCGTAAAGGCTCAACCGGGACATTTCGAGCGGATCGATGTGCGAACTGCAGCCGCCGACAATCACCACGTCGGCCGCGTCGCGTTCGATGACGTTCACCGCTTCTGCCAGTGCGAGCAGGGCGGACGATTCGCAGGCGGTAATTGTGTTGTTCGGGCCCCGCGCGTCGTGTTCGATCGCCACGTGGCAGGCCGGCATGTTGGGAAGCTGCTTGAGCAGCCACAGCGGATGGATCGTTTCCATCCCGCTGGAGGCCAGACGAGCCAGGGCGTTTTCTTCTCCGTCCGCGAACATCACGCGGGCCGCTTCGATCAACTGCTGCGGCTGATAGGAGATGTGCCCGGCACCAAATTCCACGCCAAGCCGGTCGGGATCAACCGCCCCGCGCGGTAGACCGGCATCCCGCATCGCCATCGAGGCGGCCGAGACGCCAAGCTGAATGTCGCGAGACATCGCCTTGATGAACTTGGGCTGGTAGATGTGTTCGTAGGGGTCGAAATCGCGAATTTCGGCGGCGAGCTTCGAGGGGAGTCCTTCGCTCGGAAACGAGCGGACGGTATCGATCCCCGACTTGCCGTCGATCAAGCTCTGCCAGAACGCGGAAGTACCGATCCCGATGGGCGATACAACACCCAGTCCGGTTACGGCAATGCGCGGGATGGAGGGGCCAGCCGTCATAGCCTGAGCCTGTGTGAAACACTGTTCCCGCATCAGCCAACCACGGGACAGCAAATTTGCCGCACACTCTCCAATCCATTCACCATGCCCGGACAAGCCGTGCATGCTGGAGAGTGACACTCAGGACAACCGGCCAAACCGCCTGGGAGAATAGACCTTCTCCACCGCGGATGGACAGCGTCCTTCAATGCTATCGGCTTCCAAACCTGTCACGCTCGAACAGGAGACGGCCAGATGTGCCGCTTCCAACCAAGCCAGACAGACCAGAAACGCCTACTTGAACACCCATTTCTTACAAACTGCGTAGAACCGCCTGTTTTTCTATTTTCCCGTCCTCGGCTTGTCCGATTCCGGGCCCCCAAGTCAAACAGAACGGTCCCATCCGAACCCAGCAATCCCCATTGCCAAGCTCGTCAAGATGCCATTAAGACAGTTCCAACAATTTTGTCAAGCACACATTTCCATGCCGGACTGTTGACATTTTGTGACCTGTTCAATTCCTGGGCTGCGCTCGGAGGGTTTATCGCTGCCCCCGTTTCCTCTGGGGCCATCACTGCAAGCAGTTCCGTCATCCGGTGTCGGAGGAGATCTGCTGACGACCGCGAATCCAAAACTTGCATTCCCGGTTCTGAGAAAATCCATTTGGCCATTGACGCCCTCCTTCAACGACGAAGGGTCTCCTTGTTTGAGCCATGAGCGCGGCCTATAACCGAAGTCATGGTCTGGCAAAGTCCGCTTCTGGCGCTGGTGTTCACGAACCCGTGGCTGCTCGCCGGTCTCGCGTTGGCAGCCATTCCGCTGATTATCCACCTTCTGTCGCGGCGGCGATTTCAGGAAACTCGCTGGGCAGCCATGCAGTTTCTGCAGGCGGCTCTGCGGCAGCGGAAGCGTCGACTGCGGATGGACCGCTGGCTGCTCCTGGCCCTGCGGACCGCCGGTCTGGCGCTGGCGGCATTGGCTCTTTCTGATCCCGTGTGGCAGGCCGGTCCGACACTGGGATTTGAACAGCCTCCCAGGCTGCGAATCCTGGTCATCGACACGACGATGAGCGTTCAGGAAGAACTGAACAGCAGGACAATGTTTCGGCAAATGCTTGATCGGGCCGAGCGGTTGCTGGACGAATCGAAGGCGGGGGATGGTTGGCACCTGGTCCGGTTGTCGGCCCGCCCGCCGCATGTCGTCATCCGCCAGACCGCGTTCGACCCGGCCGAAGTGCGCTACGAATTGCAGCAGCTCACGCCGCTCGATGAACGGGGCGACGCGGCCTCCGTCCTCGAAGAGGTCAGGCGACTCTGCGAGTCCGACGAACGCTTCCCGCTCAAGGAAGTTCACCTGCTGACCGACTGGCAGGGCCAGACCTGGCAACCGGCCGACGAAGGGGCCGCCACGCGCGTACGCTCGCTGTTGCAAACTCTCGGAAAGGAGGCCCGTGTCTTTGGCGATCTGCCCGAGACACAGGCCTCGGGCAATGTGTCGATAGCCGATCTGCGCGTGTCGCCGACCATGATTCTCGCCAACCAGCCCTTGAGCGTGGTGGCGTCAATTCGTACATCCGGTCCCGAATCTCCCGGCCCCCGCAAGGTCGAACTTTACGTGGATGGGCGTTTGAACGACGTCCGCACCGTTCCGCTGGCCGCGAACCAGGAAACGCTGGTCGAATTCCGCACATCGCTCCCTGCGGGCGACCGCCAGATCGAGATTCGCTGCGGCGAAGACGCACTTCCCGCAGACAACTTCCGGCGAGTGGTCATTCCAGTGCGGAACGGTCTGGAGATCCTGCTGGTCAATGGCCGCCAGTCGCAGGAACCGATGGGTCGCGCGACCGATTTCGTCGAACTCGCCCTCAACCCGGACCCGGCGCTGCCGCGAAATCGGGCCACGTTCCGAACGACCACCATTCCGGAAGCCGACTTTCTGCGGACCGATCTGGCCCCGTACGATGTCGTCTTTCTCTGCGATCTAGCCCGCCTCACGGAACGCGAACTGAGCGTCCTTCGCCGGTATGTCGCGCAGGGTGGAGGCGTCGTCATTGCTCCCGGCGATCGCGCTTCGCCCGCGGACCTTCAGGCGAGCCTGACCGGAGGAGGACAGCCACTGTTTCCGGTACAAATCGCCGAGCTGCGGGGAACCCGGACCAGCCTGAGCAGTTTCTATCAATTCGGATCGGGGACGGCGATCACCCGATCATCGCGCTATTTCGAGGCAACCCGAATACCGGCTTCGAGACCACTCGCACGTTCGCGTATCTGCGGATGGAGCCGCTGCCCGGACAGGGCATTCAGACAGCTCTGAAGTTCAGCACCGGCGATCCGGCGATTCTGACGCGCTCGCTGGGTCGCGGCCGAATTGTGCTGGTCACCACCACGCTCGATCGCGACTGGGGAACGTGGCCGGTGTGGGGGCATAGCTTCGTCCCCCTGATGCACGAAACTGTCCGTTTCGCAGCCGGGGAACGCTGGGCGCCGCGACAGGGACTCCCGGGAACAGTCTGGCGGCTTCCCGTCTTAGGAACGCAGAAACAGCCGCCGACGCTGACTGGTCCGTCGGGTCAGACGATTGATGTCCTGCATGACGAGGGCGATGAGGGAACCGATTGGATCTCGGTTCCGCTGGAGACATCGGGCTTTTACCGCCTGTCGCACGCCAGCGCGGACCTTCCCGAGTCGGGCTTCGCGATCAATCCCGATCCGATTGAAAGCGACCTGACGAGGCTCCCGCAAACGGTGGTGAGCAGCCTGCTGAACGCGGGGGAACGGTCGGAGCCTGCCACTGCAACGTTCGCGACCGCTCAAGCCGTCGAACCGCGCGGACACCCCGGCATGCGGCTGTGCCTGTGGCTGGTTCTCGCCGTGCTCCTCGTGGAACCGCTCTTCGCCTGGAACTCCTCCCGTGGCCTGTCCCTGGCGGCGGGACTGGTCGCACTCACGCTGCTCGGTTCGTGGATTGGTCCGTCGTGGGCGTTTCTCGTGCTGGTGGTGGCCGCAGGCGGTTTGTGGCTGCTGAAGGACGGCTTGCCGCTTGGCCAGTCGCCGCGCCAATCTTGATTCGCGGCCCTGTTTCGGCCACAACACGAGTGAAAGACGGCGGCCAAACCCGCTGTGACAACGACTGAACTCTCGCTTCGGCGATCCGATTCTTTGAACGCGCGGCGGGCCAGGGCCGGCCGCCGACCCAGGAAAGTTTGATATGTCCACGGACGAGACGGCACCCGTCGAGAAGCCTCGCAACTTCATTCACGAAATCATTGACGAGCACAACCGCGCCGGTCGCTTCGGCGGCCGCGTGCATACCCGCTTCCCCCCGGAACCGAACGGCTACCTCCACCTGGGCCACGCCAAGTCGATCTGCCTGAACTTCGGCACGGCACTCAAGTACGGCGGGAAGTGCAATCTGCGATTCGACGACACCAACCCCACCAAGGAAGATGTCGAATACGTCAACTCCATCATGGACGACGTCCGCTGGCTGGGGTTTGAATGGGACGGCGTGTACTACGCCAGCGACTACTTCGAGCAGCTTTATCAGTGGGCTGAACTTTTGATTCAGAAGGGGCTAGCGTACGTCGACAGTTCCACTCTGGAAGAGATTCGCCAGAACCGGGGAACGGTGACGCAGGCGGGATCGCCCGGCAAGTATCGCGATCGCCCTTCGGAAGAGAGCCTCAACCTGTTCCGGCGGATGCGGGCTGGGGAATTCGCCGACGGCGCGCACGTGCTGCGAGCGAAGATCGATCTCGCGCACCCGAACATGCTGATGCGCGACCCCATTCTGTACCGCATCCGCCATGCGCACCATCATCGCACGGGAGACGACTGGTGCATCTACCCGATGTACGACTTCGCGCATGGCTACAGCGACTCGATCGAAGGGATCACCCACTCGATCTGCACGCTGGAGTTCGAGGTCCATCGCGTACTCTACGACTGGCTGATCGACTCGGTCGGCGACATTCATCATCCGCAGCAGATTGAATTCGCGCGGCTGAACCTCACCTACACCATGATGAGCAAGCGCAAGCTGCTCGAACTCGTGGAGAGCGAAACGGTCGCCGGTTGGGACGATCCGCGCATGCCGACGATTGCCGGTATCCGCCGCCGGGGCTATCCGCCATCAGCCATTCGCGCGTTCTGCGACGACATCGGCGTCACTCGGTTCAACGGCATGACCGACCTGGTCGTTCTCGAGAACGCCATCCGCAACGACTTGAACCGAACCGCGCCGCGATACATGGCGGTCCTCAAGCCGCTCAAGGTTGTCATTACGAACTATCCGGAAGGACAATCCGAGACGCTGGACGCCGTTAACAACCCCGAAGATCCCTCCGCCGGGACGCGGCAGATTCCCTTCGGCCGTGAACTGTTCATCGAACATGACGACTTCCTGGAAGATCCCCCGAAGAAGTTCTTCCGCCTGGCACCCGGACGCGAAGTGCGGCTGCGGTGGGGCTACTTCATCACGTGCCAGGAAGTGGTGAAGGACGCGAGCGGCCAGATTGTCGAATTGCGCTGCACCTACGACCCGGCGACCCGCGGCGGCAACTCTCCCGATGGCCGCAAGGTGAAAGCCACCATTCACTGGGTCAGTGCGGCTGACGCGATTCCCGCCGAGGTGCGTCTATACGAGACGCTGTTCACAGTCCCCGACCTGTCGGAGATTCCCGAAGACGCCGACTGGCGAAGCTATCTCAACCCCAACTCGCTCACCGTCAACACCGACGCGAAGCTGGAACCGGCCCTCGCCAACCTGGCCGTTGGCGACCGCTGCCAGTTCGAGCGCCTAGGCTACTTCTGCGTCGACCAGGACTCGAAGCCCGGACATCCGGTCTTCAACCGCACGGTGACACTCAAGGATACGTGGGCCAAGGAGCAGAAGAAGGGGGATTGAGACCCGTTCAGTCACGCTCCGTCGCGGAGTGCCAGCGACTTGCGGTAATCGCGGGGGGTCATCCCCTGCTGGCGGCGGAACTGGCGGTTGAACAGCGACAGGTTGGAGAAGCCGCAGTCCCAGGCGATGTCGGTGATGGGCTGGTCCGTGTTCGCCAACAGTTCGCAGGCCCGGCCGATGCGCAATTCCGAGACGAACTGGGCGAATGTGCGTCCGGTCCGGCTGTGAAAGAAACGGCTGAAGGCCCCTTCGCTCAGATGGGCAACACGAGCCGCCTCCGCGAGGTAGATCGGCTCGGCGAGATGCCGCTGCAGGTAATCGCAGACCGCCTGCACCCGCTCTTCGTCCATCGCGTCGAGGGCCGGCGCAAAATTGGGGCTGCACAGCGTGCGAGATTCGTTCGAGGTCGTCATGCGATCGAGCACATCAAGCACGATGACAATGCGGCGCAGCATGGACGCTTTGGGGGCCGCCGCGAGGAGATCATGGGCGATCGTCCGCAGTTCGCCGGTCAGTTCCAGGCCGCGACCAGCCCGTTTGAGGAGCTTGCGCAGGGGTAGAAAGTCGGCTGACTCTTTCGACCACCCTGTCAGCAGTTCGGCCGGAAATTGCACGATGACGGCTGACAACGGCTCTCCCGCCGACTGGCTGGGATCGGCCTGCCAGATGTGCGGCAGATCGGGTCCGAGAAAGACAACATCGCCGGCTGAAAACCGTCGGAGATTGTCGCCAACGAGGCGGTAACCGGTCCCGCGTTCGATCAGCGTGAATTGCAGTTCCGGGTGAAAGTGCCACCGCGAGCCAAACCCCGCGCCGGAGATCACTTCGCAATGAACCGACCGGCGCAGCGTCTGGGGAACCTGCTCAAAGACAGGACGTCGCGCGGCGGGGAATTGATTCATGCTTAGCCGCGACCCAACGGGGAACGCTACGTCAGACCGGTCAGCGGCCCGTCCTTGCAGAACTCGGGATTGCCGAACGTCTCGATGTGGTGCCCGAACCCATGGGCGAGCGAAACCAGCAGCCGGTTATGCGGCACCTTGGGCAACTTCAATGAACGTCCCATCTGGAAACCGAGTCCGCCGCCGACCAGCAGGAACGGAATGTTGTCGAGCGTGTGGGAATTCCCCTTGCCCAGTTCGTTGGTCCAGATGATGGTCGTGTTGTCGAGCATCGACCCGCTGCCATCGGTTTCCGGCGTGTCGGCCAGCTTCTGACACAGGTACGCAAGCTGCTCGCAGTACCAATGGTTGATCTTGGTCAGCTTGGCCTTGGCATCTTCGTTGCTATCGGGTTCGTGCGACAGTTCGTGATGACCTTCCTCGACGCCGATCCAGCGCATCTTCGCCTGGCCGACCGAGTTCGTGAACTGGAACGTGGCGATCCGGTTGAAGTCGGCTTGGAACGCCTGAACCATCAGGTCGATCTGCATCCGCGACAGCCGCGGCATGTTGTCGTTTTCTTCGCGAATCCCCGGTTCGAGTTCGGGAACCGGATGATCGAGGTCTGATTCCTTCGCGGCCGCCAGTTCGCGTTCCATCTCGCGAACGAGCGTGGCGTGTTCCTGCAGAATGCGGCGATCTTCGGCCGAGACAGCATTTTCCAGCTTCTTGAGATCGGCCTGCACGTCATCGAGAACGCTCCGCAGCGCCGACTGGTCTTTCAGGCGGCCGTAGAGCTTCTGGAACATCTGGTAGGGGTCGTCGACAGGCGTAATCGGCTTGTTGCCGGCCGAATACGACATGCGGGTCCACGTATCGGCCCGGTCGGGGACCATCACGCCGAATTCGAGCGAGCCGAACCGCGTGCGGGTTTCGGGCTTCGACTGGAGGTAGTTCTTGATTTCCTGATCGATCGACAGACCGCTGGCCCAACCGGCCGGCGTATGCGAACCACCCTGGATGTTGCCGGGAAAGAGTTCGATCCCCGTCAGCAGGCAACCCATGCCGCGCATGTGGTTGTCGCCGTCGCCGCGAACCTTGTCGCAGACGCCGTTCAGGAACAGCAGGCGATCTTTAAACGGTTCCAGCGGAGCGACCGACTCACCCAGCGTGAACTCGGCCCCTTCCTGCTCGGGCCAGAAGGCCGAGGGAATCACGCCGTTCGGGCTGAACAGAACGACCAGCCGCTGCTTCCGCGTACCGGTACTTGCCCAGGCGAGCCCCGGCAGATTGAACGCGAAGGGGAGAACCGCGGCGCTGACACCCAGGTGTCGCAGGAATTCTCGGCGGCTGGTCATGATTGGCATGGGAAGGCTCCCGGTGTGGCAGGCGGGTGAAGGCAGGCAGTCTAGCGGATACTCACACTCAATCGTAATTATACGTCGACGAGTTTCGTCTTTTCCATGGCGAATCGACAGGAGATCCTGGACAAAGTGTCGGGGTCGCGGGGACAACCCCTCATTCTTCGCCGACGCTTTTTCGCGCCATAACCCATTTCCTTGAAAATAGTTATGATCGGAGCGCAAGACGCTCTGTTCATGGCTCGCGAACCACCCGGCGGGCTTTCATTTCAAATCGGGGCAAAGTTCCGGTGGAAACCGCGCGAACTTCGGCCTGAAAGCTAAGCCGCTCCTGGATTTTTTGCTTCACACGAAGCAGAAGGTCATCGTGATCGGTCGCCTCCGGGATCGGCTCAATGTCCAGTCGCAGATGGTCCATTTCCCGCTGGCGACTGACGACGATGCGAAATTCCGCAATCTCGGTGAATTCGCGCACCACGGCTTCCAGGCTCGACGGGAAGACGTTGTTTCCACGAATGATGAGCATGTCATCGACACGGCCCAACACGCCGCCGGGGAGTCGCAGCAGGATGCGTCCGCTCGGATGGGATTCGACGGCTGCCCGGACCAGGTCGCCAGTCCGATAACGAATGACGGGCGAGTCGATCCGCCCGAAGTTGGTGATAACGAGCTCACCCAGTTCGCCGTTCGCCACGGGGGAGCCCGATTGCGGATCGAGAATCTCGGCGATGCACTCGGTCTCAAGGACGGTGAGGCACGCAGGTTCATCGGCGGCTTCCGTCGCCAGCGGACCGATTTCCGTCATTCCCCAATGATCGAAGACCCGCGCGCCCCAGGTGGATTCGAGACGCTCGCGGACCGAGGGAAGGCAACCGCCCGGTTCCCCAGCAACCAGCACCGCGCGGATGGATGATCGCGGCAGATCGATCCCCTGCGCGACCGCGACTTCCGCCAGCCGCAGCGCGTACGTGGGCGTGCAGCCGAGGAGGGTTGCCTGGTTATCGGCAATGAGTCGCAGCCGGGCCTCGCTCGACATTCCTCCCGCGGCCAGCACCAGCCGACCCTGCCGAGCCGCCCCTTCAAACCCGGCCCAGAACCCCAAAAAGGGACCGAATGAAAACGGAAAACAGAGGCGATCATCCGGCGTGAGTTCAACCAGCCGATAGATGGCGTCCCAGCAATCGAGAATCCAGCTCCAGTTGGCGGGGGTATCGAGCCATCGTAGCGGCTGCCCGGTGGTTGTCCCCGATGTCTGATGCAACCGGGTGTAACTGGCGAGCGGAGCCGACAGATTGCGGCCATACGGCGGAAACTGAAGCTGATCGGCCGCCAGGTCGGATTTGCTCGTCAGCGGCAATTGCTGAAACGCATCCCAAGTCAACTTCCGCCCCCCATCAAACCCCGAGGCCCTGAGTCGTTCTGTCCAGAAGGCGTTTGCTGGAACGACATGCTCAACGAGCCGGTTCAGCCGCTCAAGCTGATGGTCGATGAGGCGTTCGCGGGACATCCAGAGCGGATCGGTCATGGAGGCAGGACTTCAAGCATCAGTGGGGATTGAGTCGAGGGTCGAGTGTCCAGAGTCGAGGAAATCACCGCATTCTGTCGGCCTTTCTCTTTCGACTCTGGACATTCGACCCTCGACGACAAAACCATGGTACTCCCCCGCAGCGCGGACCGCCCCCCTTAGCCGCGACCCAACGGGGAGCGCTGCCTTTCAATCCCCCTCTCTCTCTGTCACCAACCACGACTACCAGCCGTTTTCCAACCGACTGCCCTTGCGAGAAATCGTCTCTCCCCGGATGCTGACGGTACGGTCTGGCAAGGTCACAACTCTGTGAACACCCGGACGGTCCCCGGAATTCCAGGTTTTGTGGGGGACGCCAACGGGGTTTCGACGGGCGCTCATGTCGTATCGGACGATCAAACGGCTGCTGGGTGAAACCAGCCTCGAGCGAAAATGCCGCTTTCTGTTCGGCAGCGGGCTACTGCTGCTGATTACGGGAAGTTTCTACTTTTATGCCCGCCAGACGACGCAACTGGTGTTCGACCAGAACCTGACGACCGCGCGGCTGCTCGTCCCCACGGTCATCATGGAAAAGCACTGGGTCTGGTCCGAAGGGGTCCGTCGCGACGTCAGCATCGCCGACAGCGTCGTGGCCATGTCCCGGGAACTGAAGCCCGAGGATTTTCGCGACTACGACTGGGCCCTGATGAAGGCCGAATTGACCGACCCCACCACGCGTCCCATCGACACGGCCGGCTATCGCGCGTTTGAGAGCATTCGGAACGGCAAGAAAGAAGTCGACCGCGTGGTCCGCGATCGCGACAAGCAGGAATACCAATACTACGCCGGGGTTTACGCTTCCGAGTCCTGCATCGATTGTCATCGCGCCCGCGATCGACGCGCGCACGATCTGGCGACCGGGGATTTGCTGGGGATCGTGAAGATCTCGTTTCCGCTGGCAAAGACCAACCGCGCGCTCGCCTGGAACACGGCGATCCTCCTGGCCACCGCCATTGTCACCGCGTTTCTCGCCATGCTCGCGGCGTATGCAATCGTGCGCTACGTCATCGTCAAGCCGGTGCTGCACCTGAAAGATGTCAGCGACTCCATTGCCCGCGGCAGTCTCGACCAGCGGGCCGACATTCGCACCGGCGACGAATTCGAAGAGCTCAGCCACGCCTTCAACCGCATGTTGCGGCATCTGGTGAACGTGCAGGAAGAACTGCAACTGCTCAATCGCGGCTACGAACTGAAGGTCGACGAACTGGCGCAGGCCAACCTGCGGCTGTTCGAACTCAATAACATGAAGAACGACTTCCTGGCGACGATGAGCCATGAACTGCGGACGCCGCTCAATTCGATTCTGGGGTTCAGCGACGTGCTGCTGGCGTCGGCGCAGCTTCCCGACAAGCAGCGGCGATACGTGGCCAACATTCAGGCGTCCGGCCGCAGTCTGTTGAACCTGATTAACGACGTCCTCGATCTCGCCAAGATCGAAGCGGGCAAAATGGAACTGCATCCAGTGGAGTTCTCGCTCGCCGACCTGTTGGAACGAGTGTGCGTGTCGATGGTTCCCTTGTCCGAGAAGAAGTCGCTCGCCCTGTCGTGGAATGTCGATCCGGGAATTCCGCTGTTGTACCAGGACGTGGGCAAGCTCCAGCAGATTCTGTCGAACCTGTTGTCGAACGCGATCAAGTTCACGCCTGAAGCGGGGCGGGTGGAAGTTCGCGCGCGAGCCGTCGACCAGACTTCGATCGCGCTGATCGTCGAAGACACGGGCATCGGCATTCCGCTCGAAGACCAGGAGCGGATTTTCGAGAAGTTCCGGCAGGGAAGATCTCAGACCGGACCGAACAACAACCTGACCCGTGAGTACGAAGGGACAGGGCTGGGCCTATCGATCGTCCGCGAACTCTGCCGGCTTTTAGGGGGCGAGATTTCGCTTGTCAGCGAGTTCGGCAAGGGAAGCACTTTCACCGTCACGCTGCCGGTGCATGTCACGACCGAAACGGCCGCCGTGAATGGTCGCGATGCCCTCCTGCACGAATCGACGCTGAGCCTACGGCCCGTGCCGTCGCTGACGCACTGAGTGATCTAACGCAACCTCTGTGCAATGAGGTGTTTTCCCGGCGTTCCGCAGGCTTCAGACAGGCACAACCGGTTGTGTTAGGGTTTCCAAGTCCGTCGAGCGATGGCGATCGCCTGCCGAACAAAGGCCTCAAGCAAGCAGGTCGGTCACGACCTTGCCGTGCACGTCCGTCAGTCGGAAATCCCGGCCCTGGAAACGGAACGTCAGCTTTTCGTGATCGATTCCGAGCAGATGCAGGATCGTCGCGTTGAGGTCGTGGACATGAACCGGCTTCTCGGTGACGTTGTAGCTGAAGTCGTCCGTTTCGCCGTGGACAATCCCCGGTTTGATCCCGCCCCCGGCGAACCACATGGTGAAGTTGCGCGGATGGTGATCGCGGCCGTAGTTCTCTTTCGTGAGGGTTCCCTGGCTGTAGACCGTGCGGCCGAATTCGCCGCCCCAGACGACGAGCGTGTCATCCAGGAGGCCGCGCTGTTTGAGGTCTTGAATGAGCCCCGCGCAGGGCTGGTCAGCCGCCTTGCACAACTGGCGGATGTTATGCGGGAGTCCGCCGTGATGGTCCCACCCGCGCAGAAAGACCTGAGAGAATCGGACGCCGCGCTCGGCCATGCGGCGGGCCAGCAGGCAGTTGTAGGCGAAGGTGCCCGGTTCCGTGACCTCGGGACCGTACAGGTCGAGGACGTGCTTGGGCTCGTCGGCGATGTTCACGAGGTCCGGGACCGAAGTCTGCATCCGGAACGCCATTTCGTACTGGGCGATGCGCGCGGCGATCTCGGGATCGCCCACCGCTCCCAGGCGTTCCTGGTTCAGTTCCACCAGCCCATCGAGCATGTTGCGCCGACTGGCCGCAGTGACGCCGGGCGGGTTCGACAGGTAGAGGACCGGGTCGCCCGCCGATCGCAACGACACCCCGGCATGCTTGGTGGGAAGGAAGCCCGAGCCCCACAGCCGCGAAAACAGGGCCTGAGTTTGCGCGCCGCTGGCAATCCGTGAAATGAGCACGACGAACGACGGCAAGTCCTGATTCGGGCTGCCAATCCCATACGACAGCCACGCCCCCAACGACGGCCTGCCGGGGATCTCGCTGCCGGTCGTGATAAACGTGATCGCCGGGTCGTGATTGATCGCCTCGGTGTGCATCGACTTGACGATGGCGATGTCGTTCGCCCGCTGAGCCATGTGGGGCATCAGTTCGCTGATCCACGCGCCGTGATCGCCATGCTGACTGAAATTGAACAGCGACGGAGCAATCGGAAACCGCGCCTGGCCCGAGGTCATGGTCGTAATGCGCTGACCGTTGCGGACGGACTCGGGCAGATCCTTATCGAACCAGTCCTTGAGACCCGGCTTGTAGTCCCACAGATCCAACTGCGACGGACCATCGGCCATGAACAGCCAGATGATCCGTTTCGCCTTGGGCACATGGTGCAACGAGGGCATCGACCCAAATCCCCCATCAGCCGGGATGGGTGACGACGGCGTGGCCGCAAAGAGGTTTGGGTTCAAAATCGATCCGAGCGCCACGGCCCCTAGTCCGGTCGCCGACCGGTTGAAGAAGTACCGTCGCGACATCTGCATCCGTAGCGATTCGAAGGCGTTCATGGCGTGGTCCAAAGAATTGTCCGATTTGTGTTGCTTCGATTTGTCGGCGGTCGTATCGGATCAGCCGTCGGGGTTGTCGAGCAGTTCCTGCAATCGGCTCGCAAGCGGTTCGGGATACTTCGCCGGCCACGACGCATCGATCAGGCCGACGTCGATCATGTCCATCAGATGGGTCTTGTCTTTGATGCGATTGGCAACGAGCTTCATGCGCACGAGGGCTTCAAAAGTAACAAGCTGAAACTCATCGCCGGGAACACTTTCGTCCAGCGAGGGGGCGGGAAAGAGATCGGCACTCTTGACCGGTTCGCCCGCCTTAATGATGTGGACCGCGCTGCGGAACTTCCCGTCCGGACCATCCAGAAAGAAGTCGATTCCGGCAGAGTGACGGTAGACAAACCCCGCATTCTCCATCGCAACACGCGCGGCGTCGAGATCGTCGGCAGCGAGCAGAAGGTCCACGTCGGCAGTATTTCGGACTGCGTCCGGATCGACCTTGGCAACCCACGCGGCAACCGCGTTTCCGCCAATCACGGCATAGCGAATTCCGGCGTTTCGTAATGCGGTGGTCGATCGGATCAGACGTTGACGAACGAGTTCCACGGCCAGCACCATTCGATCCAGGACTTCGTAGCTCATTCCCACGGTTGTTGCCATCGGTTCCCTCCCGCCCTTATTCCTTCGTCACCAGCTCATCGAGATTCAGAATCAGATTAGCCACCATGGTCCAGGCGGCGAAATCGGCCACCTCCATTGTTCCCGGGCGCGGGGCGTCGCCATAGTTGGCCAGTTCTTCGGCCGCTTTTGGGTCGGCGGCGAAGATCTCTTTCTGGCTGGTCAGCACCCGCTGCAAAACGTCCTGCTCGCGCGAGGTGGCCGGTCGACCGAGCGCCGCGCGGAACGCATGATCGATCCGACCGGCGGTCTGGTCGCCACCTTCCGTCATGATGCGTTCAGCGAATTTGCGGGCCGCGTCAATCGACTGGCGTTCGTTCATGAGCGCCAGCGCCTGGAGCGGCGTGTTGGTGCGCGCCCGGCGGACGGTACAGCTTTCACGGCTGGGAGCATCGAACGCCAGCATCATCGGCGGCGGGCTGGTCCGCTTCCAGAACGTATACAAACTGCGGCGATAGATGGCCGCTCCCGAATCAGCCGAGAACTGCCGGGTGTTGCTTCCCACGAAGGCGACCGCTTCCCAGACTCCTTCCGGCTGCGGAGGCTTCACGCTTTTGCCGCCGTCCCGCTCCACGAGCAAGCCGCTGATGAACAGCAGCGAATCGCGGATTGACTCGGCGTCGAGACGGAAGCGGGGACCGCGCGCGAGCAACCGATTCTCAGGATCTTTCGCGAGCAATTCCGGTGTCACCTTCGACGACTGTCGATAGGTTCCCGACATGACCAAGAGCTTGTGCATCTCCTTCACGTTCCAGCCAGACCGGATGAATTCAGTGGCCAGCCAATCGAGCAGGTCGGGATGGCTGGGCCATTCTCCCTGTGATCCGAAATCCTCGGCTGTCTTGACGATTCCGGTGCCGAAGAACTGCTGCCAGTATCGATTCACCGTCACACGGGCCGTCAGCGGATGTCCGGGCATCGTCAGCCATCGGGCCAGCCCCAATCGGTTCACCGGCGCGCCTTCGGGCAGCGGTGGGAAGACCTTGGGAACCCCGCGCTCAACCTTATCGCCCTTCTTGTCGTAGGCGCCACGCACCAGCACAAAGGCTTCGCGCGGCTGGGCTAGGTCTTCCGAAACCATGGTCGCGGGAATCTGATTGTCTAACTGGGTTTTCTGCTGGTTCAAGGAATCCAGGCGCTGGTTGAGCGGATCGAATGTTCCTCGCAAATCCGCATGCACGTTCCGCAGGAAGTGATCGCGCAGGCGATTCTTCTGGTCGTCGTTCCGCTTGTCGGGTTCGACCTTCGCGATGTTGATAATGTCCTGCGGAACGACCTTGGCATCGGCCTTGGCCGCGAACTCGATCCACTCTTTGAGCGAGTCATAGCCGCCACCCAGTTCGCGGGTCTTCAGGCCCGACTTGTCCCAGTAGACGGTTCCGTCGAGCTGCGTGAAGGCCCAGCCGTTGACTACGGAGCCGGACGTGAGGCCGACCGACTCGACGGGAACTTCCAGCTTGGTCCATTGTCCCGCCGGGGGAAGATCGCCCATGCGGCGTCGCGACTGCGAGTCGTCCGCTCCCCAGGCGATGGCATTTTCGCCCCAGTAGGCTCTGTGCTCCCAACTGCCATCGTTAAACTGCAGCATGATGGTTTTGGGCAGATTGGCCGGATCGAGATACACGTAGGTGAAGAAGGAATCGCCCGCGCCGATCGGCAACGGCGGTGTCGCACCGGTGAAGAAGTGCTGCGTGAGGCCAGCAGCCGATCGAACGTGCGAGGTCTGCCCGCTGAAGGGCTTCACGGGTTCGCTCACAAACCGCCATTCGCCCGCGTTTGGCTGCAATTGTGCACCGGCCGGCGGCGCATCGTCGATCCAGATATATTCTTGCCGTAGTACGCTGAGGGCGTCTGCGGGAACATCGGCGTCGGCCGGATCCTGGTATTCAGCAGCGGCCTTTGCAACGGCGGCTGTGATCTCCGCATTCGTCGCGGCGATCTTCTGATCCAGTTCGCTCATCGCCGATTCCTGCTCGGAAGTCGGCAACTTGATGTATGGCGGCGGCAGCAGCGCATTGCCGTCCATCGCAGCGTCGGCGAGCGAATTGAAGAACGCGTACAGACCGTAGAACTCGCTCTGGGTGATGGGATCGAACTTGTGGGTGTGACACACGCTGCAGTTGAGAGTCAGGCCCATGAAGATCGTGCCGATCGCTTCGGTCCGGTCGACGGCATAGCGCACCAGCACTTCGTCGTTGATGCTTCCCCCTTCGCTGGTCGTCACGTTACAGCGATTGAATCCCGACGCGATCTTCTGGTCGCGCGAGGCTTCGGGCAGCAGATCGCCCGCAATCTGTTCGACGGTGAACTGATCGAAGGGCTTGTTGGAGTTGAACGCATCAATGACCCAATCGCGATAGGGCCACAGCGAACGCTCGTTGTCCAGGTGGAGACCATGCGTGTCGCCATACCGGGCCGCATCGAGCCAGTAACGGGCCATGTGTTCGCCGTAGCGAGGCGATTGCAGCAGCCGGTCGACCACCTTTTCGTAGGCGTTGGGACTGGCATCGTTCAGGAAGGCGTCGACTTCGGCTGGCGTCGGCGGCAAGCCGGTCAGATCGAGCGTCACGCGGCGCAGCAGTGTCATGCGGTCGGCCTCGGACGCTGGTTCCAGCCCTTCAGTTTGCAACCGCTTCAAGACGAAGCGATCGATCGGGTTCTGGACAAATTCGGGGCGGGCAATATCGGGCGGCGCAGCGTCGGTAGGTGACAGAAAGGCCCAGTGCCCCTGGTACTCGGCTCCTTGTGCGATCCATTTTTTCAAGGTGTCGATCTGTGCTGGCGACAGCGGCTTACCGATTTCCGGCGGAGGCATGATGGTCGACGGGTCACTCGCGGTGATCCGCGCGATGACATGACTGGCGGACGTGTCGCCAGGGACGATCGCCGTCTGACCCGACTCCAGCTTCGCCAGCGCGGCATCTCGGCCATCGAGCCGGAGGCCGCCTTCGCGATGTTTCTCGTCGGGGCCATGACACTGGTAACAGTGATTGGAGAGAATCGGCCGCACATCGCGATTGAACGAAATGGGCTCTTCGGTCCAGCCGGTCGAGCCCAGGGCAAGAACGAGCACAGTCGCAGCAACAACTCGCCACTTCATCAGTCTGGTGTCCGCACGAATGTCATCTGGAGGGCAAATCAGGAGCAGATCCCGGAGGGCAGTCGACCGTGGCCCGCGCGCAAATCAAGCGTCCGGCGGCAAGGGCCGTCCCATCAGTATACGTTTTTATGTTCTTGATGTCGAAGAAATTGTTCGACCAACCGGGACGACCGGAGTAGGGTGAACCAGCGCCCTCCCACTTCTCGGTAATCAGGCCGTTTGACCACGTATCCGGTCGCTTCACTGTTCTATCCCGATCGGGATGACTTTCACGAGGACATCGACCATGAACACCGTTCCCATGCTGTTCCGCGGCCTCGCGGCAATCTGCTGTCTCGGATGCTGCCTCCCGAGCACCGGCCGAGCCCAGGACAAACCCGCTGAAGCGGCGGTTCCCAGCGCGATCCACTTTGCCAACCGGGCCGATCCCGAAGTCTCAATTCGCCTGACAATTGTCACGGCCGCGGGAGCGGGAACACTGCTGGCCGAGACGCCGCCAGAGACATTGGCCGACCTGGAGGAACTCTCCAAAGCTGGGGGCCTCTTGCGTTACAGCCGTGTCGGCTTGAACACGGTTGAGAATACGCCGGCGACATTGCAGGCGGGTGAAATGGTCGCCATTCCGACGGGACGGATGACCGGATTTCCCGACAATCGCGGCGGACTCTCGCGGCAAATGATCGTCGAACGACAATCAGTCGGAACGCTGTACTCGGCGACCGCGCGGCGGACCTCGAGCGGCAAGATTCTGGTCGAGTTGAAGATCGAACAAACCAAACTGTCTCCCCCCACGCCGTCTGCCTCGGATGCCGATGAAATGCCGCGAACGCCGGGGACACAGCAGTTGACGTTTTCGACCACCGTACTGCTCAAGTCAGGTGAGCCCGAGGTGCTAGCTTCGTGGCAGACGCTCAGCTCGGAGGGGCCTGTTCAGGAAGTGATTCTGCTTCAGGCCGCCGTGCAGGAGTGACACTGTATTCAGTCAAAACCCTCTGGACGCTCGAAACAAACCTGAAATTGCAGGGGACTGAGAGAGCCAACCGGGTTTTGACGGAGGCTCACGACGCGATCCAGCATCCGTCCCAACCTTGCCCGTTCCACGTCCAGCGGTGGCGCACATGCCCTGCGGGGTCCAGATCGTAGAGATCGAAGTCCGTTACCGTCGTGGCCAGGACGCAGAAGTTCGCCCGCCCGGCTTCTGTCTCCGCGAGGGTCAGCGTACGCAGGTCAATATTGTCGGGCAGATTGACCTCCGGACCCGGCAGTGGCGTGCCCGGCGCATGGGGGGCTAGATACATCGCGCGGCCGGGGGCAGGCGTTTCGGCCCAGCGGCGATCGGCGAGGTCGTCGTCGCGATGGATGCGGGTCGCTCCCCGTGCCCGCAATTGCCAGCGGGCGGCAAGATCATGAAAGACCCATTCCGCGATCGGTTGCTGCTCGATCTGTGCGACTTTCGGCGAGCGATTATCAACCTGACAGATGAGGAGCCGCGCCTCGCGATTCACTTCACGAAGCACAACAGTGCGCGCACGGGGCTCGCCATCTTCCACGGTGGCTAGCGTCGGCCAATGGCAGGCGGCTGTTGCGTCGTAGGCCCCGCGCGCCAGTTCGTCCCAGAGTTTCTGCAGCAGAAGATCGGGGCGATCGCGCCACGCGGTCCACGGCCCTGTCGACATCATCTGACTCCGCGATCGAAACGATTTGCTGTCCGCCGAACCCGTCCCAACGATTTTCAGGGAGACAAATTCGGGCCATGGCGATAGTTTTGAAGACTTGATACTCGATGACCAGTCTGGAAAGGTCGTCGGACCGTTTGGGCGTTTTCACGTCTTCACAAGATTTCTCACCAAAACGGGACGTTCATGTTTCGATCGCAAGCTCTTCGTTTTGTTGTTCTTGGTCTTGCCGTGGCAATAGTCGTTCCGACGACGGGCTGGTCGCAGGTGAAATCAACGACGGCGGTGCGCGATTACTCCTCACGCAACTACCTGCTCCATACCGACCTCCCGGCCGACGAAGCCCAGGAACTGCTCAAGCGCCTGGAAACCATGCTGACCATTGTCAGCCGGTACTGGAACGCCCGCAGCAGCCGGGTTATCGAAATGTACGTCGTCAAAGATCTGGCGAACTGGCCGCCGGGATCCATCGATCCCCAGGCGATGGCCAGCATCGAGAACCGCGCCGGGATTACGCTCAGCACCACGCAATTCGTGCGCGACACGCGCGGCAATGAGCGCATCACGGCCGCGCATTCGGTTGTCTATGCCATTGCCGATGGCGGCGTTCCTCAGCATGAAGCTGTCCACGCGTTCTGCCATCAGTCGTTTGGAAGAACCGGTCCCGTCTGGTACGCGGAGGGAATGGCGGAACTGGGCCAGTATTGGCGCGACAAGCAAAGCGATGTCGAAATTCACGACTATGTGCTCGAATACCTGCAACAGACCGACCCCAAGCCCCTCGCCGAGATTGTCGACCCCGACCAGCGAACAGGCGACAGTTGGCAGAACTATGCCTGGCGTTGGGCTCTGTGCCATCTGCTCAACTACAACCCGAATTACCAGCCGCGCTTTCGGCCGCTGGGGCTGTCCCTGCTGTCTGGCAAGGGCGCGAGTTTCGAACAGACGTATGGCGATCTCGCGCCAGAAATCGCCTTCGAGTATCGCTTCTTCCTCGAACACCTGACCAACGGCTACCGCTGCGATCTGGCGGCATGGGACTGGAAGACGAAGTGCGTGCAACTCAGGAAGGGGGCCAGCGTGCAGGCCAAGATCGACGCCCGCAAGGGATGGCAGCCGACGCGGCTTCGCGCTCAGGAAGGGACAACCTATTCCTGGACGACAACGGGCACGTGGAAGACATCGGAAGCTGGCGAACTGTCGGCGAACGGAAACGAGCAGGGCGAAGGCAAACTGGTCGGAATTCTGTTCGACGACTACCGGCTTTCCGACGTCTTTGAGTTGGGCGAGTCGGGCGAGTGGACGGCAACCAGCGAAGGCGATTTGCACGTTCGCTGCCGCGACGACTGGGGTCGTCTGGGGGATAACACCGGAACGGTCACCGTCCGCTGGACACTCGCGAAGTGAGCCTCCAGCGGACGTGAGTCCGCCATCTGTTCAATGCACCGTTTTCAATGCACCATCACGTAGTCGCGGCCAACGCTTCCACCGGAGCGGCATTCGCCCCCGTCACCAGTTCGTGCTCGCACAGATCGGCGATCGAATCGACGATGTAGTCGGGTCGATAGGCGTAGTGCGCGAGGTCGGCCTCTTGAGTGCTGCCGGTCAGAACCAGCACGGTCCGGTAACCCATCTGCACGCCGCCGAGCACGTCGGTTTCCATCGTGTCGCCCACCATGACAACGTCTTCGGTCGACAGGCACAATTCCTTGCGAGCCTGTCGCATCATGACGGGGCTCGGTTTACCGACGCTGAAGGCCGTCGTCCCTGTGGCGGCTTCGAGCATTGCAACGAACGCTCCGCAGCCGGGTCGAACGCCATCGGCGGTCGGGCAGTTGGGGTCGAGGTTCGTGGCGATCAGCTTCGCGCCGCGGTTGATCATTTTAACCGCGGATTCCATCTGCTCGAGCGTCAACGTGCGGCCTTCTCCCACGACGACGTAATCCGGATCGTGATCCACGATCGAATAGCCGTTCTGGTAAAGAGCCTGCAGCAATCCACCTTCGCCAATCACGTAGGCAGTCCCGTTCGGCTTCTGCGTGGCCAGAAACCGGGCCGTCGCCATCGCGCAAGTGAAGATGTCTTCTTCAAACGCTTCGATGCCGAGTCGGCGGAGCTTGGTGGCGACGTCGCGCCGCGTCCGCTGGCTGTTGTTGGTCAGAAACAGGAACGGAATCCCTCGTTGCCTGAGACCGTTGATGAACTGATCCGCGCCAGAGAGCATCTGGCTGCTCTTGTAAATCACGCCATCCATGTCGATCAAAAAACCGCGCCGCATGTCCGGTCCTTCAAGGTTTCAGTCCAGTCCATGAGCGCTTCTGATTCACTCCCCAATGCAACCGCCGTGCCATGACTCGGCCCGGCGAGCCCGGTGCACTGTCCCGAAGACTTTGTGGATAAAGAGTTACCGCCGATTGCGTGGCTCCCAGCGCGACGCGTGATGTCATGCATCTGTCCACTGCCGGTTGACCGGGGAACGGGCACGGCTGCCAGAAAAGTTATGTTCGAGTGTCACTGAGCAGAGGGCGAAAAGCGGAAAGCTGAGGGCCAGATCCAGCCGTTCGCGAGACTCTCTGGCTTTCCGCTCTCCGCTTCATGCTTTCAGCATCCGGATCAACCTGTCCGCACGGAAAATCCGTCAAGATCGGTTTGTTGAAAAGTCGATGAACCTCACGGGGCGAGCGGGATGATTCGGGGGGACGTCCCGCCGCCCCACCTTCTTAAACTCAGTTTATTGGCGGGCAATGTCCGCCGACTTCCCCCGACCGGGCGGCTGTTGGTTCGCATAAGCGAACTGGTCCGACCGTGGTCGATTCCGAATCGGGGGAGTGCAACGTGAAGCGTCTGGCCGCCCTCGTTCTTTTGGTCGCATCGGCCGCCAGTTCGGGATGCATCTGTTGCCCGGGATTCGGTTTGTACGCCGACTACATCGACTCCTGGGGGTCGCGCGGACAGTACAACGACGCTCTGTACCATCCCCGGCTCGACATCAGCCGGATGGGCCAGCCCGACTGGTGCTCTGGCCCCATCAATCGCCACGTGGGCGACTGCCAGTGCGAGCAGTGGGGCTTCACGTGGAAGCGGTACAACCACTGCTACGTCTATCCTCCGCGAACGCCGTACACCTATCCGGGCAACGCGGTCGAACAGGCCAGAATGCTCGCTCCGGAACCGGAGCCAACCCCGCCCCCCGCCCCGGCCTACGATGAACCGGTCGAGGGAAATGATTCGAAGGCGGTCTCACCACAACCCGCAGTCCTGCCACCCGCCCCGGCTCCATCAGCAACGCCGTAGAAGTTCTAGCGGTGCTGTCACATGAGGCGGAGCCTGGAATCGACTACCGTTCACCGCGTCCCCTCTCTCCCCATCCCCGCGTCGCTCGAGTCAGAAAGACTGCGGCACGCCAGGTGGCTGAGATGACGTCTGTCCCGCGTCCACGAGACGTTTCCGGATGGTCGGGAACCAGCACTCATCAATCCAGGCAAGGTCGTCATACGGCAAGATGCGAACGACATCCCATCCAGCCTGATTTAGATCGTCTTCCATGGCGAGCGCGGCGAGTTGATTCGTTGAATGAATGATGACCGGGCAGACGGCCGCGCGTTCGGCCAGGCTTCTCGAGACATCCCGTCCTGTCCCCGGATCCACGTTGCCATCGACTGGCTCCAGATCGTGGTCAAGAGAGATCGCGAGCAGAGTCTCTTCTGGCATCGAGTCGAGCAACTTCAGGAAGCTTTCGGCGGATCGAGCGGTAAGTGCATCAAAAGCCGGAAAACGATCGGACAACCGATCGACCATCGCCGCCAGACGACGTTCATCATCATCAAGAATCGCAATCCAGCATCGATCCGACATGCTTTGGTCTATCCCTGAAAATGACCGAGATTTCAGTTCCCCGGTATCCGATTCACGCCAGGATCTCAGGTCGACTTCCATCCGCAGGAAAGAACCGCACCGCCCCCGGCGCGACCAGACAGCCCGATTCCTTCATCGCATCAACGACGGCGATCAAAGCTTCACGATCCTGACATTGAAAAGTTCCCGAGAGATTGGTCACGTCCACGATCATACCATTCTCGATGGTCATGTCACCGGCGTAAAGAACGGGGGTCGCAGTTCCAAGGATTCGCGGATGCTGGTGTGGGCCATCCGGTAATACGTAAATCTCGCCTGTTGGGCTTCTCGCGTAGACGTACAGGCCATCGCGAAGCGATGGCGTCAAGAGGCGAGTCCGCTGACTACGTGCATAGGGTGTTGAATCCAAAGAAACGTAGAGCACCGCATCGTCCGGTTCTAATCTCGTTTCCACCGTTCCCGATCATTTGCTGTCACAGGAGGCGGAGCCTCAAGATATGGCGATCCCAGGCAGAGCCTGGGATCGAGAGCCGCTCTCCGCGTCTCCCTCTCGCCCCATCCCCGCGTCGCCTCCCCCCTCACTTCCTCCCCAGCATGCGGTCCAGTGAGTCGCTTGTCTGGTGGATGAGGGCTTCCGGCCAGTGTTGCCAGGGGTGGAAGTATTCGAATGTCAGGTAGCCGCGATAATTGGTGCGGTCGAAGGCTTCGAGGACGGCTGGCCAGTTCGTGGTTCCGTCGAGCAGCGGGCGAAATGCTTCGAGGGAGTGATCGCTCCCCTTCTTGGTGTACTCCTTGAGATGCACGTTGCGGATGCGGTTCCCGAGGATCGAGATCCAGTGTTCCGGGAACTGGTACTCCATGATGTTGCCGGTGTCGAAGTGGACGTGGACGTATTCGCTGTTGAGCGAGTCGACGAAGGCGTTCATTTCCATCGGCGTCATCAGGAAGCCGTTGAAGAAGATGTTCTCCATGTTGAGATGCACCTTCAGCTTCTCGGCCTGTGGGATCAGCTTGCCGATCGCCTCCTTCGCGCGTTGTTCGCAGACATCGTTGGGCACCGGGTCGTAATCATCCCGCCAGGGAATATGGACGGCTCCCGGCACCACTAGCACGTTCTCGGTCCCCAGGTCGTGCGCCGCCTGGGCGATCTTTCCGGCCAGTTCCAGTCCGCGTTCCCGCCGCGCGGGATCGTTCGCCGTGAGCGGATACGGCCAGAACAGGAACGAGCACATTCCGCTGATGGCGATCCCAATCTTTTCCGCCAGTTTGCGAATGGCGGTGAACTCGGCGGTTCCCGATTTGGGGGAGAGGTCGCTCTCCAGGTCGTAGTTGAGTTCAATCCCGTCGAACCCGGCTTCTTTCGCCAGCCGCAGGCATTGTTCCAGCGACATCTGCTGCGGGTAGGGAAACGCCCACAGATTGATCGACTTCTTGAACGGGTACTTCTTACCCGTCGGGGCTGGAGCCTGCCCCATCACGGCCGGTAAACCCCAAGGCCCGGCCATGAGACTCGCGCTGGAAGCGGCCAAGGCCGAAGTGACCAAAGTGCGTCGCGACAGATTCATCGTCGAATTCTCCCGGAAAGCCGATGCCACTCAATCAAGCTGCGAGACACTCTAACGTGTTGGCTGAGCAAGGACGTAATGGTCCGAGGCGGCTGCCCAACAGCAGAATCAAGCCGCAACAATGCTCCGCGATGTTGCCGAAACGCGGTGAGTTGTGATGTCAGGAGGGCAGGGACGAGTTTGGCAAGAGTTCGAGTTCGGCTTTCTCGCCATCGAAGACCGCCGTGAAGAAATCCAGACAGCCCCCGTGGCCAAGAATGATGACTTCGTCACGGGATGATCCGAAGTCGACAAACCCCACGACCGTCTGCCAGGCCACGACGTCTTGTCCGGACTCGATCTGGACTTCTACTTCGCCATAGTAAATCTTGAGTCGATCTCCCGAAATTCCTGCTGCTTCGCTGGTCAACTCGTGATTGAGTTCCACGCCGAGGACTTCGGCGAGCGAAAGAGGAAACAGGGTTTCATCCGCCCCCGTGTCCACCAGGGCGTCCCAGCGAGCTTCGGCCTTCGGACCGATGATTCGAATCGTCACGATCGGTCGAAGGATCAACCGGTAGTCATTGCTGCCGGGGTAGATGCTGACATACTCACGATAAGCGAACTTCATCGCGCCCCCACGAAACGGACATCCGCTCGGGGCACTTTTTCGATGACGGGATCTTCAATCTGTTCGCCGCGAACGATTTGCCAGAGCGCAGACAACGAGTCGGCGGACGCAACGATCCGCGTGTGGTCGGAATTCCACGCGACCCACTTTCCGGAGAATTCCAATGGAACGGACGAGATCGTTCTGTCGTTATGCATTCGCGTTGGCATGTCATGCTCCCTCACTCGTGAATTCTAACCGGCCGAGTTGTGGAACGGGAACTCACGTTGTTGCCCCGTCAGTTAAACCACGCCGCGAAGCCGAAGAATCGGCCGCCGAAGACGCGCTGCAGATTGTCCCAAGTCTCCGGCCGCGATAACGGGCCTTCTTCGACATACGGGAGAACTCCGGAGCCCTGAATGATGAGGACCAGGTCGAATTCGCGCGGTTCCAGGAAGAAGCGTTTGAGATTCACCCCTGGTCCCGTCGCTGGAATTTTCACGCCCGGACCAATCCAGCGGGCATAAACCCGCCAGAACGGGACCAGTTTCTCCCCTTGGAGGATTGCTTCCATCTCCGCCAGGACGCCGTGCCAGCTGTCGATCATCTCTCGTGTGACGGGCACTTGCAGTCGGCCGGTCTGAGCGGGATTGGGCAGCCATTCGTCGTCGTTATCGGTCTCGGCCAGAATGAGCGCCCACGACTCACGCGAGGTCCGAATCATCGCGAGCAGGTGTTCGTGAGCCGACTTCATGCGGTCCGCCTCGATGCAGGGGAAGTTCATCAAGTGAATGGCGGCGATGGCATCGGCAAGGCGGGCGGACCAGTCTTCACCCGGCCCAATGTCCAACTTGGCCAGTGCCGGATCAGATCGCTCGATCTTGGTGTAAACCAACTGTCCGCAATAATCGAACAACCGCTGATGGTCATAGGCCAGCACCATGTCGCAGAACGCGGCCAGAAAATGGCAGTAACCCCGCAGCCAGGGGACATCACCCGCATCAAACGCCACGCGATAAGCGTCCGTCGAACCGACTGCAATGCGTCGATCGGCAATTCCCGCGACTTGCAGGAACGATTCTCCTTCGC
>JAHBXV010000058.1 GCA_019636285.1 Planctomycetaceae bacterium
ACAGCGGACCCTACATCTAGCGGTCGCCTGCTCTTGTTTCTGAAAAACTCACAGCCTCGAAACGTCAGCGAGGGAAGTTCTTTCCTCTCCCTCGCTGACGCTTCGGGTTACTAAATGATCCGGGCTAACGGCCGGGTTCGTGCCGACAGTGTTCTCGCGAAGAGTTTCATTCAATGAAGATCTGGTACAACCGCCTGCACGACAGCCGCCGGACGCTGGCCGAGATCGATGCGGCCGAGATCCGGATTGGTCGCGATCCCAATAACGACATCGTGCTCCCCAGCCCGCTTGTCTCGAAACGCCACGCGATCGTCACCCGCGAGCAGGGTCAGCTCAAGCTGGAGAACGTCGGCGTCAATGGCTGCCTCGTCGGCGATGTGGAAGTGCTGGGCGGCAGCAGCCTCACCTTTCATGCCGGCGAAACAATCCGCATCTGGCCCTTCACGCTGAACTTTGAGGTCGAAGAAGCCTCGCCGATCAGCCCCGCGGAATTGGAAGCTCACCTTCGTTCGCTGACGGCCGACCTCGAACAGCGCGTCCACCGCAAACTGCTGGAACGGCTCGACCTGTATGAGCTAGAGCACAATCGCTTCGGCAATCCCGAGACGATTCTCCTGCTCGAAAACAATATCGAGGACGTCTGCCGCGAGCTGAACCTGTTTGGTCCCGACAACGATGCGCTGCTGGAAGCCATCGTCGGCATCACGCTTCGCGATCTGCTGGTGAATCAACTGATTCTGGAAACCGGCCACGAGAACCTCGACGCGCTCGCGCGATTGACGCACAACGAGTTTGACATTCCCGCGACGCTCGTCCCCGAGCGCGAAGCTGAACTCCAGAATCTGCTCGTCTTCGCCCGCGAAAAACTCGAAATCGCCTCGCAGCCCGATCTGTCGGCCATGATCAGCCGGGTCGAGGAACGCTTCGCCAAACTCATTCCACTGATCCGTCCGCACCTGCATAAGGAACTGCGAAGGTATGTCATTCTGCGGACGCTGAAAAAGGATCTGAAAGACACGGTCTTTGGCTATGGGCCATTGCAGGATTTGCTGCGCGCCCCGACGATCAGTGAAATCATGGTCGTCAAAAGCGACCAGATTTACGTCGAACGCGACGGCGTGCTGGAGTTGTCCGGACGGCGATTCATATCGGATAAGGTGACCGAGTCGATCATCGAGCGGATCGTCGCGCAGGTGGGACGGCGCATCGACCGCAGCCAGCCGCTGGTCGACGCGCGCCTGCCCGATGGCAGCCGCGTCAATGCGGTCATCCCCCCGCTGGCGATTCGCGGTCCGTGTCTGACAATTCGTAAGTTTCCCGTACATCGCTTTTCGGTCGACGACCTGATCGAGCTTGGTTCACTGACGCCGGCCGCCGCGAAGTTCCTGCGGGCCTGCGTCGTCGATCGCCGCAACATCCTGGTCAGCGGCGGAACCGGAACCGGCAAGACCACGCTGCTCAACATCCTGTCAAGCTTCATCCCGCACCGCGATCGCATCGTCACGATCGAAGACACGACGGAATTGCAGCTACACCAGGACCATGTGGTGACGCTCGAATCGAAGCAGGCCAACGTCGAAGGAGCGGGAGAATACTCGATTCGCGACCTCTTGAAGAACTCGCTCCGCATGCGGCCCGACCGCATCATCGTCGGCGAATGCCGCGGAGCCGAGGCGCTCGACATGCTGCAAGCCATGAACACCGGCCACGATGGCTCGCTGACCACCGTCCACGCCAACAGCACCGACGACGTCATGAAGCGTCTGGAAGTACTGGTCCTGATGGCGGTCGACCTGCCGGTGACATCTATCCATCGACAAATCGCCTCGGCGATCGACGTGGTCGTGCAGATCACCCGTATGCCCGGAGGACAGCGCCGGGTCTCTCAGGTTTCCGAAATCGCCGGTTACGATGCCGACCGCCACGAACTCATCATCCACGACATCTTCGCGTTCCGCGACGATCAATCGCTCCACCCGACCGGCTACCTGCCCACGTTCATCGACTCGCTGATGGCCAAAAATCTCTTGAAGCTCGAATTTCTCTACGATGAAACCCAGCGCATCAGCCGCCGCCCAGCCAGCCGCCCCGTTAACGGCACGCGCTAAACATTAGCCGCGACCCAACGGGGAGCGCTCTCTTCTCTTTCCGTCAACCCCACGCATCACCCAATCAGCGTTCGCAGCCGATCAAGATACGCGGGAATCGCCTCGAACGGATCCTCGGCAGCCTCGTACTCAAGGACCAGGTAGCCCCGGTAGTTCGCCTGCTGGAGGATCTTGACGACGCGGGCGAGGTCGGCCGGTTCTTTCCCTTTTCCAGCCGGCGTCACTTCCACCTTCACCTGCGCATTGACGGCGTACGGCGCGATCTTTTCGAGATCGGCGTATGGGTCTTCCGTCTGGAAGTTGCCGCCATCCAGGTTAATGCCGAACCACGGACTCGGCGTGATGCCATCGAGAATCCGCATCATCTGCTCGGGGGTCGAAGTGATCCCGCCGTGATTCTCCAGCGCCAGGACCACACCCTTCGTAGCGGCATACTCCAGCGACCTGTTAATCCCGTCCTGGCATCGGGCAATGGCTGCGGCTTCATCACCTCCCTTGGGAACCTTGCCAGCGAAGATGCGAATGACCGGCGCGCCCATCACGGCGGCATGGTCGATCCACGTCCGGCAGAGTTCGAGCTGAGCATTCCACGCGGCATCGTCGGCGACGCAGAAATCGTTGCCGATTGCGGTCCCGGAAATATCCAGCCCCAGTCGGAACGTCTGCTCTTTGATCGCCATCAGGTAGTCGTTGGTGATCTCTTTCGGGAAGTAATAGCTCGTCAGTTCGGTCCCATCGAGATTCTGCTCGGCACAAAAATCGATGAACTTCTCGAGCGTGAACTTCGCCTCGGCAATCTGTTCCGGCGTGCCATTCTTCACGAGCAGCTTGTTGAACGAGTACGCGGCGAGGCTGAGCTTCATGAACGGCGCGCCGTTGCGTGCCGGCGGCTCAGGCCTGGCCAATGCGGACGCGGCAACGCTCCCAATCACCGCGGCAGAGGACGCCGCCAGAAACTGCCGCCGTGAACAGGCGAAATCGCTATTCATGAATGCTTCCCCGTAGAGACGAATTGCGTGAACAAACCGTGATGAGCAGCAAGCGGCAAAGTCAGAAGTCAGCCGCCGACGACCTGCTTCGCTCCGCCCGACAGCACGCCCTCCACTTTCGGATCGGTGAGGGCAACGCTCACTTCATAGCCGCCCTGCGGATAGGCGGTCTCAACCGGAATATACCATGGTCCGCCATCACCATAGGCTGCGGTGGCGACGAAACGATTCGGAGCAGCGGCCTGGGCCCCCAACTGATATTCAAGGAAGCTCTCGGCCGGCAGATGCAGCATTGTCGCATCGTTGACGTGCAGGGCGCTGATCACAATGGGCAGTTTTTCTTCGCAGCGCCGCATCCAGCTCACCATCATCGCCGGGCGAATTCGGTTGGCGAGCGCATTATCGCGGTTGCGCACGTCGTCCATGAGACGAGATTCGTTGAGCGTGTCGCGCACAGGCAAGAACACCGGCGTGGCTGACCAGCTTGCCGAGGAGACGGCCACCGGAGATAGCTTCGATTCGCTGGCAACGATCCCGGCGTAAATCCTGTCAGTCAACTGGATGCGAGCCTCGGGCGTCCCATTGTTGTACTTCCCGGCTGCGATGTTCCCCGACGCACCGGTGAAATAGATGTGCGTGCAGCCCGGTTCCTCGGCTTGCCGTCGCTTGCGGGCCAGTCCGACGAAGTCACTGCACACCATGCCGTCACCGTAGTAGCTCATTGGATGGGTGGCATAGTAGTGGCAGGCCACCAGCTTCGTTTCGCCGTCGTAGAAGGCGACCGTCTTGAGGTACGGGTCGATCTGTCCTTCGGGCAGTTCCCAATGCCGCTCGACCTTGCTCGCGCTCCCCCGCCAGTCGGCGAGGTTGCCATCAGGCCCGAGAATGCGGCGGTTGCTGGCGACCTTTTCGACTTTGCCCTGTCCGTGGGCGATGTGCGTCACCGGCCGCAAATTCTGACACGCCTTCTCGACAGCCTTCGCCAGCGAGTCCTGCACGCGGTCCAGAAAGTCGGGAAAGAGATTCTGAATCCCTTCGCCGAGCGTATCGAGCAGCGCCTGCGTGTTCCGGCACACGAACGGAGCGTTGTGCTGATGTACGCATTGAATCGCGACGCGATCCGGAGTGGTTCCGGCTGCCTGTGCGAGCGCCTGGCGAAACTGAATGTGCGTCTGATTGAGGATACCCGTCCAATCGACGGCACAAACCACGATGGGATCGCCCGCCCCGGTCAAAACAAAGCCGATCGCTTCTTCCGGGTCGTCCATCCCCACCACGGGTTTGATCCAGCCTCCGCACAGAGGGTGGTCCTTGGGCGGACTGGCATCGACGCGAAAGGCAGCAATCTTCAACGACGGAGCCTCGGCCGCGCGAGCAACCGCTGCGGGCAGCAGCACGGACCCAATTCCAGCGGCCAAAGAATGCTGTAGAAACTCGCGGCGGGAAACCATGCTCTGCAACCTCCAACGTGCGGACTCGAATCCACTCAGCCCCGACCAGCATAACCGGATGTTGATGCATCCCGCCATCTTCACCCCCTTAGCCGCGCCCCAACGGGAAGCGCTGCCTTCATCTTCAATCCCCCCGTCACCCCCTCCCACCATCCCCCTCTCTTTCCTCTTAACCCTCAACCATCGACCAAGCGCGCACCCACTCCCCCTAGGACGAGGGGACGCAACGAGCTAGCCCGCGTGCGGAATTCATCCGCCCGCGCCGGGAGCGTCCTCTCCCGGGCCGGATCAGGGCCCACAAGCTCCGGGGACGTCCATGACCTCCCCGGAAACGCGCACGCCGTGCGCGCAGTCTGACGTCAGGCGATCAACGCACACCCGTGCGAACCCTGATCGATGCCAGCAGGAACTCCGGCGGACTGGCTTCAAACCCCAGCCCGCCGGGGAACCCCGGCGATTCAATCTCTTCTTCCACACGCATCGCCCACTCAGGCGACAGCGCCGCAGACCCGCGCGCTCCTTCCTTCTCTTCTCACCAACCACGACCCACCAACCACTGCCTCTCTCTCCCATCGCCCCCTCCCCGCGTCCCCCCCTCAACACTCTTCCAATCAGCCTAGTCATCAACCGTCAGGGTGACCTAAAATCTCTGGTTCGAGATCATTTTCCGGAGACGGTGGCATGCGAGTCGTGGTCTGTTGTCTGCTGGCCGGTTGGGCGACGACCGCGCTGGCCGCGAATCCGCTGAACAGCTTGCAAAACCTGCAAAGCAAGCACCGCGAGTTGCAGCAGCAGTTTCGGACCGAAGCGGAAGGAATCGTTTCCCAGTCGGCTCCCTCGGTCCGAACCGAAGTCGAGAACGAGGTTCGACACCGCCTCGAATGGCTGACTCGCGGCGAACACCGCCGGACGCCGCTTCCCAAGGACGTCCAGGCCGACATTCCCCTCTCCCTTCCCGCCGAAGAACGCGCGTGGCGGATGCAGCTTAAAAAGGCGGAAACGAACTACGCCCAGCAGCTTTACCTGCTGTCGCGGCGGGTGCTGTACGCGAAGTATCCCGGATTCGCCTTTCAACTGGTCCGTGAAGCCGCCACGTTCGACCCCGACCATGCCCAGGCCCGGCGTGTTTTGGGATTCGTCCGGCATGGCAACGAATGGGTAACCCCCTTCGCGGCTCGCATGCTCAAACAGCAAAATGTCTGGCACGACCGCTTCGGCTGGCTCCCCCGGTCCTCGATCGACCGCTACAACGCCGGCGAACGGCAGGTCAATGGCCGCTGGATGACGGCGGACCAGGAAGCCGAGGTTCGCCGCGACTTCCGTTATGCCTGGCAGATCCGCACCGACCATTACCTGGTCAAAACCAACTACGACCTGGAAGAAGGGGTCCGCCTCGCCGTCGCGCTGGAAGCATTTCACGATGCGTTTCACGAACTGTTCGCCGGGTTCTTCAACACGCCGGAACAGATGGAGAAGATGTTTCAGTCGGTATCCGCCGCGGCCCGGCAGAGTGACAAGCCCTTCGTGGTTCACTTCTACCGCGAGAAAGCCGAATACGTTACCCGGCTCGAACGCGACTTCCCCCAGATTGCCGCCACCAACGGCTTCTACCAGACCAACGAACGCATCGTTCACTTCTTTCACGATCCAAAGGCGAACAACGAAGCCACGCTCTTCCACGAAGCAACGCACCAGTTGTTTTACGAATGCCACCCCGGAAATCGGCTCATCGGCGAAACGGCTCATTTCTGGGTGATCGAAGGCATTGCCTGCTATATGGAGTCGTTCCAGGCGCGCGATGGGGGCATCATGCTGGGCGATCCCGCCTACATCCGCTTCGCCGGGGCGCGGCACAACGCCCTCAATGAAGGTTATTACGTGCCGCTCCGCGAACTGGCCAGCATGGGCACGCGCGAGTTTCAAAACGTGCCGATGCCCGCGCTCGCCAGCAACTACACTCAGTCGGCCGGACTGACCTGGTTCCTGATGGACTATGAAGAGGGCCGGTATCGCGAGTTCCTCGTCGATCACCTGACGCAGCTCTACAGTCCAATCGATCGGGTTCGCCTGCAAGCCGCGGGCCTCGACGACCTGACCGGGGTCGACTACGAGGAACTCGATCGCCAGTACCTGGAGTTCCTCAAGGCTCACGCCGGAATCCCCGTCTCAAGCAACGCGAATTGAGCCGGCAGTTATTCCCGTCAGGCGGAGGGTGGCACGCCCTGAGTCTTCGAAGGGCGTGGCGAATAGGCAAAATCCCACGCCCTTCCGCAAAGCCTTCAGGGCGTGCCACCCTACTGCCAGTGCGTCTTTTATGGCCTATTACCGTAAGGCACCCGATGAATCAGGCGGCGCGGGCTTGCTTGGCCGGCTCTACCGGCTGCTCAATCGCGACCGTATCGTCATGCAGCCGATCCATCGCGGCCTGCACGAGTTCCACATAGTGGGCAATTCCCTCGCGATCGAGATCGGGCGGCACGAAGATGGGATCGCCCGAAATGGCGCGAATCCGGCTGAAGGGTTTGGGAATGACCATATCGGTCCAACTCCCCTTGAAGACCCAGGCCCGTTCGCAAATGTAACGGCTCGGAACGATTCTTCGCCCGGTCTGCGAGGCCAGGTAAATCGGCCCCGCCTTCATTTCACGACGGGGGCCGCGCGGGCCATCCGGCGTGATGACAATATGAAAGCCCCGCGTGTCATCGAGCAATTGTCGAACCGCTGCGGCTCCCCCCTTGCTGGTCGATCCGCGCACCGTGCGAAATCCCAGCAGTTCGAGGACATCAGCCAGGTAGCCGCCATCCTGATGGCGACTGACGAGACAGCAGGTGTGCCGGCGCAATGACTGGTTCGAGAGAAACGTGGGCATCAGCAGCGAGTCATGCCACACCGGGAGAATGAAGCGCTCCTCATCGCCGTGCCCCGCATGGTCATACGCGAGCGTCAGGCGCGGCTCGGAGGCGACATGCTGGCGACGGCAGGTGGCGAACAGGGCCGAGAACGAATGAATGGCCACTCGTGTCAGCAGTCGAGTCAGCAGGCGGCTGCGAATCTTCACGGCTTATCGATCCCGGTGCTCGGTCAATGTGAAAGAGACTTTTGTGTGCCACTGGCTCCGCCAGTGCATCTTGTCATGTCCGATCCACTGAGGGCACGCAGGCTGAGCGAGTGCCGCCCGATCGTTCAGTCGTGACAAAGCACTCGGCGATTCCCCTCTCTTCAGCGTGGCGCGTGGGGCCACAGGGGAGGCTCGTTGGGGTTCACCATTGGCTTGTTGACAGTCGTCGGCGCGCTGTTGGTCGAACGTCCCGGAGGCCAGGGGGCGGTCGACATCTGTTGTCGCGGGGCGTTGGAGTTCATCGACGGGCTAGCCGTGCCAAAGGGGTCGCCCGTCGCGGTCGCTGGTTCGGAGTTGGTACTCCAGGCCCCTGCCGGAGCAACGGCTCCGAAGTTGGAGTTTCCGGCCGAGCCAACGCCCCCAGCCGTTTGAACCCCCGTCGAAGATCGATCCCATGGCGACGTCCAGTTCGTTGCTGGCGAATTCGGGGCGACCCGTATCGACGACGTGGAATTGGCGTTCCCCGGCGGCAACGTCGGTCCCGACGACGGTGTCTCGCCCGCTGAACCGAAGGCGGGATCGACCGGCGTGGAATAAGCGGGGGTGCTGGGAAACTCGCTCCCGAAGCGGTTTGGCGTCGACGACGGAAGCCCGCCGACACTGCTCGAGACTGTCGGAAACAGAACGCCGGGACCGATCTGCAACCCGAGCTGCGCCGCCCGGTACTGCATCGAAGATGTGGGGACCGAAACCGTCTGCATCGAAGCAGGCGGAGCGGCAGCCGGCATTGGCTGATTGTTAGCACCGACGTTTGGAGCGGGCTGCAGGGCTGCCATATTTGGCGGGGTCGCCATGTTCGGAGAAGTCGTGCTCGCGGCAGCCCCCAGATTGGCCCAGGTGGGAAGGATCGGACCGGGTGGATGCGCCGCTGAGGGAGTGTTGGCAACCGGCACATTCGTGGGCTGCCCCCCCTGCGCCGTTTGTCCGGCCCATGAAGGCGGCTTGCCAAAATCGGCAGGCTGAATCACCGGCAGCGGGGCTGCTTCTGCTCTCGGAGTCGCGGCCATCGGAGCGGAATTCGTATTGCCCTGGAAAAACGGCAGATCGGCGCCTGGAACCGCATCGGTTCGTGGCGCGCTCGACGGGTTACCCAACCCGTTCGGCGGGACTGTCGACGAGTAGTTTCCAAACGGACCGGCGCCCTGTGCTGCTGAATTTCCCGCAGGCATGCCTGCCGTTTGCTGTACGGCAGTGGCCGGTGACACCGCCGGGTTACCGGCCCAATCGGCGGCTTGCGCCTGCCGCGCGATCATTTCCTGCCGTGCCAGCACCTGCTCATCGCGGAGGCGGCGTTCGCGGAGAGCGTCCTGCCGCTGCTGCTCCATCAGGGCTCGAATCTGCTCGATGGACATCTTGCTCAGATCGCTGGCTGACGGAGTCGGAGTGCCAGCGGAGGCGGGTGGGCTGGCGTCTCGCGATGCGACGGCCATTTGAGCCCAGTCCGTCGAGCCGCCACCGGCGGGAAACTTGCCTGGGAAGAGCTCGGCCAGCGCCTGGCGGGCCTCGGCTTCCGAGCGAACCTTCCGGAGCGTGGCGACCGCTTCTTCAAAGCGTCCCTGTTCTCCATAAACCTGCGCGAGATTGTTAATCGCCTGGACATGACCGGGATCGTTCGCGAGTGCCTGCCGCAGAATTTCCTCGGCTTCGCGATGGTTGCCCCGGAGAGAATATGAGTAACCCAGATCACTGAGGAGGTCGGGGTTATCGGGCTTTTGAGAAAGAGCAACGCGGTAATGCTTTTCCGCGGCGACATAGTCGCCTTTCAAATCGGAGAGAATGCCAAGCCGATGATGGGCTTCGGCGTGGTCGGGTTCCCGTTCGACGACCAGAGAATAGACAGCGACCGCCTCGGTCCGCTGTTCGGCGCGTTCGAGACGGGCGCCGTCGGCCATTAATTCGTCAACCGTTTTCCGCGCGAACTTGCTCTTGGCGGTGCTCGGGGCCGTTTTGGGCGCGGTCGAGGCCACGGATGCGGATTTCGAGCGCGGCGCGTTCCCCTTCTCGGCCGTCGACCAGTTCGTCGATTGGCAGCCTGTGACGGTCGCTGTCAGGCTGAACCCTAAGAGGATCAGCCAGCGTCGATGTTGCATGGACTCCGTCCCTGGAGTGCCGACAATCCGGCAAATGAATAAGGAAAGGCGCGGGAGTTCTAAAGATTTTGGTCCGACGTGTCGAGACGAGGTTTTGGCGGGCTGAGAATCGGTGAGTTCGGAACAATCGACGAAACCAATTTGAACCGAATCCTCGAAATAATCAGAAAAGTCGATGCCAGCGGACCTTGCTGGCCGATGAATAGACGGACGGATGGTCCCGCGCCAGGCTGGCGGGGAAGATTCAGTCCCCCGCACGCAGCGCCGGAACATCGCCTCGGAGACAGAGGCCGACCAGTCGGGCGAGATCTGCGGCCCCCGCGGGTCTCACCAGCAATTCGATTCAGCGACGGACACGGAAGGAGACAAGTCCATGCGCAAGATCGGGAAGTGGGCGTTAACGCTCGGCCTGCTGTCGGCATTCCCCGGGCTGACGCTCGCCGCCGAGCCACAACCATCGGCGAGCCGCTCGACGGCGTCGGCAGACAAGTCGACGAACCAGAAGGCGGCGGAAGACATCGCCAAGGCCCTGCGAGCCGCCCGAATCAAGGGAGAGGGAATCGAGATTGAATATCGGGACGGCGTGGCCACCCTGCGTGGCACCGTCGCCGAACCGGAGATGCGCCAGCGTGCCGAAATGGCAACGTCACGCGTCCCCGGAATTCAGTCGGTGAAGAACGAGCTTCGCGCCGCGATGCCCGTTGCCAGCAAGAGTGGCGGCGATCCGTTCCTCGCGGAATCGCGAGTGACGCAGGCCAGCTTCGATGGCGATGGTCGTGGCAACCGCGTGCAGCCCGTCGACTATGCTCCGACGGAAGGCGCTCCCGGTGGCAACAACCAGGAAGTCGCCGAGCAAATTGCCGCCTCGATGTCCGCCGCCCAGTTGCGGGGCTACGACATTGAAGTGATGTATCAGGATGGCGTCTGTTCGCTGGTGGGTTCGGTCCCCACCAACGCCCAGCGGATGGCAGCCGAGCAGGCGGCCCGCGCCGTTCCGGCGGTTCGTGCCGTTCGCAATAACCTGCGGACAACGCAGGAACCGACCCAGCCCGCTCATCCCGGCATGGCTGGTCACCCAGGTATGGGTGGCCCGGGTATGCCGCCCGCGGGAATCCATCCGGCGGCCTACCAGCCCGGCGCGATGGGACCAGGGGGGCCGATGGGGCCCGGCGGTCCGATGCCGATGGCCAGCTATGGCCATGGGCAGGGAATGGGCACCCCGGCGATGTACAACGGCCCGGCGATGCCCGATCATGCCTGGCCAAGCTATGCCCAGTATCCGAACTCGGCCGCGGTCACCTATCCGCAGCAGTACAGTGCCAGTGCCTTTCCCTACATTGGCCCGTTCTACCCGTACCCACAGGTTCCGCTCGGCTGGCGCGATGCCACCCTGCGATGGGACGACGGCCAGTGGAATCTGCAATTCCGTCAGCGGACCGACCGCTGGTGGTGGTTCCTGAGCCCGAAGAACTGGTAATCGGTCTCTGAACTCGGAACATTCCGTGAAGACCCTCGATCGCAAGTCGATCGAGGGTCTTTTCGTTTGTTGCGGAGGAAGTCGAGAGTCCAGTGTCCAGAGTCGAGAGAAGAACAGACGCAAGCCTTTGGTCTTCCTCGACACTCGTCTCTCGACCCTCGACTCGAGGAGCTAACGCGCTCGGCGACACCCAGAGCCCGTCTTGACGATGACGGGCCGTTCGCCGACAATTCTAATTTCAACATCCGTTGATGTGTTGTCGCCTCGCGAGATTGTCAGCCGTGATCGGTCCGTTTCTTCCCCGCCGCCAGTTCCTGTTGCAAGCCGGTGCCTTGCCAGTCGGCGGCTTGCATCTGGGAACGCTGCTGCAAGCCGCCACTTTGCGCCAAACCCAGACCCTGCCAGAGTTTCGGCGAGCGAAAGCCTGTATTCTCCTGTTCATGTGGGGTGGGCCCAGTCATCTCGACACGCTCGATCCGAAACCCAGCGCCCCGGAGGAAGTTCGCGGCCCGTTTCGATCCATTGCCACGCGAGTTCCGGGCCTCGAGGTCAGCGAGCATTTTCGCCAGCTTTCCCAGGTTGCCGATAAGGTGGCGATCGTCCGGTCCCTGAACCACGACGATCCTGCCCATCTGTCGAGCGCTCACACCACATTGACCGGCCAACTGCCGCCGGTGAATAAGAGCGATGCAATTCCGCCCAGCGACCGCGATACTCCGCACATCGGCAGCGTGATGTCGGCTCTGCGCCAGTTTCCCGGCGCGTTGCCGTCGTTCGTCAGCATGCCGTGGGTGGTGTCACATCCGGCGGCTCCGGGTGGTCGTGCCCCGGGGCAGCACGGCGGTTGGCTGGGCCACGGATATGACCCCTTGATGATCGAAGGAGATCCCAATCAGCCCGGTTGGAAGATCCCCGCCCTGTCACTGATCGACGGCCAATCGCCCGAGCGGCTGGCAGGCCGACGGCACCTATTACAGAAACTGGCAGAGCAGCATCGCCAGTGGGAGGCCACCGCGCGCGTCTCGCAGTTGGGGCAACAGCAGACGCAGGCGATGCAGCTCCTGGGCGATCCCTCGGTGACCGAAGCCTTCGATCTGTCAGCAGAACCCGATTCGATGCGGGATCGCTATGGCCGGAACATTCATGGTCAGTGCGTGCTCCTGGCGCGGCGACTGGTGGAGCGGGGCGTTCCGCTGGTCTCGGTGAACTGGCACAACGACGGCCAGAACTTCTGGGACACCCACGGGAACAATTTCAATCGCTTGCAGAACGACCTGATTCCGCCCTCCGATCGCGCCTTGGCGACTCTCCTGAGCGACCTCGATGACCGCGGATTGCTCGACGAGACGCTGGTCGTCTGGGTGGGTGAATTCGGTCGTCGTCCGCAAATCAACAACGCTGGTCGCGAACATCATCCGTGGTGCTACAGCGGACTCCTAGCGGGCGGCGGCATTCGGGGCGGGCAGGTTTATGGCGCGAGCGACGCCACCGGCCACTCACCAGCCGAGCGCCCGGTCTCACCACACGACCTCGTCGCAACGATGTATCACGCGCTGGGTGTAACCGAAGAGACGATGCTCCATGACGAACTGAATCGCCCGCACCGAGTGATGACCGGTCGGCCGATCTACGAGTTGTTCTGAACGAACTTCGCGATTGCTCAGGCCGTCGGATCAATCTTCAGCCGGGCGAGCTTCTTCTTGCCCGCTTTGATCAAGAGGCCATCGACCACTTCGATCGGCTGATCGTGTGCGGTGATGCCCACCAGGTCGTCGCTGTAGTAGGCGCCCCCTTGGGCGATCAGCCGCCGGGCATCGCTTGACGAAGCCACCAGGCCGGTCACTTTCAAGAGGACAGCAGCGGGCACCGCGCCATTCGCCAAGGCCGACGTCGGAATCAGCGCGATCGGAATGTCTTCGGGAAGTCCGCCGCCGCCGACCTCGCGCTGCCATCGATCCGCGGCTTCGGTCGCTATGTCCGCCGGATGATATTGGCGGATGACTTCCTGCCCCAGTCGCAACTTGGCATCGCGCGGGTGGCCAGCGAGAATTTCGTCCACCTCGGCGAGCGGCAGCGACGTCAGCAGTTCGAAGTACATGCGCATGACGGCGTCGGGCAATTGCATGAACTTCTTCATCTGCTCGTAAGGCGCCTCGGCGATGCCGATGTAGTTGCCGAGGCTCTTCCCCATCCGGCGAACGCCATCGGTGCCCACGAGAATCGGCGACATCAGGCCAATTTGCTGCGGCAAACCCCCGGTCGGCAACACGCGATCGCGACACGCCGCCACGCCGAAATGCTGCGCCTGCGAGACCAGCTCCGGTTCCTTCTGCAAGTCGCGGGCGAGCATGAAGCTGTAGAGCTGCTCGGTTCCACCCAGTTCGATGTCCGCCGCGATGACGACGGAGTCGTATGCCTGCATGACTGGGTACAGACACTCGTGGAGATAGATGGCCGTTTGAGCCGCGTAGCGCTTCGCGAAATCGTCGCGTGTCAGAAGCTGGGCGACCGTCACCTTGCCGCACAGGCTCAGCAGGTCGGCGAATGACATTCGGCTGAACCAGTCGCCGTTGCGGTGGACTTCGGCCTTTGACAGGTCGACGACTTTGCCCACCTGGGTGAGGTAATCGCGGGCGTTCTGCTCGACCTGTTCGGCGGTAAGACGTTTGGCGCGGGCCTGATCGCGGCCGCTGGGGTCGCCGACCAGGGCGGTATAGTTGCCGATGATGATGACGGCCTGATGCCCCAGTTCCTGAAACTGCCGCAGTTTACGCAGCGGGACCGTGTGCCCGAGATGCACGTCGATGCCCGTCGGGTCGATGCCGTACTTCACGCGAAGCGGCTGTCCGGACTTGCGACTGGCTTCCAGCCGCGCGGACAGTTCCTCTTCCGGAACGATCTTCTCGACACCACGCCGGATGACAGCCAATTGTTCGTCGACAGACGCAAACACGTTCACGGTTCCCTGGATGGCTGGGGAAGATTCCCGTCTCGAAGATCCGTTGAGCCGGGACGCTCGGTCGGTTCGCACGATGACCGGGCTGGTGATGCGAGTCCGGCCTTCGAACCCAGCGACAGGCACCATCCCGCGAACGAACTATTTCGTCTCGCAGGACTTGCAGTGCCCCTTGAGGAGGATTTCCGTGATCTGCCCGATGGAGTCGAGAGACTTCTGGGACAATTTCGAGAGATCGGTTTCGTGCAGGCAGGTGACTCCGCCGCACTCGGTACAGACGAAATGGGGGTGCTTTTCGTCGTGGTCTTCGTCGACTCCACGAAGTTCAAACCGCCAGACATGGTCGCCGAGCTCGGTTCGCCGCACGAGACCCGCATCGACCAGGTCGACGAGGTTGCGAAAAATCGTCGCCTTGTCGAAGCCCAGCGGGACGAGGTTTTCGGCGACTTCCGCATGCGTCAGCGGGGAATCGGATTCCTGCAATCGTCGATAAACGGCCAGTCGGGCAGCGGTTGTGCGCAGCCCGGCCCCGGACAGGATCGCACGGACCTGGCTGACAATTTCGACGTCTTTCTGGTCCGGTGCATTCATGGTCTACGGTCTCGAGGAGGCAGCGCCAGCGGGAACTCTGCCAGTCTAGCGGGCGGGGCCAGTCCTGCGGAAAGGGAGGTTTGCCAAGCCGCCGACATCCCGATGGGGCCAACGTCCTCGTGAGCCCGTCGCGGATGATCCAGCACGGTCGAAGTTCTGCTCTATCACGATGTACTTTACGGAAAAGCGTGCCCGCGATGCAAACCCCTTGTCCGGAAACGACAAGAGGGGCGAACTGTACCGGCGGGAACGGCTGGGCCGGGTCAATTATCGTGAGTGGGAATTCCGGCGTCGATCGACGACTGAGCGTTGCTCGGGTGTTTACCGGTTCCTACCATACCCAAGATTTTCCGCAGGCCGTGCGGATTTCGACCGATCACTCTGACGTCCTGCCGCCCGTCGCGACAATTGTCGGGTTTCTCGCGAACCTTTTTCGGACGCCGCCTGGCGTGCGAAGCGATTTGTCGGCTTCGGGGGCTGAGAAAAGTTGATGCGGTCGTCGTTTATCGCGGCGAATGAAATTCGTCTTGGGAAAGACCAAACGTATGGGATCCCGATTCCCAGGCTGGATCGACCGACTGATTCCGCTGATTGCCGTGGGGTTGCTGGTCGGCGGCGGTTACGTGGGTGGCGCGGTGTACTTTGGCGCTTCGCCCTACGCGCTCGACGTCGGTTACAAACCCGAGCAGCCCATTCCCTTCAGCCATGCCCTGCACGCCGGCAAACTGAAAATGGATTGCCGCTTCTGCCACAACACGGTCGAAAAGGCGGCCATGGCCGCGGTTCCTGCGACGGCGACCTGCGGAAAGTGTCATGCGGGCCTCGATAACGGCATCGCGGTCACGACGACCGTCCACGCGAACAGCCCGAAGTTGCAACTGGTTCGCGAAAGCCTCGTCACGAACAAGGCGATCCGCTGGGAAAAGGTTCACGACCTTCCCGACTACGCTTACTTCAATCACAGCGCTCACGTGCGGCGCGGCGTGAGTTGCGTTTCCTGCCACGGCCGTATCGACAAGATGGAAGTGGTGGAGCAGGTCGCCCCGCTGAGCATGGCGTGGTGCCTGGAATGCCACCGCAATCCCGAGCCGAATCTTCGTCCCAAGGAACTGGTCACGAAACTGGACTGGGTTTCTCCGACGCCTCAGGCGGAACTCGGCAAGCAGTTGCGCGACGAATATCACATCACCTCGAAGACCAATTGCTCCACATGTCACCGGTAGCCCCTCGGTCCAATGCCCCCACCGATGCGTCCCCGGCCGAACAGCCGGCGCCGATGTATTGGCGGAGTCTGGAACAGTTTGAAGAGACGCCCGAGTTCCGCGATTTCGTGGAGCGGGAGTTTCCCGTGGCCGCGTCGGAATTCCCGGCGGGTGTGTCCCGGCGTCGGTGGATGCAGCTCATGGGGGCCGCGTTCTCGCTGGCCAGCGCCGCGGGCTGCCGCTGGCAGGCCGATCAGATTCTGCCGTTCGCCAAACGCCCGAAGGATCGTATTCCGGGCGTGCCGCAACATTTCGCGACCGCGCACGAACTGGCCGGTTACGCCCGGAATCTGGTGGTGACGGCCTTTGACGGTCGCCCGATCAAGGTCGAAGGGAACCGCGAACATCCCCTCAGCGGCGGCGCCACCGACGCGATTTCGCAGGCGATCGTCCTTGATATGTACGACCCCGATCGCGTGCGGGGAGTCATCGAGCAGAACGGCGGGAAGGTCAACGTCCGCACCTGGGACGATTTCGCGTCATTTCTGTCGTCCTTGATCGCCGGAGCCAGGACCAGTGGCGGGAAAGGCGTTCGCATTCTCGCCGAAGCGTCTTCGTCGCCCACGCGCCAGCGATTGCAGGCTCAACTTGCCGAATTGCTCCCCGAATCCAAATGGGTGACCTGGGAGGCCATCAATCGCGACGCGGAGATCCGTGCCGCGGAACTGGCGTTCGGCAGACCGCTGCGCGCGCAGTACGACCTGACCAAAGCCGACGTGATCGTGGCGTTCGACAGCGATCTGCTCGGGCTGCACCCGGCAAACTTGAAGGCGATGCGCGAATGGGCGTCGCGGCGGACCCCCGAAACCGGTTCGATGAACCGCACCTATGTAGTCGAGAGCCAGTTTTCGACGCTGGGAATCGCTGCCGACCATCGCCTGCCGATCAAGTCCTCGCAAATCCCGGCCTATATCTCTGCCCTGGAAGCTCGTGTCGACGCGGTGCTGGGGGGCGAATCGGCCGAGGTAGATACCACCAAGCCGCTGGGTGAGCAGTTGCTGGCGGCCATGGCGGGCGACCTGGTTGCCGCCAAGGGACACAGTCTGGTTGTCGCCGGTCCCTCGCTGCCTCCCGAAGCGATTGCCCGCGTGCATCGCCTGAACGAAAAACTGGGTAACGTCGGGACGACGGTTGGCTTCATCGCCGAGCCGCTTCCGGTGATTGGCGAGAGCCTCAAGCCGCTCGTCGATGAGATGGCGGCCGGGTCGGTCGACGTGCTGCTCGTTCTCGGCGGCAACCCCGTTTATACCGCTCCGGCCGATCTCGATTTCGCCGGGGCGATGCAGAAGGTCAAGCACCGTATCCATCTGACCGATGGGCCGACCGGCGGCGAAACCGCTGCTCTCGCGACCTGGGTGCTGCCGCGTGCCAACCCGCTGGAAGCCTGGGGCGACAGCCTGGCGTGGGACGGCTCACTATCGGTCTCCCAACCGCTGATCGCGCCGCTGTTTGAAGGCAAGTCCGACATCGAGCTGCTGTCCTGGATGGTCGGCGGGTCGCCGGTGAACGGGCTTGATCTCGTTCGCGAAACGCAGGAAAGCCTGTCCGACAAAGAGTGGCGGAAGCTGGTTCACGATGGTTTCCGGGGCGAGACGGCTCCGGCATGGATGTCGGCGAAGGTTCTGGCCGACCTGCAACTGCCCGAGGCTCCGGAGGCCAGCGAAGGGTTGGAAGTCGTCTTCACGCCGGGCGAAACGGTGTTTGACGGGCGATTCGCCAATAACGGCTGGCTGCAGGAACTGCCGCAAAACCTGACGAAAATGGTCTGGAACAACGCGGCGATTCTGGCTCCCAAGACCGCCGAAGAGCTGGGCGTTGTCATTGGGTCGATGGTCCGCGTCACACTGGGTAACCGGTCAATCGAACTGCCGGCCTTCGTGGTTCCGGGTCAGGCGATCGGTTCGGTGGGCCTCGCACTCGGCTATGGCCGCACCGCGGCCGGGCGCGTCGGTGGAGATACCCGTCAGAACGTTGCGAGCGTCGGAGCCAATGCCTTCCTGCTGCGCTCCAGCGGAGCGGGGGCCGTCGTCCAGGGTGGCAAGGTCGAAAGGATTGGTGGCTCGCGCAAAATGGCGACCACGCAGGACCACCACCAGATCGATCAGGTGGGTCTGCAGGAAATCGCCGGTCGCGTTCCGCAACTGGTGCGAGAGGGAGTGCTGGAAGAGTTTCAGCATCACCCCGACTTCGCCCAGCACATGGTGCATCACCCGCCTCTCGAGTCGCTTTGGACCGAGGCCTCGTTCGATGGTTACGCCTGGGGGATGTCGATCGACCTCTCCAAGTGCGTGGGCTGCAACGCCTGCGTGACGGCCTGCCAGGCCGAGAATAACGTGCCGATCGTCGGACGCGAGCAGGTGTCGCGCGGTCGCGAAATGCACTGGATTCGGGTCGACCGCTACTTCACGGGCGATTTCGACAATCCGCGCGTCGTCACGCAGCCGGTCACATGCCATCACTGCGAGAACGCCCCCTGCGAGCAGGTCTGCCCGGTCGGGGCGACCACTCACAGCGAAGAGGGGCTGAACGACATGGCGTACAACCGCTGTATCGGCACGCGGTACTGCGCCAACAACTGCCCCTACAAGGTACGCCGGTTCAACTTCCTGGACTTCAACAAGAAGTACGAACAGGCCAACACCGAACTCATTCAGATGGTGCTCAATCCCGAAGTGACCGTCCGCGAACGCGGCGTCATCGAGAAGTGCACCTACTGCGTACAGCGCATTCAGAGTTCGAAGATTGTTGCGAAGAACGAAGGCCGGGCGGTTCGCGACGGCGAAATCGTGACCGCCTGTCAGCAGGCCTGTGCCGCGAATGCCATCGAATTCGGCGATCTGCGAAATGAAGAGTCGAAGGTGGCGAAGGCCCATGCGAACAGCCGTGCCTACGCGATGCTCGCCGAGCTGAACGTCAAGCCGCGTACGAAGTATCTGGCCCGCATCCGCAATCCGCATCCGGCCCTGGGCGGTCGCTTCGAACCGACCGAGCACGGCCATGGCCACGGCGGTCACGGCGACGACGCCCATGCGGAAGAGGGTCATGGGCACGGCAAGGCGGCGCATGGCGACGAATCGAAAAAAGCCGAATCGAAAAAGGCAGAACATTAGATGACCGGCGGCCTTCTCATGACGCGGTCCAGGCGATGGACGCGACCATGAAGCTGGCCGACGAGATTTGCAAATAACCGTTGACTGAGCAGCGATAACCCGCCGTCGGCGATGGACGAGACAGAGCGAAGCTTATGGCGACGATCACGACGAGCATCGACAACACCCAGGAAACACCCGGGCATCGCGCGCCGCTGGTGATTGGCCATCATACCTACGGCTCGATCACCGAGACGGTCTGCCGGGTCGCGGAAGCTCCGCACCCGCCGCGGGCGTGGTACATCGCGTTCGCGATTTCCGTGCTGCTGGTGCTGATGCTGGGTGGCTTGATCACCCACCTCTTGCTGACTGGCGTCGGCGTGTGGGGGAACAACAGCCCTGTGTTCTGGGGCTGGCCGATCGTCAACTTCGTCTTCTGGGTCGGTATCGGCCACGCCGGTACGTTGATTTCCGCGATTCTGTTTCTCTTCCGTCAGAACTGGCGAACCAGCATTAACCGGGCCGCCGAGGCGATGACGATTTTCGCCGTCGTGTGCGCGGGGATGTACCCCGGGATCCACGTCGGTCGTATCTGGCTGGCTTGGTGGCTGTTTCCGCTGGGGCCGAACCAGAATGCCCTGTGGCCGCAGTTCCGCAGCCCGCTGCTGTGGGACGTGTTCGCCGTTTCGACATACGCCAGCGTTTCCGCCGTCTTCTGGTACATGGGGATGATTCCCGACCTCGCGACGTTCCGCGACCGGGCGACGAACAAGATCAAGAAGTTTGCTTACGGGGCGTTGTCGCTGGGCTGGACCGGTTCGGCGCGTAACTGGCACCGCTACGAACGGGCCTACCTGATTCTGGCCGCTCTCGCGACGCCGCTGGTGCTCTCGGTGCATACGATCGTGTCGTTCGACTTCGCCGTGTCTCAGCTTCCCGGCTGGCACACGACGATCTTCCCGCCGTACTTCGTCGCCGGGGCCGTGTTCAGCGGGTTCGGCATGGTGCTGACGCTGATGGTTCCCGCGCGTGAACTGTTCGGGTTGAAAGACCTGATCACGCTGCGGCACCTCGAAAACATGTGCAAGGTCATCATCGCGACCGGAACGATCGTCGGTTACGCGTACGCGATGGAGTTCTTCATCGCCTGGTACAGCGGCAGCCGCTATGAGGGCTTCGCGTTCATCAACCGCGCGTTCGGTCCCTACTGGTGGGCGTACTGGACCATGGTCACCTGCAACGTGATCAGCCCGCAGTTGTTCTGGTTCAAGAAGATGCGGACCAGTCCCTGGCTGATGTTTATTGTTTCGATCTTCGTGAACATTGGCATGTGGTTCGAGCGATTCGTGATCACGATTACCTCCCTGAGCCGCGACTTTCTGCCATCGAGCTGGGGCTACTTCATTCCAACATGGGTGGACATCGCCATGTTCGTGGGAAGCTTCGGACTGTTCTTCATGCTGTTCCTGCTGTTCTGCCGCTATCTGCCGATCGTGGCGATGGCCGAAGTGCGGGGTGTCGCATTGCCGCAACCGACCGACGGCCATGCAGAACATCCGGCCAGCCACTGATCAGGACGGTGGCGGAACGCTTGTAAGACGATTTAGACGATCTCACTCATCAAGTTGCCGTGACATGAGCGAACATTCGACATCCCATACGTCTTCGACGCCGGAGCCGCGGGCGGCCGCCGTGTTCGGGGCGTCCCCGGCGCGCGTGGGGCATCATTCACGCGACGGCCATGCCGTAGCGCCGGCGCCGCAACCGGCGGCCGTGTTCGCCGCGTTTCATACCCCCGCGGAATTGATCGCCGCGGCGCGGAAAACGCGGGAAGCCGGCTACGCGAACTTCGACGCGCATAGCCCCTTTCCGGTTCACGGGATTGACGACGCGATTGGGATTCGACCGACCCGGCTTCCGTTCTTCACGCTCGTGGCAGCTTGTGTCGGCTTCGTGACGGCGTTAGCCATGCAGTGGTGGATGAACGGCGTCGCCTACCCGTTCCTGATTTCCGGCAAGCCGCTCATCAGCATCCCCGCGTCGTGGCCGGTCGCCTTTGAATTGACGGTGCTGTTTTCCGCGTTCACCACCGTCATCGCGATGATTCTCCTGAACGGTCTGCCGCGGTTTTCCAACCCGCTGCTCTCCGATGAAAAGTTCCTGCGATCCACGAGCGACCAGTTCGTCCTGTCCATCGATGCTCGCGACCCGAAGTTTGGGGGCGCGCTCGACCACTTGCGCGGGCTCGGAACAGTGCCCGAGACGGTTTACACAGATCCTGGCTCGAAGGCCCTTCCCAAGATCATACCACTCGCCGGGCTAATCATTGTTTCGGCTATGATGATTCCCCCCGTGCTGATCGCGAAGGCCAGGGTTTCCACGAAGTCGGTCCCCAGGTGGCACTTTATCTGGGACATGGACTTCCAGCCGAAGTTCAAGGCGCAACGGGAAAACCTGCTGTTCACCGACCTGCGCGCCATGCGTCCGCAAGAACCCGGAACCGTAGCTCGCGGAGAACTTGAGGCAGACGACGCGTTCTATCGCGGCCTGAAGTCGGATGACAATGGAGCCGTCGAAGCGGCCCAGGTCTCACGACAAGTGGTCGCCCAGGCCCAACCGGCCGATGCAACGCAGCCTGCCGATGGAGCGGCTGCCCCCGCGGACGGCGCGGCTGCCCCGGCCGATGGTGGACCTCCCCCCGATCCGCTCGACAAGTTGCCGTGGGTTACCGAATTCCCGGTCGCGGTGACTGGCCAGCTCATGAAGCGGGGGCAGGAACGGTACGACATTTATTGTTCGACCTGCCATGGCCTCGCGGGCGATGGCGACGGTCTGATTACCCAGCGGGCGATGGAACTGGAGCAGGGAACCTGGATTCGACCGGTGACCTATCACTCGGACGCCATCCGCAACCAGCCCGTGGGGCGACTGTTCAACACGATCACCAATGGAGTTCGCAAGATGCCCCCGATGGGCGATGTGATTCCGCCGGAAGATCGCTGGGCGATTCTGCTCTACATGAGGGCGCTGCAGCGCAGCCGCAATGCCACGCCGGCGGATGTCCCCACCGACGTGTTGCCGCAACTGAAGGATGTTCCCCAATAATTCGCGGCCACATTTGCAAAGCCGCGGAAGTTGTTTTCGATTTCGACTGGTTTTCCCTGAATTTGCGTCGGGCAGGATTGAACGCGCGAAACGAGCCGACAGCGAGTTTCGCGAAGTCCGCCGGAGCCTGACGGAGATCCCTGATGCATCACGCAGACGCACCCACGTTCGATCCGGAAGTCGCCTCGCGCGAGACTCTGAATTCTTTCAGCGACTTCGCCCGGTCGATCACCTGGAAAGTCGGGCTGACCGGCCTTGCCGTCGCCTTTCTGGCGTCGCTGTTGTCAAAGAACGGCCAGGTGCATCTGGCGTATTCGTACCTGATCGCGCTCGCCTACGTCGTGAGCATCTCGCTCGGAGCCCTGTTCTTCGTCGCTGTCCAGCATGTGACGCGGGCGGGCTGGAGCGTGACCGTTCGTCGGCTCGCGGAAATCCTCGCGATGGGCCTGATTCCCGTCGCGCCGCTGTTTCTTCCGCTGGTGCTTCTGGTGCTGATGGGAAGCACGACGCCGTTCGTCTGGGCGAATGCCAAATTCCTTGCCGAGCATCCGCTGATCCAGGCGAAGACGCCGTATCTGAATTCGATCTTCTTCGTGATCCGCAACGTGATTTACTTCGCGTTCTGGGCCTGGCTGGCACGCCGGTTTCTGACCTTGTCTCGCCGCCAGGACGTGACCGGCGACCCGGCTATCTCGAATCAGCTCGAAGCAACGGCCGCGCCGAGTCTCTTGGTCTTCGCCCTGACGCTGACCTTCTTCGCGTTCGACTGGCTGATGTCGCTGCAGCCGGAATGGTTCAGCACCATTTTTGGCGTCTACTATTTCGCGGGCGGGGTCATGGCCTTCTTCGCGACGGTTTCGCTGGTGGTGATCCAGTTTCAGGCGTCCGGCCGCATGCAGGGGCTGGTGACGGTTGAACACCGCCACGACTTGGGCAAGTTCCTGTTCGGCTTCGTGTGCTTCTGGGCCTACATGGCCATCTCGCAGTATCTCTTGATCTGGTACGCGAACATTCCGGAAGAAACCGAATGGTTTAGTATTCGGCAGAACAATGGCTGGGAGTATGTCTCGCTGCTTTTGATTTTCGGCCACTTCGTGCTGCCCTTCCTGGGCCTGATGTCGCGGCATGTGAAGCGAAACGTCGGACTCTTGCGGTTCTGGACGGTCTGGCTGCTGGTCATGCACTGGGTCGATCTGTACTGGTTGGTGATGCCGGCGCTGTATCGCGAAACGGGACCGAATTTTGGAGTGGTCGACATCGGTTGCATGGTGGGTGTCATCGGGTTGTGGCTGGCGGGTATTCAGCGAGTGGCCGGCGATGCCCCGCTGGTGCCGCTCCGCGATCCCCGCATGCACGAGTCGCTGGCGTTCCACAATATTTAGTGAGGCTGACACAACCTCCGCGCAGAGAAAGGTTTGCCCGGTGTTGGGCGGGTTTTTGACGGGCAGCACAAGCTGTGCGAGAGGTTCCGGGTAACGGCAGGAAGTCGAACGTGGTCGCCATGGACTGTCGCGGCGGCCGGATGACGAAACGAACGAGATTGAACAGTCGAAGCCGTGCCCGGCCGGGCACGATCCCGATGGGAGAAAGCCCCACATGGCGGCGAACTACGATGATTTGAACATTCCGGCGATCGGCACACTGGGAGTGGTGTCCGCCCTGCTGTCGTTCGCGACCATTATCGGGACACAGGCGATTTACTACGCGTATGAGAGAGCCCAGTTCGAGACGAAGAGAGTTCAGGTTCCCTTCGCCGACTCGGACCACAAGCTCAACGAGCAACGGGGCCGGATCTCGAATTTCGGGTGGGTGGACCGCAAGAACGACGTGGTCACGATCCCCATCGATCAGGCCATGGAACTGGTCGTGAAGGAACAGGGGCCATCGACGTAGTTGCTTCCGGGCCTATTATTAATTAGACGAAAGAATTCGGCGCTGGCGGAACGGGATCAGCGCTCTAACCGAATCGGTGCCATGTTCGCCACGCTATCGACCCGCCGTCGCCGTGTTCCCTCCATCGCGGGGCTGCTGGCGGTTTGCGCGGGGCTGATCGTGGCGAGTTGGGCGGCTCGTGCCGATGCCGCGCTGCCGTGGGAGAAGGTTCCCGACGAACTCGCGCAAGGCGGCGTCGACGAACATCTGGGGGCTCAGCTTCCGCTCGACCTCGTGTTTCGCCGCGAAGATGGCCAGTTCGTGAGCCTGTCCCAGGTCTTCAGCGGGAATCGGCCCGTCATTCTGTCGTTCAATTACTCGAATTGCCCGATGCTGTGCAACCTGCAACTGCAAGGGCTGGTCAATGTGCTCCGCGACCTGGAATGGTCTGCCGGAACGCAGTTCGACGTGGTCTCGATCAGCATCGATCCGCTGGAGACGCCGCAACGGGCCGGGCAGACTCGCCAACGGTACTTTCAGCAGTATGGACGTCCTGGAACGGGCTCGGGCTGGCGATTTCTCGTGGGAGGGCCCAGGGAGATTCGCACGCTCACGAACGCGGCCGGTTTCAAGTACCAGTACGTGACCGAACGTCGCGAATACGCCCATCCCGCCGTTTTCCTGGTCTGCACGCCTGGCGGCCGGATCTCGCAGTATCTGCATGGCATCGAGTTCCCGAAGCGAACGCTCGAGTTGGCCCTGGTCGAAGCGGGGGAAGGGAAGGTCGGTTCGGCGCTCGATCAGTTCATTTTGTTCTGTTTTCACTACGACAGCAAAACGGGGCAGTACACCCCGGCGGCCCGCAACCTCATGAAGCTGGGCGGCCTGGCGACGCTGTTCGCGCTGTCAATGGTCATCATCACCCTGTTGCGACGGGAATGGCTGGCTCGACGGGCCGGGCCGATCGCCTTGCCGCAACATCATCCGGCCGTCCGGTAGACGGCCCTTGCGAGTTGTTGACATGAATGACGATGCCTCGACCTTCGTGGCCCCACCTCCCCACCCGGGCGGATCGTTCTGGCTACCCGTGCAGGGATCGACGAAGGCCCCGGAAGTGGACAGCCTGTTCCACTTCATCACGGGCATTTCGCTCTTTTTCTTCGTCCTCATCGTCGGGTTGATCGTCTGGTTCCTGATCCAGTACCGTCGCCGACCTGGGATCGAACCGCAGCCCTCTCCGCACCACAACACGGTGCTGGAACTGAGCTGGTCGATCCTCCCCAGCCTCTTGCTGGTGGTGATGTTCTACCGGGGTTTCACCAGCTATATGGATATGCGGACTCCGCCCGACGGGGCCATGGAGATTAACGTCAACGCGAAGAAATGGTCCTGGTTGTTCACCTATTCGAACGGCTGGGGCGAACCCGAACTCCACGTGCCGCGCGACGTCCCCGTCACGCTGGTGATGACCTCCGAAGACGTCATTCACAGCTTGTTCATTCCCGCGTTCCGCGTGAAGATGGACGTGGTGCCGGGGCGGTATACCAAGTTGTGGTTCAACGCGACGGAAGTCGGCGAGTTCACGCTGTTCTGCACGGAATACTGCGGGACGAGACACTCGGACATGCTGGCGAAGGTGGTCGTGCATGACTCGGTCGCGGAGTACCAGCAGTGGCTGGAAAAAGCGTCCGACCCGTACACCGACCAGGATGGCCAGCCGCGACCGCTCGCCGAGGTGGGGGCCATGTTCTACACGAAGCGCGGCTGCATCCAGTGCCATTCGACTGATGGCTCGGCGAAGACCGGCCCGACTTTCAAGGGAACCTTTGGAACGACCCAGAAAATGACGGACGGGACCGACGTGGTCATCGACGAGAATTATGTGCGAGAATCCATTCTGAATCCCATGGCGAAGGTTCGCGGAGGTTTCCGACCGGTCATGCCCACGTTCCAGGGGCAGCTCAAAGACCAGGATATCGGCGCGATCATCGCCTACATGAAGTCCTTGAAGTAACGCCCACCACGTTTTTCGCAGCAATCAGCATGTGGCGGTAACCTCGCCACTCGGAGTGTAGTGATGGCAACCATTCTCGATCCCGCGATTGGTGCCGGCGGTGAAGACAGCCCCGTCGACAACTATTTAACGCATACGCACGGCTGGAAGAGCTGGGCGTTCACGCTCGATCACAAGCGCATCGGCATGATGTACCTGGTCGGGGTGACGTCCGCGTTCCTCCTGGGGGGCATCTTCGCGCTTCTGCTGCGCGCCGAGCTGTTCACCCCGGGACCGACGATTCCGCTCGTCTCGCACGATATGTACAACCAGCTCTTCACCCTCCACGGAGCGGTGATGACGTTCCTGTTCATCATTCCCGGCATTCCGGCGGCGCAGGGGAACTTCATCCTGCCCATCATGCTGGGGGCGAAGGACGTCGCCTTTCCACGGATGAACCTGTGCAGCTTTTACCTGTGGCTGGGCGGGGCGGTCTTCTTCCTCGCCGCTCTGTTCCTGGGGGGGCTCGACACCGGCTGGACGTTCTATACCCCGTACAGCATCACGACGAACACGGCCGTCGTCTCGGCGACAATGGGAGCGTTCATCCTCGGCTTCAGCTCGATTTTCACGGGTCTCAATTTCATCGTCACCGTGCACACGCTTCGTCCGCCGGGCATGACCTGGTTCCGGATGCCGCTGTTCCTGTGGGCGATTTACGGGACGGCCATCATTCAGGTGCTGGCGACCCCCGTGCTGGGGATCACGCTGATGCTCCTGATGGCGGAGCGGATTATGGGGATTGGCATTTTCGATCCCGCGCTGGGGGGCGACCCCGTGCTGTATCAGCACTTCTTCTGGTTCTACAGCCATCCGGCCGTGTACATCATGATTCTGCCCGCGATGGGGGTCATCAGCGAATTGATGTCCACGTTCAGCCGTAAGCCGATTTTCGGTTATCGCTTCATCGCGATGAGCTCGCTGGCGATCGCGCTCCTGGGCTTCCTGGTGTGGGGCCACCACATGTTCACCAGCGGACAGTCGCAGATGTCGGCGATCGTGTTCAGCGCGCTGACGTTCTCGGTCGCCATTCCTTCGGCGATCAAGGTCTTCAACTGGCTGGCGACCATGTACAAGGGATCGATCAGCCTGGCGACGCCGATGTGCTACGCCCTGTCCTTCCTGTTCCTGTTCACGATCGGCGGCCTGACCGGTCTGTACCTGGGCTCGCTGTCGACGGACATCCAGTTGCACGACACCTACTTCGTCGTGGCTCACTTCCATTACGTGATGGTGGGGGGAACTCTCATGGCGTTCCTGGGCGGGGTGTTCTACTGGTGGCCCAAGATGACCGGCAAGCTGTACGACGAATTCTGGGGCCAGATCGCCGCGTGGATCGTCTTCGTCGGGTTCAACCTCACGTTCTTCCCGCAGTTTGTCATGGGTTCGCGGGGGATGCCGCGGCGGTATTACAACTACCTGCCCGAATTCGAGTTCTACCACAAGATGTCGACGATCGGCGCGTTTCTTCTGGGCGTGGGTCTGTTCATCGCGTTGTGGGTGCTTCTGAAGTCGCTGAAGTCCGGGGCGAAGGCTCCGGCGAATCCCTGGGGATCGGCCACGCTGGAATGGCAGTGCAGTTCGCCCCCGCCGCACGATAACTTTTCCCACACGCCGACCGTCGGCGATCCCTACGATCTGGAGTCCACGGTCTATGATCCGAAGCTGGGCGGCTACAAGAAGATTGCATCGCCCGCTCCGGCACACTGATTGAGAGATCCCAACACAACCTCTGCGCAAGAAAGTCCTTGCCCAGTTTTTCGCAGGTTACTGACGGGCACAACCGGTTGTGTTGGTGTTTCTTAGGTTTACTCAAAGCCAGCAGCAGTACTCCGTATCGTCGCGATGACTTTGAATTTGCAGAACTTCATAGCGATCAGTTAGGACGCCCCGATGTCCGCAGTTACCGAACCCGCGACGCACGACCACGGCGACGGGCACCACGCGCACCATCCGTTTCAGGCGCATCACTTCGAGACGATGGAGCAGCAGTACGATTCCGGCAAGCTGGGAATCTGGCTGTTCCTCATCACCGAAGTGATGTTCTTCAGCGGGCTATTCACCGCCTACGCGATCTTCCGCTCTTACCACCCGGAGATTTTCGTCGCCGGGCATCACTTTCTCGACAAAACGCTGGGGGCGGCGAACACCGTCGTGCTGCTGTTCAGCAGCCTGACGATGGCCTGGGCCGTCCGTTGCGCGCAGCTTGGCCAGCGGAAGGGGCTGATTCTCTGTCTGGTGCTGACGCTCGCGTGCGCGGGCACGTTCATGGTCGTCAAGTACTTTGAGTACTCCCACAAGATTCACCTCGGCCTGGTCCCCGCCCGCTACTTCAGCTTCGTCCCGGGCAGCGAGCATCATGGCCACGAAGGCGAACATGGCGACGCGAAACACTCCGACGGGCACGCGGATGCCGCCGGCCATGCCGACGCCCACGCGACGACTCACGATCCGGCGGCCACTCCCGACACGCTCGACAGCACGACGGCCGCCCAGGAATCGGCGCTGCTGGTGCACGATCAGGTCGAGAAAGCGGCCATCGAAGGGAAAGACGAGCTTCCCTATCGGATCGGGCTGTTCTTCAGCATCTACTACTGTCTGACCGGGCTTCACGGGATCCACATCATCGCGGGGATGATCGCGATCAGTTGGATCCTGCGGCGGTCGATCCGTGGTGACTTCGGCCCGCAATATTTTGGCCCCGTCGACTATGTCGGCCTCTACTGGCACCTTGTCGACTTGATCTGGGTCTTTCTGTTTCCGCTCTTGTACCTGATTCAGTAAGCCGACTTTCGTTCCGCGACTTTTGACCAAAACCCACGGCCGTGACGACCGATTCCCGATCATAGGGTCCGACGACAATGGATACCGCTCCTGCCGCAGACGCCCATTCGGCCCATGACGAGCATGGCCACGGCGAGTTTCACGTTCACGTGATGCCGATTCCGGTGCTGCTTGGCGTCTTCGTCGCGCTGCTGGGCCTGACGGCCCTGACCGTCTGGAGCTCGACATTCCCCTTGGGTTCCTGGGATGTCACGCTGGCCATGCTGATCGCCACGGTCAAGGCGCTGCTGATCTGCCTGTTCTTCATGCACATGCTGCACGACAAGCCGCTCAACGTGATGGCGTTCCTTTCGTCGATCATTTTCATGGCGCTGTTCATCGGCCTCGCGCTCAGCGACTACGGCGAATATAAGCCCGAAGTCGATGCGTGGGACAGCAGCAGGTCGCCGCAGTCGACGACAGCTCCGGCTCCGTAGCACGGAGGGCGAATGGGTGGCACGCCCTGAGTCTTCGAAGGGCGTGGTGAATGCACGAACGCCACGCCCTTCCGCAAAGTCTTCAGGGCGTGCCACCCCCGCCAGCGACTTGAATTGCCGTGCGTCGGGAGACGAGAAGCCATGCCCTCGCGACGATCCCTTCAGCAGTGGGATCAGGGGCTGTATCTGATGCTCGGTTCCCTGTCGATGTTCTTCATCGGCTCGGTTCTCGCCTATCTGCTGATCCGATCGCGGTCGCCGAGCCCCCGGTTGGGCGTGCCGCTGATCCTGTGGTTTTCGACCGCGATGCTGCTGATGGGCGGAATCGCGCTGCAGCGATCGCTGTGGCTGGTTCGTCGCGAGCGACAAAGCGACTTTCGGGCGACGTTGCTGTTCGCCTGGTCGTGCGGCCTCGGCTTTTGCGGCTTGCAGACGGTCGGCATGACCGAGCTCTTGTCGCGCCACCAGGCCGCCGGTCCGAATGGCCCGACGCCGGGCTTTCTGTTCGTCCTGGTCTTCTTGCACCTCGCCCATTTCCTGGCGGGGTTTGGTTGTCTGACGGTGGTCCTGCGGAGGGCGTGGCGGGGGCGATACGATCATGAATACCACGCGGGGGTCAAGCTGACGGCCACCTACTGGCTGTTTCTGGACCTGGTCTGGCTGGTCATGTTCGGCGTCTTTCTAGGAACCGCCTGACCCCCCCTCACGCAACCGGCTGTGCCAGCCGAAAACCCGTGGAAGGCCAGGGAAACGCTTCCTGCCGCGAAGTTCGTGTTCGCGTTTCTCTTTCCCGGGCTCCGCCGCGCCTTTGCTTCGGAGGGCCACTGGCTCCGCCAGCGCGTCTTTTTCGCTCGGGGGACGCCCTGAGTCTTCTGTTTGGACCCGGGGGCATGGGTGATGGGTCGTTGGGACCGGGATTCTGGCACGAAAGGGGAGAGTGTGTCCTCTTTTGGTCGATCAATGCTGCAAAAAAAGTGTGATCATTCTTTCGGCTTTCCAACCGCCCCGGCGGGCTTGTCCCGCCGGACGGAAAGTTTGGAGGCTAGAGGTTGCACGCCAGATCTCTCCGCTCCCCTGCCGGCTTGTCC
>JAHBXV010000059.1 GCA_019636285.1 Planctomycetaceae bacterium
GATCTCGAAAACGTCCAGTTCACCGTGGGTGCGCTGCGCGACCCACCGCTACCCTCTTCGATGCCAACGGCATCGGAGGAATCGAAAGTTTTCGTTTGACGATTTGTCTCCAGTTCTTGGACAAACGACCGGAAACATCCCATACCAGCAGCCTTACTTTCGTGGGAGCCTGGGAACAAGTAAATCACCTATAAGAATGAACGCTCGGCTGCTGGTTCGATCTGCCATTCGAAGACCGGCATCAGGCCCATGCCGCCGTTGGGCAATTGCACGGGAACAATCCTCTGCGATTCACGAATCGTGCGTCCCGAGCGTAACAGCAGTTCGCGAGCCGACTCCGAGACCGACGTGTTCGACGTAAGCCTCTCCAGCAGCGACAAATCGGGATCGGCCACCACGGGAACATTAGGAACCGTCACCGAACGCCCATCCCACTCGTTCAGCACGACGTCCACCATCGCGGGCAGCGGCGGCAGCACGGCGCCAGGAACAGACGGCGACTCCTCGATTCCGCCTTCCGTTTCAGCAGGGGCCTCCGTCGATTCCCTTGTCGTCACATCCTTGCCGGGAAAGATGGACGTCATCACCCGCGACGGCTCGCTCTCCATTCGTCCGGTCAGGAAGTGGCCTCCCATCCAACCGGCCAGAAGCAGCATCGTGACCGTCGCCAGCTTCCAACCCAATCGAAGTGACTGACCCCGCGATGAACCGATATGAGGCGCGACCAACGTCTGCGACTCGCCAAGCAGCGCACCGAACTCTGCTTCCAAAACACGCTCTTCCAGCAACCGCGTCGCCAGGGCACGCCAGCCTTCGGGAACGTCGTCAATTTCGGCAAGCAACTTCCGCAAGCGGGCGGGGTCTTCGACGGCGGCAACGACATTCGCGACCAGCCGATCGCGACGCGATTCGAGGTCGTTGAGAAAAGACTCAGTCATGGAGACTCTCCATCAATTGATCGGCCCGCAACAACTGCCTCAGCCGTTCGCGAGCCCGGTGCAGTCGCGCTTCCACGACCGTCACCGACAAATTGGTTCGCTGGGCAATGTCGCCAGCCGTCGCGCCATCGCCATATTTCTGCAACAACAAGTCGGCATCCCGCGCCGGCAACCGCGCCAGAGCCGTCCGGACAAGTTGCCGTCGTTCGGCCGAGATCAGCCAATCCAGCGGCGTTTCTTCGAGCGCCCGCGCGGACGTCGCCGCCAGCCGGTTTTCCAGCCGCCTTCGCCGTCCCAGCCGTCGCCGATGTTCGAGCCCTTTGCGAACCGCCGCGAGGTAGAGCCAGCGGGGCAGGGCCGCCGATGCGATGGGAGCGACACGATGCTCGCGAACACACGCCCACAACACCTCCTGCAGCAATTCCTCAACCGCGCCAGGATCGCGGCCGCGCGCCCAGAGGACCCCCTTGAGCCAGCGTCCATGCGTTGCCTGTATGGTGGTCCAATCCATGAGCCGTCCACCGGAACCTCATCAGCCGCCCATCCCGCCGCCCCGACAAGTTGCCACCGCGAAGCAAGCCTGACGCGAATTCCTGCGATTGGCGAGCAGAATTTGAGAGATTTTCTGGTGGGTTCCCGACCGTTGACTGGCTGTTGTTCCAGGCATGGCGGCATGAGCCTCCGTCAAAACCCGGTTGGCGGCTCGAAGACCCCTAAAAATTCAGGAACACTTCGGACGTCCAGAGGGTTTTGACGGTACTACATGCAAACGGGCCGTCAGAAATCCTCTTTGCTCCTGGCCCGGCTGACGATATCCTTTGCCCGGTCTCGGCCGCGCCGCCGGGGAACTGACAGAAGGAGCTGTCTCGTGTCTTCGCTGGCCTACCGCGCCGATATCGACGGCCTGCGCGCCATCGCGGTGACGCTCGTGATCCTGTTTCATGCGGACCTTGGCTTCACCGGCGGATTCGTCGGCGTCGACCTGTTCTTCGTCCTCTCGGGCTATCTGATCACCGGAATCGTCCTTCGCGATTTGGATGCCGGAAGTTTTCGACTCTCCGAGTTCTGGACCCGGCGCGTGCGGCGCCTTGCCCCCGCGGCTCTAGTGATGACGCTGGTCACGCTCGCTGTCGGGGCGCTGGTCCTGTTTCCCGAAGACTTCGAGGAGCTGGGAAAGTCGGCCATCGCCCATCCGCTGATGGTCGCCAACTTCTTCTTCTGGCAGAAAACCGGGTACTTCGAGGGACCGGCCGACTTGAAACCCCTGCTGCACACTTGGTCGCTCGCCGTCGAGGAACAATTCTACCTGATCTATCCGCTGCTGCTGATGCTCCTCGCGCGTTTTCCGCGAGGGAAGTTATTCAGCATACTGACGGGGCTTGCGGCGGTTTCGTTCGCGGGCAGCGTGTGGTCCGTCGCCCATTGGCCCGGGGCCGCGTTCTTCCTGTTGCCGTCCCGGATGTGGGAGCTGCTGCTCGGCGGCCTGTTGTGGGGCCTGCCGGCTCCGACAAGCTGGCCGGCCCGCGCGATGCAGTGGCTGGGGATCGTCGGCGCGTCAACCCTCGCGGTAGTTGCCTGGGGGTATACATCAGCGACGCCGTTTCCCGGGCTGGCCGCGCTGCCCCCATGCCTCGCCACCGCCGCGATCCTCTACGCCAATGCTCATCCAAATGTCATTTCGCGGACGGCTCTGGCCTGGGAACCGCTGGTGACGATCGGCCGCATGTCTTACTCGCTGTACCTCTGGCACTGGCCGATCTGCGTCTTCCTGCGGTATCGCTTCGGCGACGACTTCACCACTGGTCCGCGACTGCTGGCGGTTGCCCTCAGTCTCGTCATGGCGTGGCTGTCTTGGCGGTACGTGGAGACCCCCTTCCGGCAGGGGGCGTATTGGGCCAGCCAACGCCGCGCCTGGTCGTCGTTCGCCATTGCCACGACGGTGATCGTCGCCTGCGGATGGTTCGTGCGCGTGTACGAGGGTCTGCCCGGCCGGTTTCCCCCCGGCGTGCGAAAGCTGATCGCGACCCTGGAAGCGCCGCGATACAAGAAAACGGTCACACTTACCGAAGTCACCACCAATCGGCTGCCCCAGTTTGGCGATCCCACCGGGGACGTCACGTGCCTGTTGTGGGGGGACAGCCATGCGATGGCGCTCGTTCCCGTCTTGGATGAAGTCTGCAACGAATTGAAGATTCGCGGATTCCACGCCACCTACAGCGGCACGTTGCCACTCGTTGACTTCGATACGACCCGCCTTGGCATTGCCCCGGAGGAATACGATGAAGCGGTGCTGAACCAGATTCTGAAAGGAGACTTCGATCTGGTGCTCCTCACCGGTTACTGGTCGCGCGACAGCGACCATCCCGACTTTCGTCCCTCGCTGCGCGAGACGGTTGCCGCGCTGCTCGAAACCGGGGTCCGGGTGGTCATCCTGCGGGACGTTCCGATCCAGGAGGGAGGCACCGGTTCGTTGATCGCCGCCCCACTCCAACGGGGAACGAATCTCGAGGATCTGGGGGTAACGCTCGCGGAACACCGGGAACGTCAGCGCTCCGCCGACGAGGCGCTGATGGAACACGCCGGAGAATTCGTGACGCTCGCGGACCCCACGCCGTTCTTGCTGGACGATGCCGGTCGTTGCCGAATCGTGATGAATGGGGAATGTCTTTATTCGGACCGGCATCATCTCTCGATTGTCGGCGCATATCGCCTGAAATCGCTTCTTGCCGAACTTCTGGATCCGTTGAGACTCGATCAACAACCCAAGCCCCCGGCAGCCCCTGTCACGCAAAGCCCCGAGCAGGCCGACATTCGAGATTGAGCGCTCCATTTCCGGGGCCGCTCCGAGTGAGCCCGGCTGATGTTGCGACCAGCCTCCGTCTCATCGCGCCCATCCTGTCGGCCCGGCAAGCTGGCGCCGAAAAGTCAGCCTGACGCCAATTCTGGCCATCGGCGAGAAGTTTTCGAGAAAATTTCTCGGAGACGACGACTCACTCAGACCAGAGGACACCTGAAACAGGCGAAGCGAGCGATATCGCGATTGGCGACAATCCGCGTGGGCCAGTTCGCGCACGAACCACTCGACTGGTCGACGTCCTCAATTGGGCATAATCCACAACTCGACCGGGATTGACCGTCGAGCGCTGCGGAGTATTCTCGAATCGAACGATGGCGAGACACGCAAGTTCTCCGAGGCTCCGTCAAAACCCGGTTGGCGGCTCGGAAACCTCTACAAATTCAGGAACATTTCGGACGTCCAGAGGGTTTTGACGGTACTACCCCACAGAGGCGGAGGTCCACCAATGGCGCGACGCGGAATTTCATTGGTGGAACTGCTGGTCTCGCTGGGTGTCATAGGTCTCCTCCTGGCCATAGCACTCCCGGCCATCCACTCGGCCCGGGAATCCGCGCGGCGCGTGCAGTGCCAGAACAATCTCCGGCAGATCTTGATCGCCACGCAATCGCACCATGCGGCGATGAACGCGTTGCCCTCGCTTTATAACGGCACAGCTCTGCCGTACCCCCTCCAGGAATGGGATCTCTTCCACATGCATTCGTGGAGAGTTCCTCTCCTCCCCTACCTGGAGCAATCCGCGCTGAAGGAGCGGTTGATCTGGGGTAAGCTAGCCACTGCCGACGAGAACATTCCCGTCGCGCAAACCGTCGTGCCGACATTCATTTGCCCGAGCGGAACCGATCCCATGGACATGGGCGGGGGAATCAAGCACGCCTCCATTTGGATTCCGCCCGCCAATCACACCGACCAGGATCGCTATCGTGTTGTCCGTAGCGATTACGATGCGATGGCTGGAATTCAAGTCCTGCCCAATCCTCTGCCACCAAATACAGCCCTCGATTCCGTCGATCATGTTCGCTGGGGGATCTGGGGCTGGCCTGTTTTCGAAACGCCGACAACTTCGGGCTCACGGCTTTCTCGCTATCGGCAGGGAAAGTTCAGTGACGTGACCGATGGGCTGTCGCACACGATCGCGATTGTAGAGCGAGGAGGAAGGCCAAAAGCCTACCTCAATGGCAAACTTGCGATCACTCCTGACAATCCCGAGGCCGACTACCCCGGCCAGGTCGGCTGGTCCGCCAGCAATACCTTTGCCTGGACAATCAACGCCGATGGCGTCGGCGTGAACGAATCCAATTCCCGCGGCATCTATTCCTTTCACCGCGGCGGCGCCAACGTGGGCATCGCCGACGGCTCCGTGCGGTTTCTCTCGGACTCGACGGACTTCCAGACACTGGTCAAACTCTACGGCCGGTCGGACGGGGGCTTGCCGGAGTGAAAGTTGGGTAGAACAAAACAACTCCTGCCGCGTTGTGGAGTGGGATGCATCCCGAAGCCAAAGCCCCCTTGCGGTCGGGTCAACAAAATCGTTGGGCGGCGGGCTTGCCGTTGCGGCTGACCCTGCGCAATGAATCGACGCGGTTGAAATTCGGCCGGGCGTCCGACCTAATGCGTGTCCGTCCTTCCGCGAATGAGTGGTGAATTCTTGGACCGGCTCGATGAGCCAGATTTCCCAGTCGAACGCCTACATCTTCCGGATCACGCACATAGACAACGTGCCGTGGATTCTCCGAAACGGTTTCCAATGCAGGAACTCGCCGAACCGCGATCCCAATTTTCGTGAGATCGGGAATTCCGACCTGATCGACAAGAGGCAGCACCGCCTAGTACCCGTCGAGCCGGGTGGGACACTCAGCGACTATGTCCCGTTCTACTTTACGCCGCTCTCGCCGATGCTGCTGAATATCAAGACCGGGTACAACGGGATGCGGCAAACGCCAATGCCGGACATCGCTATCTTTGTGTCCTCACTGCCTCATGTCGCCAATCAGGGTTTGCCATTCGTGTTCACGGATCGGCACGCTTATCCGGTCGCTGCTCAATACTTCACGGAGATGCAACGACTCGATGCGATTGACTGGAAAATTCTGCAGACCCGCGACTTTAAACGCGATCCGAACGACATTGGCAAGGTAGAACGCTACATGGCCGAAGCGTTGATTCATCGCCATGTTCCACTCTCGGCGTTGTTGGGTGTCGCTTGTTATGGTCCTGAGCCAGAAACGCGACTCCTTGGAATGCAGGCGGACGCCGGGGTATCCTTGAAGACGGTCGTGAAGCAAGACTGGTACTTTTGATGATCCAATATACCCAGGGAAACCTGCTCGAAGCCTCTGCCGAGGCCCTCGTCAATACCGTCAACGAGGTCGGCGTGATGGGCAAGGGAATCGCGCTGATGTTTCGGGAAGCATTTCCCGAGAACACTCGCATGTACATGGATGCCTGCAAGGCGAACCAGGTCCATGTCGGCACGATGTTTGTCGTCCGGGAGCGAGATTTGACGGGACAGCGCTGGATCATCAACTTCCCGACGAAGAAGCACTGGCGGCACCCATCGAAAATGGAATGGATTCGAGACGGCCTGAAGGACCTGTCGCGGGTGATTCGGGACCATCAGATTGGGTCCGTGGCTATCCCGCCGCTTGGCTGTGGCGCCGGCGGGCTGGAATGGTCGCAAGTCAAACAGGAAATCGAACTCGCGCTGGGTGACCTTGACGGCGTGGAGGTGCTGGTCTTCGCTCCCACGTCGGAATATCAGAATGCGCCGAAACGCGGTGGGGTGGAAGAACTGACACCGGCGCGAGCCCTGATGGCGGAAATGGTCAGGAGGTACGCAGTTCTGGGTCTGGACTGCACAAATCTCGAAGTTCAGAAACTGGGCTGGTTCCTCACGCGGGTCATCCGCAAGCGTCAACTCACGGACCCACTGAACCTGAAGTATTCCGCCAACAAATACGGCCCCTATGCCGATAATCTTCGGCACCTTTTGAATGGCTTGGACGGCAGCTATCTGCACTGCGAAAAGCGATTGAGCGATGCGGGTCCGGCCGACTTGATCCGGTTCGAGGATTCAAAACGATCGAGTCTTAAGGCATTCCTTCAATCCGACAAGTGTCTTTCATATCGAGACGCGCTGGAGGAGACGGCCGCCGTGATTGACGGGTTCGAATCCCCACTCGGGATGGAACTTCTCGCCACCGTGGATTGGATGGAAGCGGAAGCGCATTGTGAGCTAACCCTCGTGTCTGTCAAAGATGGATTAACGCGCTGGCCAGGAGGTCAGACCGCTGCCCGGCGAAAGATGAAACTCTTCGACGATCGCCTGCTTGGCCTCGCCATCGACCGTTTAACGATGGCAAAACTGACCATTTGAGAGCAGCCGAACACCCTGCTGGAGCAAGATTTCTCCATCACGGCGATCCACCGCCCAGTTCACCCCCCACCCAACCCTCTCCCGTTCCCGCCATGATGCGTGTCTTCGGCAGAGCCCGCCTGAGCACTTCCAGGTCGCTGCGGTTGCCTAACGCCATCTCGAAATGCAGTTCACGAAGCTGCTTCAGGTCGGACAAGGCGGCGTAGTTTTCATTGCTGGGAAAATTGGTGATCCAGAGTGTTCTCAATCGGGGAAGATCCTTGAAGACCCTCATCCCCTCGATCGTTGCGAGGGGAGGCACGGCGGGACCGCCCCAGACTGAAATCACAACCAGCCGAGGCGCAGCCCTTCGCATCGGTTTTCCTTTCGCAGATGGGTCGGTTCGCCCATCTCCAGGCGACATCCGGAATCGCCGACTTGCAGCCCGATCATGCCATTCCCAGACCAGGGGTAAAGAGCGATCTTGCGTCAACTGGAGGCGAAGTGAGTTGCTAAACCTCTACGTCCCTGTAACCGTCAACTGCTGCTTGCACCCCGATGCCGAAGGCATCGAAGAGGGTAGCCGTGGGTCGCGCAGCGCACCCACGGAAGCTTGGCGCCCTCATGGATTTCGACCCCGATCAGGGGTCGCAGACTGAACGCTCGCGGACACCATTCCGCGCTGGTACGTCCGTGACGACTCGTCGCGCGTCCCGTATGATCTTTGAGGTTCATCGGATGCCCGAGATGCTGGGACAAGAGTCGTTGCGAGAAAGCCACATCATGCCTCCCACGGGAAACGCCGCAGGCGACCATCCGAAGTATTCGCTCCCAGAGATTGAACGCAGGTGGCTCGTCGCGCCGAATGAGCTATCGATGCTGGAGGGTCAGCCATATCGTGAAATTGAAGACCTGTACGTCGATGGGACGCAACTGCGTTTGCGAAAGATCAGCAGCGCCAACGGCGAAGTGGTCTTCAAGTTCTGCAAGAAATACGGAAAGCGTTCTCCGCTATCACAACCAATCACAAACCTGTATCTCTCCAAGGAGGAATACCACACGCTGGCCCAGCTCAGTGGCAAAGTGGCACGAAAGCGCCGCTACTCAATCGCCGGTGGCTCGGTCGACGTGTATGAGGGAACTCCTGTGATTGCGGTGTTCGAAATTGAGTTCGCGTCAGAGCAGGACGCAAAGCGTTACCAACCGCCGAGCTTCGTTTCGGACGAAATCACACGCGATGAGTCCTACTCTGGTGCCGCGATTGCGGGTCGGGGCGCGGAACAATTCGGAGCGGCGAATCTCAAGGGCTCGACTTCGCCTTCTGGTGACTGCCAGTCACTTTGAACATTAGGTGACGAACATGTCTATCAAAAAACCCCAGAAGTACCGTGACTTCATTGACCACATGGTCGAGGTCTGCCGCCAGGGACAGGGTTCGATAGGCCCCGCTCGGGCTCGTTCGGGTATCTGGAACAGAAATGCCACGCCGGACGACCTCGTTGATCAGTACGAGATCAATCGGTTGCTTGCAGACCTCCATGAAGACCAGCGGGAAATCATCGCGTGTATGCTGGCTGAAGCATTTCAAGGTGGTGTCTTCGAAACGCTCAAGGCCCTTGAAGAATTTGAGGTGGAGCCATTTGTCGAAGGCTACGAGAGTAGCCCCTATCACGACTTTGTCGGCCGAGTGGTTCTGGACCAATGGGAGTGGCCGCTCGACAAGTAACGCAATGTGCTGACATGCCGCCTAAATGGTCCGCATCGATCCGAACTGGCTTTGTCATCGGCGGGCTGTCAGTTGCTTCAAATACACAACCACATTAGGTCCAGGGATAGCAATGGGCGTTGACTGGATCCCTTGTCGCGTTGAGGCCGGATGCCACACGGAGGAGTTGCGGGAACTCATTCGGCGGGAAGCTCTCCACTTCCGCACCAGCGATTTTTCGATGGCGACGATTATCGATCCGCGTATCCAGTTCTCGGACGCAGAGCGTCAGCAAATTCGGCAAGCCTATCTGGAGCTGGGACCGCTGTACCCGAAGCTCCTGTTCAAGCAAGAGAGCCACCGGGTCTCGGTTATCAGTTCGGAAGAGTTGTTTCCCATGGAATGGCGGATCGGTGCCGAACGCACGATTCTGCCATCAGAACTTGGCGAACAACTGGCGGAGTGGCAAAACTACCGCGAGGAAGTAAAGGTGGGCGGGCACCGACCGTTTCTTCAACATCTCTATGTTTACGTTCGTCTGCATGAGTTGGTGACCGTTGATCTCGCCAATCTCATCTCGGTTGTCCAGCAGTCGCGGACGACGACGGGCAGTTGGGCGACGCGACCCGAAGTCGTGACATGCCGCGATCAACTTCTCGGCGAGCCGCTTCTCACCCTTCCGTACCCTCCAGGCTGGCCCGCTGGAGACTATGAGTCCGATCTGTCAATCGTCGAGCAAGGCTTCGCGAAAGTTGAGTCTGCCGTAGTAGCATGGAATCACGTCGTCCAGCGAGGTAATGCAAGGCTTCGACCTCCAAGACGGCCCCCGGCATTGGAGGACTGGATCACCTTAAGGCTCAACGATCCGTGGTATGCATCCTTCCTCGCATGGGTTGAGCCGTGGAAGCGCGGCGGATACGGCTTGTACCGTGATTGCGAATAGCGCAAGGCTCCAAGCCGGCCACCACACCCATCTGCGGCGCTACTTCCCTTCCATCGCCGACCAGTCCACAAGCTGAATCTCCGGGCGCAACACTTCCTCGAACGTGCTGCGGTGGGCGGCGCGGAAGCCTTTGCCGCCGCGTGACGTCACCGAGTATTTCATCTGGCCGCAGGTCAGCAGTTTGTCGCCGCTGGTGCGGACTCGCAGGCAGTCGCTGGGGCGCGTCATCAGGGCGGCTCCCAGAACCTGGTCCTTGCCTTCCAGCTTGATCCCCCGCACTCCCTTGCCCGCACCGCTGAGGACGGGAACGTCGTCGATCGCGAAATGAATCACGCGAGCGCCGCGCGTCGCGAGAAAGACCGACGTCGTCTCTCGACAAAGCTCCACGCCCACCACTCGATCGCCTTCGGCCAGCCGGCAATAGCGACGGCCCGCTTTCGTCGAGGCCAGGCGGAACGGGCTGAGGGGAACTCGCATCACCTGTCCACCCATCGTCGTCACCATCAGATGCGGCTGCGGCGGACTGTCGTCGCTACCCGCCTCATCGGCCGGTGTAAAGCGCTCGTCTGTTGAGACGGCCGCGATGATCGACACGCCGTCCTTCAGCTTTATGTGTTTTGACAGCGGCTCGCCATAGCCCGAGCTGGCGGGAATGTCGGCGATCGGCAGCGTATAGGCCACGCCATCGTTGGCGAAAAAGACAACCTGGTCGACCGTACTGCCCGGCAGAACGTCCAGAACAGCATCGCCATCGCGGACGCGTGTTGTTTCGACCGATTGCAACCGGCCGACGCGTTTCACCCAGCCGTCACGGGTCAGCACGACGTTGGTATTCTCGCGGATAATGTACGCCGTCGCGTCGAACTCGGCCACTTCCTCCGATGACCCGAGCGATGTCCGTCTCTTGTCGCCATACGTGGTGGCGACTTCTTCCAGTTCTATCTTGACCACGCTCCAAATATCAGTATCGGAAGCAAGCACCTTGCGGATCTTTTTGGCGGCTTTCTTCTTCTCGTCGAGTTCGGCCAGGATCGAATGAATTTCGAGCTTCGAAATGCGATAGAGCTGCAGTTCCAGAATCGACATCGTCTGCTCTTCGTCGAGCAGCGGGAACGCGGCCATCAGTTTGTCCGCCGCATCGCGTTTGCCGTCGCTGGCGCGAATGATCTTGATAGCGCGATCGACATCATTAAAGAGGATCGCGAAGCCTTCGAGGAGATGGATGCGGCGTTCGAGCTGCCGCAACTCATACTCGAAACGGCGGCGGACGGTCTGGTGACGGAACACCAGGAAGTACCGCAGCATTTCGGCCAGCGTGACGCGTGCGGGGACAAGCGTTCCCTTTTCATCGGGCACCAGGCAGGTCGCGTTATACGAGAAGTTCTGCTCGAGTGAAGAGTGCTTATACAGATAGGCCATCACCGCTTCGGGATCGGCATCGGGCTTGATGTCGAGCACCAGCCGCAAGCCATTCTTTTCGTCCGACTCGTCGTTGCAACCGAGTAACTGCGGCAGCTTGCGGCCCTCGGCGATCGCGCCGATTTCGTTCATCAGCGGCCCGGTTTCGACGCCATACGGAATCGACGTGATGACCAGCCGCTCCCGGATCTCGCCTTTGCGGTCGCGGTCATACTGCCATTCGGCGCGGACCTTGATCGCGCCGCGCCCCTCGACGTAGACCTTGCTCAGTTCCTTGCGATCGGTGATGATCCGGCCGCCCAGGGGAAAGTCCGGACCCTTGATAAATTTCTTCAGCAGTTCCTGCGTCTCGGCAGCCGGATCGGGCAGGGGAGCATTCGCGCGGGCATCCTTCAAACGCTCGATGAGGAATCCGCACGCCTTGACGACTTCTCCGAGATTGTGCGGCGGAATGTTGGTCGCCATCCCGACCGCGATTCCCGAGGTGCCATTGACCAGCAAGTTGGGAATTCGCGTCGGCAACACGGCAGGCTCGGTGCGGCTGCCGTCATAGCTGGGACGGAAATCGACCGTTTCCATCCGCAGCTCATCCATCAACTGCCCGGCAAACGCCGTCATGCGCGCTTCGGTGTATCGATAAGCAGCAGCGGGAAGGCCGATGATCGAACCGAAGTTCCCCTGACCATCAACGAGCGGATACCGGAACGTGAAGTTCTGGGCCATCCGCACCAGGGTGTCGTAAATGGCACCATCGCCGTGCGGATGCAGGGCCCCCATCGTGTCGCCGACGATCTTGGCGCACTTGCGAGGCTTCGAATCGGCCGACAGCCGATCCTCGTACATGATGAAGAGGATGCGGCGCTGAACCGGCTTAAGACCGTCGCGCACATCGGGCAGGGCACGCGACGTGATGACCGACATCGCGTAGTTCAGGTATCGCCGTCGGGTTTCCTGGGCGAGGGGAACAAATTGAATCCGGTCGAAGGTATCGGCGGCTTTCGCCGACGCACTGTTATTGGTCGCACGTTTGGGCACGGGAAGTCTCGTCACACCGAACCAGGGAACTCAAACTCAACGGGACGCTTGTAGTTTCCCGGCAGCCAGACTGCAAATGTGACCCTGCGTGGTTCCCACGGGCAGGCGACGGCCAACTCACCTTGCGTCCGGCACGATTCTGGGAAAACCAGCGAAGGTTTGCCGTCTTCTCAAAGGCTGCCAGATGTAGCGGATTGAACGATCAGCGAATCTTTCACGCTGCTCCTAACTCCTTCCTTGCTAGATTGTTGGGGATTCCGTCACAGACCGGAACCACGGCACGGAAAGATTCATCGTGAGGAACCTCAAAGGCCGAATTTCTTAGTGACGTGTCTCGCACACCGGATGTTCGAGACCCATCCGAAGATCGACCAAACGTGTTGATCGAGCGGATGAAGGAAATCCAGGGAGGGGATTCCGATGCTTGCGAATCGCGCGGGTTGGGCATCTTTTGCTGTCTTGTTGCCCGCTATCGTGGTGAACTCGTCCGTCTTCGCCCAGGACGCCCGCTCGGGGCTGCGGCCTGTCCAAGGGGCTCCGGCCCTGTACCGCGTGGCCAGCAGCGCCGACGAGCCAACGCCGATCGAGGCGGCTCCGGTTCTACCTCCGGGCATCCCCGGGCAACCCGGCTACGTCCAGCTCGATGCGTCGATGTATCCGTCGCCGCAGCCGCACACGCCGGTCTGGACCGGTGGCTCGTTCATCACCAACCAGGCATTCGCCCCGCACGAGATGCTCTACCCGCACACGTACCGGGCCATCTATCCGCCTTACTACCACAAGGTGCATGGCAAGTGGGTTGTCACCCCGTTCGGCGTTCGCTCGCACGAACGCTGGGAATTGCAGGGGACGATGGTGCAGGTCAAGTATCGCTCGCACCATCCGGTGATGCCCAGCTTCCACGCTCCGCGCTCCTCGTGGTGGGGCAAGCCCTGGTACTAGGCGATTGGGACCGGATGAGCGAATCGTGATCTTCATAAACTCGTTTGAAATCGGTCACTGACGCCGGAACGGAAATTCAGTCTCCGTCGCATGGCCGTCCGGGAGAACACTTCGAGGTTGCACCATCCCGCAATGGTGCAGTCGCGAATCCCCCCGGTTCGTTGAATTCCGTTGATTGAAATTGACTTGCAGAACCCAGCGGTTCGCCGGCGCTGTTTCGCCAGCGAACGAGAGCAAGGAAACGTCTCAAATGATGCGCAAATTGCTTCGCCCCGGCTCGTGGGCCAGTCTGGCGGGCGTCCTGGTCGTGGGACTGTCGGTCGGATCGGCGGATGACGTGGGTTACGTGCGGCTCGGACCGCCTGCCAAGCCGGTTGTCCGCGGGCAGAGCGACGTCATCGATCAGGCCGGTTTTCTCGATGTGATCGAGGCCACCGAGGAAAAACTCGGCGAGCTTTCCGAGCGGCCTCTCTCCGCGAAGAATACCGGGTACGTCATGTACGACGGCGTGCCGGTGTATGAAGGCGCTCCGATCTACGATGGCGAATACTGCGACGACGGCTGCTACGGCCGCCACGGGCACCATGCCCACAAATGCTGGGCCCTCAAGCAGTACCTGCTGTGCAAGTTCGGCTACTTCGTGCCGACGGGCTCCGGCGGCGCGGGGACTCCGCCATTCGGGCATTATTCCCGAGTCTATCCGCAAGACCCGTACCACTTTGATCGCCGCGATGGCCAGTTGTGGGCTGCTCAGGGTTACGGAACGCCCATCGCCGTGCCGCTGGCGCCGGTGGTCGGCCACACCTACAACTACGGGTGGGGCATTCCGTCCAGCCGCCTGACGCCGGTTTCGCGACCGGCCTACTAAGAGCCGGCTTCCGAGTCCGCCGGACGACAGAGTTTCCGCGGACGTCAGGCGGAATTCTTCGGGCGTCGCCGCTGCCAGATTCCAGTGGCCCATGGCTGCCCGAACAAATTCCGCGCACGCAACGCCCATACGTTTCTTCACTAAAAACCCCTGGTCGATTCGATCCGACGATCGCACCGATATCCCGCACGGGAAGGATTGAGGTCATGTTTCCACGCAAAGCTTGGTTGGGCGCGCTGGGCGCCGCGTTGTCACTGACCGGTGCCGCCTCCGCCCAGGAAGGCATCGTCCGCATCTCCGACCGGGCGGATTCGGTTCCCGCCCAGCAAGCCAGCTTCGGCGGGCATCATCGTCACGGCGAGTACCACGCGTTCGACGCCGGATACGGTGCCTGCCCGGATTGCCACGGCCACGGTGGTCACCACTGCCGTGGTGGGCATGGCTGTTTCCACGAACACACCTGCAAGAACTCGCCCGATCACGGCTATTCGGTCCCGGCGAAGTGGCCGCTGCACCGCCGGGGCGTGCAGTACCAGCAGTATTTCCCGAACGCCTGGTACGGCACTCCGCAGGGAGGATACGCGGCCGCGTATCCCATGGTCTATCAGCCCACCGACACCACGCAGCTCGGCTTCTACTACCAGCACGTTCCGTACTGGCAGCCGAATCCCGGCATGCTGCCGCCTCGCCCGATTCCCGCCCAGTGGCACATCGGCGCTCCGGCAGCTTTTGCCTCGTCGTTCCACAACAGCCCGGCCGGAGCCCACATGCTGGGGCATCACTTCGGGCACGGGCACGGCCGCTGGAGAGCCGACTGCCCGGATTGCTACTACGAATCGGCCCCGGTGACCTCGCCGTCCGCCACGCCGACTCCGCTGCCGGAAGTTCAGGAAACGCCCCCCGCGCCGACCACGCTTGAGGGGAAATCGATCAGCTACCGCTGATTATCGCGATTCATCGCGAAGTGCCTGTCACCAATGAAAAAAATGTTCGGCCGGACTCATCCTGGGTCCGGCCGATTTCTTTTTTTTAGGGGCCTTGGATCGCGCTAACCGGTGTGTCAGGCCAATCACTTGTCACCGTCGTTTTCGCGTCAACCCGAATAGACGGAAAAACCGATACGAAGGGAGGGGGACCGCGCTCGCGCCCGATTGACTGGACGTAGTCCCGTGGCCACGGTCGGGCTGAGCGAGGCAATCTACTGATGAGGATACGTTCCATGTGGCACCTTCGGATGCCGATTCCATCGGCAGGGGGCGAAGGACTGGGCGGGACAACCACGCGGGCTGGCGGCTATGCCGTCGCCCTGCTGTTGCTCGCGTCGACTTCAGACACGATGGCCCAGGGACCGGAGCGGCTGTCGATCGCCCCTTCGCCATCGCGGTATGGGTACTCCGTCGAACGAACCTCGCCGACCGATCACTCGGGGTCGGTGCAATCCGCAGTGGGCGAATCACCCCTTCCCGGCCGGGTCGCGCCGGTGAATGGGGAACTCCGTCTGGTTCAGAATTCGCCCGAGTCGGCCCGCCGCGTGCATCGCTTGATCGAGAGCATGCCCGAATCGCAGGAAGAGTTCGAGCTGATCGAACGGCGTAGCCAATTAGTGATCGCGCGTGCGAATGTCGTGCGGGCTATCATCGCCGATCCCTCGATCATCGACCTGGTGCAATACAGCCCGAGGGAATTCTCCATCATCGGTCTGGGACGCGGCAGCACGACCTTGACCTTGTGGTTCGAGAACGAATCCGAACCGCTCATTTACCTCGTCACGGTCATTCGCGACCCGGCCCTCGACCGGCAGCGGCGAATCGACTACGGCAAGCTCGAAAAGAAGCTGCAAGTGCTGTTTCCGAACAGCCGTGTTTATCTCATTCCCATGTCCTGGAAGATCATCGTTCGCGGCCAGGCTCGCGATCAGCAGGAAGCCGCCCACATTCTGCAGGTCATTCAGGGCGAGTTCCTCAGCCAGGACGGCAGCCTGATGGGCCCGCAGCCGTTCCTCAACAACGCGGCGGCTGCCGCGGGCGCGGGTGGCGCGGTCGACTACTGGGAACAGGTTGGGGGCGGCGGAAGAAACGGGCTCGTTTCGAGCTTCATCATCAACGAATTGCAGGTTCCCGGCGAATTCCAGGTCGCCCTCCGGTTCCGCGTGGCGGAACTTAGCCGAACCATGGCCCGCGACATGGGGATCGACTGGGAAGTCTTCTTCAACGACGGTCGCCATGTGATCGGAGCTTCCATGGGCGGCGTGGCCGCGGGCGGCTCGACCTTGCAAGGCGTCTTTGAAGACGGCGAAGTTGGCGTCTTCCTCAACTGGCTGGCCTCGAACGGAACGGCGAAGATTCTCGCGGAACCGGTTGTGACCGTTCTCAGCGGTCGCGAAGCCCGATTCCTCTCCGGTGGTGAATTTGCCGTCCCCACGGTCGTTGGCATCGGCGGAGCAGCGGGACAGACGACGGCATTCCGCGGCTTTGGAACATCCATTCTCGTCACTCCCACGGTCCTCGACCGGGACAATATCCGCCTGACCTGCATCGCGGAATACAGCGATATCAATCAGGGGAACTCGGTGGGCGGGATTCCGGGAACGGATGCCCGTCGCGTCGAGACCACCGTCGAACTTCGCGAAGGCCAGACCCTGGCACTTGCCGGCCTGTTGTCCACGCGAACCAAGACCGAGAACTCTCGAATTCCGTTCTTCGGAGACATCCCGAAGATTGGCCCGCTGTTGTTCAGCAGCAAAACATCCAGCCAGGATGAAAACGAACTGCTCATTATCGTGACGCCAGAACTGGTTCGTCCGATGGATGCCCATGAAGTGCCGCCGGTGCCCGGGTTCGCCGAAACCATGCCGCACGATCACGAGTTCTACTTCCAGAACGCCACCGAAGGTGCCCCGGACACGGGCTACTACCAATTGCCACCGTACGGCAGCGGCAGCGTCGGAACCAACGTCGGATACCAGCACTTCAATCCGGGTCCGGCGAATTCGCTGTACCAGCCGGTGCCCACCAACCCGGCTGGCAACGCCTACCCGCCGGGAGGCTCGCCGATACCGCAGTACGGTACGCCGGGCCCTCAATATGGAAGCCCCGGACCACAGTACGGCGCGCCAACCACCGTCCCGCAACAGACGCCCCCCCCGGCCGGCGCGATGACGCCCAGTGCGGCCTACCCGCCGCCCGGTCGTGGCGCGATTCAACCAGCACAGTATCAACCGGGACAGTATCCGCCAGCATATTCCGGTCAGCCAAATGGTGTCAGTCCGGCTGTCTATAGCGGTTCCAACGGACGCGGGGGTGGCCAAGTTCTCAAGCCGCAGAATCAACCGGTTCGCCGGCCTGGATTCACGCCTCCACGCTAAGACGATGAGATGGGACGACAACGTCCCTGGTTTTTCAGCCTGTCGCCACGCGGTCGACTGTTCGGCCCGTAGCCGTGGCGACAGGATGCCGATAGTTCACTGACGATTCGCGAATCGACCAGGGTTTTCCGGGGCGATCGGGGTGTCAGCGAATCCCGCAACGGGGTCCGCCGACATTCGGCTCGGAATGCCAATCGAAGTCGCGGACGATTGCCAGCGCCTGGCGTTGGAATCATCCAGGGAGGGGGAATCCGCCATGGCGGGAAAGTGGAACACCAGTGCCGTCCTCGGCCTGTTGTCGATTGTGATGGCCGCCAACACGGGCTGCCTGCATTCGATGAAGTCTTGCAACACGTGTGAAACGTGCGAAACGAGCTGCTCGGACGGCTGCGGCGACTCGGGCTGCGGCCACGGGAAGTGCTCGAAGTGGAAAATGAAGAAGCCCTGCCACGGCTGCGGCAAATGGGGCTCGCATGGCTCCGCGTCGCTCTGCGCCCATTGCCGCTCGCGCGCCATTCCGGATGAATATCCGGTCGGTGCCGTGATGCGGGCTCACTTTCACCAGATGCAGACCAACGCCGAAGCCAGCGACTTCATTCTTTATCAGCACGACTTCGTGCTCCAATCGGCCGAGCTGACGCCGGACGGCAAAGATAAAATTCTCGAAATCGCCGCCCGCATGCGAAGCGCTCCGTTCCCGGTCGTCGTCGAACGCAGCGAGAACAACGCCGATCCCGAACTCGACGCGCACCGCCGTCAGTTGATTGCCCAGGTATTGTACGATCTGGGGAATACCGACGCCGGTCAGCGCGTCTTCGTCTCGCCCACCTACGGCCCCGGCAAGCATAGCCTCGAGGCGGCCCCCGAGTTCTACCAGCACACCTTCCAGGGTGGCGCCAACAACCAGTTCGGCAACGGTGGATTCGGTGGTGGGTTTGGTGGCGGTGGAGGATTCGGCGGCGGTGGTGGGTTCGGTGGGGGTGGAGGATTCGGCGGTGGCGGCGGCGGATTCGGTACCTGATGCTGAGTCAAAAAGTCTGGCGTGTGCCACTGGCTTCGCCAGTGCGTCTTTTGTCTCGTCTATCGTGTGCCACTGGCTATGCCAGTGTGCCTTTAACTGATCTCTTCCCCGAGGCTCCGCCACGTCTGTAACAGTTGAGGCCAGGCCAGCCGTCACCAGCGTTCCACCGGACCATTCGGCACCTTGATGAGCGCCGTCGCCACGTGTTGACGGCGATCGCCATGCCGCTCGCGAATCTCCGCAACGATCTCGCCGAATTCGGCGTTGGTCTCGAACAGCCGCAATCGCTGTTCGAGATCTTCCGGAATCCCGAGTTTCGCGCCATACCACGCGGCGAACTTGCGAAACAGAATGCAGCTCCGCTCGCCGTGCTGTTCCGTCATCAAGGCAAAATGCCGCGCCAGGAAATCGACCTGCTCATCGCGAGACGGATCGCGCGGCGGCTGTCCCTCGGCGATGTCCCCCAGTTTGCGGAACAGCCAGGGGTCGAGCATCGCTCCACGGCCGATCGCGACCGCCGCGCACCCCGTGACCTGCCGCATTCGGGCCGCATCCTCAACCGTGCGCACATCGCCATTGCCGATGATCGGGATGTCGGTCACCGCGTCAACAACAGCGGCGATCCCCTCCAGATCAACGGTTCCCTGAAAGCCTTGCGCGCGGGTCCGGCCATGAATCGTGATCGCCGCGACACCGACTGATTCGAACTCGCAGGCCAGGGCCGGTGCCGTCAGCGACGAGCGATCCCAGCCTAGCCGCATTTTCACGGTGACGGGAATCGACACGGCCGCGACGACCGCTTCCACCAGCCGGGCGGCACCCCCGGCATCGCACATCAGCCGGGCTCCGCCTCCCGAGCCGTTCACCTTGGCCATCGGACAGCCCATATTCAGATCGACGCCGCCGTAGCCATGATCCTCCAGCCACCGCGCCGCGTCGGCCAGAACCCGTGCCTCGCCCCCAAAAATCTGCACCGAGAGCGGCCTGTCTTCCGTATGGGTTTCAACGAGCGCCAGCGACTTGGGATTGCCAGTCAACAACTGCAGCGCATGAACAAGGTCCGTCGTCGCCAGCCCGAGACCTCCCAGCTCGCGGAGTGCCCGCCGGAATGCGAGATGGGTGTATCCCGCCAACGGCGCGAGACAATACCGAGCGGGCAATACTCGCCCGCCAATGGCCAGAGTTGGCGATTCGAGAATGGTCGTCGAACCGTCAGGCGACATGACCCAGCGCCTCGTTCAACCGGGTCAGGCAGCGTTCGCGCCCGAGCAACGCCAACGTCTCGGCGAGCCCCACGCCAGCGGGTCGTCCCGTAACCGACAGGCGAATCGCGTGAACAATCTGTCCCAGCTTCAGCCCCTGAGCTTCGGCGAATTGGTGCAACCACTGTTCACACGCGGCGACGTCGAAAGACTCTTCCGAAGGACACGCCGCAACGAACCCACTAAGGATCGCCTTGGCTTCAGGCGTATCGATCACCCGCTGACGAAACGCCTTCTCATCGCGAACCAGCTTTTCGTCCAGAACAAAGAACTCTGGATAATCGAGAACATCGCTGAAGACCTTCAAGCGGTCTCCCAGCGCGGCGATCAACTTAGGCAGCGTCTCTTCCGACGGAACGACCCACCCCTCGCGCTCAACCATCGCATCCACGAACGGACGACAACCCGCCAGCTTCTCTTCGAGTGACAACTGGTTCATCCAGTGCGCCTGATAGCTGGCCAGTTTGTCGGCGTCGAACCCGGCCGGCTTCTTCACGATGCGGTCGAGCGTGAAGCCGGCGACCAGTTCCGCGCGCGAGAAGTACTCGGTCTTGTCATCGAGCGACCATCCCAGCCGACCCAGCGCATTGAGGACGCCCGCAGGCAGGTAGCCCAGTCGCTCGTAGTATTCGACCATCACCGGAGAAAGCGCGGTCGAGTCCCCCAGCCCCAACTTCGGAAAGACTTCATCGGCCCGGTCGAACAGCTTTTTAAGCTGCGGGCTTGATCGCAGTTTTTGCAGGTCGCGCTTGCTCAGCTTCTTAGTCGACCCCGGCGCGGTGATGAACGGAATGTGGGCAAAAACCGGCAGGGGGTTGCCGAGGGCCTCGTGTAATAACGCCTGCACGGCTGTGTTGGTGAGGTGCTCTTCCGCCCGAATGACGTGCGAAATCTGCAACCGGGCGTCATCGACCACGGTGGCGAAATTGTAGAGAAACGTCCCGTTGCTGCGGCACAGGACCGGATCGGGCATCAACGCACAATCCCATTCCACATGGCCGCGCACCACGTCATCGATCGCCACCTTGCGGTCGCGTGGCACCAGCAACCGGACGACATGCGGCGTCCCCTGCGCGACGAGATCGGACCGCTGCGAGTCGCTCAACTCCAGCGACTGCCGCGAGTTGACGTACGTCCGCTTCTCCTTCTCGGCCGCCTCCCGCTGTCTCTGAGTTTCGGCGGGGGGCTCGAAGTCGCGGTAGGCGTGTCCGTCGGCCAGCAACCGGTCGATGGCCGCCTGGTACAGGTCGCCGCACTGCGACTGGTAGTACGGCCCGTGCGGGCCGCCAACGTCGGGGCCTTCGTCCCAATCGAGCCCCAGCCAGCGGAACGCCCGAAAGATCGGTTCGAGGGCCTCGGCGACGTTCCGTTCCTGGTCGGTGTCATCGATCCGCAGAATGAATTGACCGCCGTTGTGGCGAGCCCACAGCCAGTTGAACAGGGCGGTCCGCATGCCACCAATGTGCATGTAACCAGTAGGGCTGGGGGCAAATCGCGTGCGAACCGTCGACATCGACCGGCAATCCTTCAGGCAGGAACCAAGGCAGGCAAAGCGGGCAGTTTATGCCAAGACGCCCGCGTTTCCGAGTCGGAAGCCAAGTCGAGAGTCTAGGGTCCAGAGTCGAGGCCGAATTCCGCTTCCTTCCTCGACTCTAGACTCTCGACGCTCGACCCAATCCGACCGCCGTCCAGATCCCCTTGCCCCAACTTGTGGAAACTCCTTCGCCGGTTCCGTTTGTAGAATCAGCGTGGTTCCCCGCGATCTCAATCGTTCAAGCACTCCACTTTCGTCGGCAACCTCTACGGGGAACAGTTGTTGCGCGCCTCGGAAAGCGGTTGCAAAAGTGTGGCATTGGCAAGCCGGGACCGCTACAGTGATGTCGGAAACTCAGTGATACCAGATGATGCGGGAAACCGTCGCCATCGACGACAACCGCTGAGAGATGTTGAGCTTACGGAGATCGGGTGGCATGCGACGTCGGGGTCATCGCGAGCAGCGTGTTGACCATCTGCTGCCCGGGAAGGCAACGGACCGGCAGCAGGCTTCACGATCCGGTTCAGCGACGCTGGACTGGATCCTGGTGACCGCCACCATGCTGCCGATCCTGGCCTTTGTGATTCCCAATTCCAAACGGATGATGGTACTTGTCTGGGAAATGTTCTGCGTCCAGGTTTCCTGGCCGTTTCTGTGACTGGTCTCTTGGCGATTGTCGGCTGAATCCCCCACCGCTCGTTCGTGCTGCACGTGAATTCGGAGAGTTGGCAATGTCTTCCCTGAAGCGGCTGTTGTCCCGAGTCCACCAGGACCAGCGTGGCGCGGTGAGTCTGGAAACGATCCTCATCATCGCGGCCATCGCGATTCCAATTCTCATCTTTCTGCTGAAATTTGGCTGGCCCCGGATTCGCGCCTACTTCGAAGACGGGCTGAACCAGTTGGAAACCGAGTCCGACAACGTCAGCGGCGGCGGTTCGATCACTCCCTAGTGTGCTTTGTCCGGGATTGGCCTTCGTGTGCCACTGGCTCTGCCAGTGTGCCTTAGAAACTCAAGCACAACCGGCTGTGTCAGGAAACTTGAAAGAGACCGGCGGTCAAGTTGGTGCCCTGCCTGGCATGGGGCGAGAAGCTTCAGGAAACCTCGGGTTCCGTAATGTTCGTGTTGGGAATCCTGATCGCCCTGCTGACGATCGCCAGCTATACCGACTTCCGGACGCAAACAATTGATAACAGCCTGACCTATTCGGGAATCCTCGCGGGTATCGCACTCCGCACCATGTTCGAGGGGTGGACCGGTCTGGAAGACGCCGTGCAGGGATTTTTCCTGTGCGGCGGCATCATGCTTGTTTGTTTCGTGGTTTTTGGCCTGGGAGGCGGCGACGTCAAACTGCTGGCCATGATGGGAACATTTCTCGGCTGGCATCGTGGATTCGAAGCCCTGTTGTGGACCTTCGTGATCGGCGGTGCGCTGGGGGCGATGGTTCTGGTCTGGCAGTTCGGTTTCTTTCGCATCCTGCGTCACACAATCTGGCAACTGGTTCTCTCGATTCGTGCCCGGGGTTGGGTTCCGTTGACGGCGGAAGAGCGCAAACCGCTGCAGCAGACCCTGTTCCTGGCACCGGCCGCCCTGGCGGCCACGGTTATTGTCACCTGGTCCGAATGGTCTCCCGGCTCCCCCACGCTTCCCGTAGGTAGCTGACGACGGTTCCTGGAAATCCGCACGATCTCTGTGCAACGATATACCAGTGCTTTGTCAGGACTTGATTTTCGTGTGCCACGGCTCTGCGAGCCGTGTGTATTATGCCTTTCTCCAGAACGCACGGCTCGCAGAGCCGCGGCACACAACGACGTTAATCCTTTTTGCTGCCATTGATCGACCAAAAAGAGTGAACGGCGTTGGGTGGCGCGCACCAGTATTCTTAAGCATGGACACAGCACGAGCCTAGAACTCCATGGTTTCTGATAGGCACAACCGGTTGTGCTAGGGATTCTGAATCCTTCGTCCGCCCTGCTGGCATTCGAGCGCGAACATGCACCGCGACATTTTAATGGCCTGTTTGCCGTGCCTGATCGCTCTCGCGATCGGTTGCGCGTCGCTGGTCGTTCTCTGCCGCGTGAGCCGCGCCGGCTGCAACTGGCGCCGGCTCTTCGAGCTCCATCGCTGTCAGCGAGGCGGAGTGCAAAGCCTGGCATTTGTCCTGACCGTCCCCGTCTTCCTGATGATCCTGCTGTTCATCGTCCAGGTCAGCCAGTTGATGGTCGCTCAGATGATCGTCCACTACGCGGCCTTCGCCGGCGCGCGGGCAGCCGCCGTCTGGATTCCCGCCGCGCTCGATGACCACTCCGACGGCACGGAACTGACCGATCTCGTCGAAATCGAGAACCGGATTCTCGCGTATCCCACGATTCAGCAGGACGGCACCATGCTCGTCACTTGCGAGCCGGACAGTGCCAGTCAGAAGCTACGCACCATCCGACTCGCCGTCCTTCAGGCCGCTATGGGAATGTGCCCCTCGCGCGACTTGGGTCTCTCACCCCGCTCCAGTGAAGTCCAGGCGGCCATCACCGCGCAACAGCACGTTTACCAGACCCTCGATCCCCGGTCAGCCTCCAACGGCCGCATTCCGGCTCGGATCGCCAACAAGCTGGCGTATGCCGACTGGAACACCGAGGTCTACCTTGAGTGGCGGGACGCCCAGCACTCCAGCGGCCGCGATCCTCAGAACGGCCGCGCCTACAACGTACGCCCCGAGCCGGGCTTCGACCCGACCTGCACAATCAATCCCTTTGGTGCCGTCATCCCGCCCTCGCCCCAGCAACTGCAAATGCACTTCCGCGAAAACGAAGTCGGCTGGCAAGATCCATTGACGGTTCGCGTCATTCATCGCTTCGCACTGCTTCCCGGTCCCGGTCGCTTCCTTGCACAGCGGCTGGTCCGTGCCGACGGCGTGCCGGATACCGTATCGCAACGCATCACGTCCGATTTCACCGGCCAGAATTACGCGGTCGTCCTCGCGGCGGCCGCCACGTTTACCAATGAAGGCATCAAGTCCGTCGTCCCAATGCTGGAACGGCAATAGTACTCTATGTTCAAGAATTTGGCGTGTGCCACTGGCTCCGCCAGTGCCATATTGCTATATGGCTGCAACCCTTAAGGCACACTGGCAGATCCAGTGGCACACGAGACCCTCATGCTTCGAATTTAGGATTTCCAATTTAGCATTTCGAATTTAGTGTTTAGTTTTTCAAATTTTAGTTCTTCGTATTTCGAACCATGCTCCGTCTCGCCCCACTTCACCCCCTGTGCTCGCAACTGCTGACGATTCCCCAAATCGTCGCGGCGAGGCTGTCGCGCGTGCATGGCGACCAGCGCGGAGCAATCAGCGTTCTCACCGTCTTCGCCGTCTTCATGTTCACGATCCTGCTCGTCTTGATCATGAACGTCGGCCGGCAGATCGACGACAAACTGCGGATGCAGAACGCAGCCGACGCCGCAGCGTATTCGGGCGGCGTGGTCGTCGCCCGCGGCATGAACGCGCTCGCCTTCTGCAATCACCTCGAATGCGAAGTCTTCGCGCTGGTCGCTTACATGCGAGAAGCTCGCGACCGGCATTCGGATCAGTTCATCCCGCGCATTCTCGCCGCCTGGAATGAAGCGGGCCAGCGATTTGAACGGGCGGGGGCACAGTCCGGGTTCGACAAGTTTCGCGACATGGGAACCGCGATCGTCCAGAAGGTTCCGGTCGAACAGCAAATGGCCAACGCATTTTCAGCCATGGCCTATAACCAGTCGCGGATGACGCTGCCGATTTTTGAATCAATTCTCATGGGACCGAACGCCGACCCCACGCTGACCGGCGGCGGTTACGACCACGATCCAGAGGGCGGATACATTCCCCGGTTCCAGCGGGCCGTCCTGCAGACGATTCCCACGATTGCGCTAGCTGCCGCCGATGGGATTTCGCAGCGTTACGGCGAACGGACGGAGCGGCAGCACAACAATGTCCCGCTTCGTAGTCTTGTCTGGAAGATGGACGCTGAACCTGTTGCCCTGGCGAACGAGTTCGACCCGTCCCAGCGAACGCTTCCCGCTGTCGATCCGTCTCCCTCCGGCCTCGATTACCCAATGCTCATCCCCGAGCAGGATTGCTATCGCGCGATCAGCCGGCGGCTCCGCGACGATTGGGCGCACCACTATCTCCAAGAATGGATCACCATCTGGCAATCTCCGTACTTTGAATGGCCGCACGACGCCGACCCAGCCGACGGGGCCACGACGGCAAAGATGTCGAATTACATCAACCTGTTTCGTGTCTTCGCCTGCGCGCACCTCGACAACCTGCTGAACTATGAGTTTCCGGATACGAACCTGCCGTTCGTGCTGCGCGACCCTCCACGCTATCCCGACTCGTGTTGGGTCATCACCGATCCCGACGATCCCCCTCCGCCATGTCCGCCGCCGCAACCGCTCGATCCGCAGCAGCAGTTACGCGACTATCGCCTGGTGGGCACGTCCTATTGGACGCATCTGTCGACCATGTTCCCGGGGCTGTATCACAACCCGATTTCGCGCAACGGGAGAAGTTACGCCGTCACCTTCGCCGAGGCAGCCGTTTTTCTACCTCGCGGGCGTTTTACGTCACCCTGGACCTGTACCTCGCAGTGCGTGGGAACCGACAACAACCGGCGGTTCTTCACGACCTGCTGCGGCAACTGTTTCGACGAAGCCCCCGGCGATTGGGATCGCTACACGCTGTCGGTCACCTCGCCGAGCGACGTCTATTACCAGTTTTTCGATGGTCCACGAGCGGCTTCATTTCCGGCACGGAGAGAGCGCTTCGGGCACTGGGATCTGTTCAATCAGAACTGGTCGGTGAAGCTGGTACCGGCCAGTTCCGCGACGGTGCTCGACGTTCTGCCGCAGCATCCTTCCAATTTTCTGTCCGGTTACTTGTCCAACCTTCAGCCGCCGAATACTCAGAATATGGGACTGTTTGAGTTCTGGTCGCTTAGTCAGCATTAATCATGAAGAGTTGTGACCCCATTCCTGCACGCGTCATGCATCGAACTCGCCGTGCCGGTTTGGCGCCGCTGGAGTTCGTGCTCGCGCTCCCCATTCTGCTGTTCCTGATGGCCCTGATGATCAACTTTGGGATCATCGGCGCCTGGAAAGTCCGGACGCAGACGAACACGCGCTACGCGGCCTGGCGCTCGGTCGATTCGCGCAGCGGTCAGTACAACCCGACACCGCCCTACTGGCCCAGCGACGCCCCCCTTTCGGAAGGGACGGGCAACATCCTCGATGATGTGCAGACTCTGTGGAACAGCGTTCCCGAACTGACATACGAATTCATTCGCGGGCCCGTGGTTGGAGCCCCTCAACACCCGGTGGTGCTCGACGTCCGACCGCCCGACGAGCACGACGGCTTCGAGATGGATCGAGGGGCGCATCAAGGACGCGGCCAACTCGACCGACCGCTTCCCATGTTGCGCGGCGCGACGGCCAGTGGACGGTTCGCATTCGATCACACCGTGGAACTGCTCGACAACCGCTGGCAGTTTCGCTCGCTGGGCATCACCTGGAACGACGAAGAGCGGGCTCGCCGCTGGTATCGCATGGAACACAGCGACCTCACGGCTCTCGACTCAACCATTGGCGACGCGTACCAGGCGCTTGTCGATGCCCATCAGGTGTTAATCGACAACCCCAACAAGGACGATCTGTACCCGCTTGATCGAGACGACGAATTCACCGACGCATCCCGGCGATGCACGGTCGTGACCGGGCAGGATGTTCCGCTGGCTCCCGACTTTTATCCCCGCCTGCGTCGGGCCTGCACGCTCGACACGCAAACGGTTGAGGAAGACCTCGTCTCACCGCTGATCGACCGGATTCGCGACCTTCCCTGTTCGATGGGTGACCGCTTTCTCAGTCTCTACAACAACGAAGCCTGCTGCTGGGAAACCAATTGCCGTCCCGGTGACGCCGCCTATTGGAACTCGCGGTACAGCCTGGCAGCCGCTTTTCTTTCGGCGGCAGGATGCCAGAATCCCGGCATGCGTCAACCGTGCATGTGTCCGCCACAGCAGCCATGACCCCATCCGCCGATCGCCCCCTCCCCGATGCTGAACCCTTACCTTCCTCGACTCCGGCAAAAGTCGGAGTGAAGGTTCGCCGCTTGGTCGATGGCATTGTCATCCTCGCGCTCGGGCTGGTGGCCATCTCGATCGGCAGGCAACTCTCCGATTGGTGGCGGGAAGAACCGGCCGACGTGATTCCCCCACTCAACGCATCCACCGCATGGGTTCAAGGCCCCGTTGAATTCGCCTTTGGCGATTCGACCACGCACTTGGAGCGGCGGACGGTCAGCGGATCGCGTCGGGAAATTCTCGCGGCCATGTCGTCTTTGGGGGAAGAGTTGCTCAGCACATCGACGTGGCCGACCGACACAGCCAACGAGGCCGAAGTTGAATGGTTAAAGTCCCTGACGAGCGAAGTCGCCGACCCGATTCCCTCGGCTGCCGGAAATGTTTATGCCCTGAATGAAGCGCTGCCGTCGCTGGTGGTGACCCGCTTTCGCGATCCGAATACGTCCGCAGCAACCGAACCGGCCGAACGAATTGTCGCCTGGGGATTCGCGATGCCGCGGGCCCGGGAACAATGGACCGTTTACGTCTTCCGGCGAACCGGGTCTCCTGAACCGACCAAGTCGCCATCGCTAACGGGTGATCCCGTCGCGCCGCCGGGCGGACGGCGATTGCTCCAGCAGCGGGATGAAGACGGGCGCCTACTGATCGCGTTTGAAGGAACAGGCACGTTGGCAGCCTGGGGAGACGACTTCGACCGGCAGTTTGGCAAACCGCGCGAAATCGTCGGTGCCGAGTCCCCGTTGACCCGGATTCGGCGGTATCATGACCCGGCACGGCAGCGCGACATCGAGGCTCATCTAGCCATTCAACCGAGCGGCCGCCTCTCGGCGATTCTGTGGGTCGAGACGACGTCGCCGACAGCGCCGGAACCCGTTGCGCGTTAACCCTGGATAATCACTTCGACGACGACTACGACACTCTGAAACACATGCCGTGACAGTAACGCGATTGAACGAGAGGAATGTGCCTCGATGAAGGGTGTTCCCGGAATTCTGCTCGCCTTGGGCCTGGGCCTCGCCGGGGCGGTCTGCAACTGGTTCTACCTCGAACGCCTGGCCGGCAAACAAGCCCGCGTCTCGTTTATCGGGATCGAAGCGGGGACTCAGCTCAACTCGGGTGAAGTGATTCGGGACGAGCATATCGTCCGGGTCGACATTCCCCGCCCGGCCATCGGCGGACTCGACCAGGTGGCGCCACTGTGGTCGGTCCGTAGCACGGTCGTGGGACAGAAAACGAACCGCAGTTATCGCGGCGGCGAAATCGTGCTGCTCCAGGATTTGCAGACGATCGGCGTGAAAGACCTCAACGAAAAACTCGGCGCGAATGAAGTCGCCATGTGGCTGCCCGTCGATCCACGCACCTTCGTCGCCAGCCGCGTCAATCCCGAAGACGAGGTCTCGTTTGTGGTCCCGCACGCCGGCGGTGTCGCACCGTCCCCCACGCCGCTCAATTCCAACCAGCCGACGCCCGCTTCCGGGAATGAAATCATCGGTCCGTTCCGCATCCTCGAAATCGGCAGCCGCACCGGTCGTCCGGAAGTCCAGCGAATCGCCGGAACGCGGATGGCGGCCGAGACCTCGCTGACAATTGTCGCCCCGCTCATCAATGGAAAGCTCGATCCGAAAGTCGAGCGCATTCTGGAAGTCATGCGGACCACGCGCTCGCAGGGCTTGCAGGTGTTGTTACATCCCCGAAAACGCGAGTAATGTCTTGTTAGCAGTTGATCGTCAGGGTTTATAACCCGAAGAGACTATGAATTTTTGTAGGGTCCGCTGT
>JAHBXV010000006.1 GCA_019636285.1 Planctomycetaceae bacterium
ATGTGTCGGGAGTCGCGCACTGACCGCTTCTCCGTCTCGCCTGTGGGTTTGTCTCAGCGAGACGTCGCCCGCTACCGCCAGCCTGTAGCCTTTGGTAGAGTTCCGAACGTCGTCAGCGCCATTTCGGTGGGGTCTCGGACAGCAGAGACGAGTGCGTCATGACCAAGATCAGTGAGTACGTGAAAGTTGCTGAGGCGGCCCAGATACTCGGGGTTTCGCAAAACACGGTCAGGGCATGGGCAGAAAATGGAAATCTGCCGGCTCATCGCAATCCGGCAAACGGGTATCGGTTGTTTCGTCGCACTGATTTGGAGAGGTTTCTGAAGACGATTTCAACGAAGCGAACGCATCCGGGCAAATAGGCATCGGTGAAGATACTGCAAGACGCTGACACTTGCTGTTTTGAGAAAGTCGGGCCGACGTCCCATGTTGCAACTTGAAGACCTGAAACTCGGATTGTCAGTTGTCGGCCTTGAGCCGACAGTAGTTGCGACACTCGTAGCAGTCGTGCCCATCGCCGAGGGAACTGTCCAGGTCATCTACAAGACGCCCGACGGAACGCTGAAAGATCGGCTGCTCAACCGGGGCGATGAAGTCGCCATCAGCGTCGCAACCACAGAGCGGCCGTGGTCTTTTGACGGCGACGGGGCGGCCTTCCAGCTGACCTGCGAGGCCAAACGGATCGACCTGGCATTTCTGTTCGATCCGATGATGGCGGTCCACACGTCCAACGTGCAGGCGTTGCCGCATCAGGTCACGGCTGTGTACGAGTCGATGTTGCCCCGCCAGCCCTTGCGGTTCGTGCTAGCTGACGATCCCGGTGCCGGCAAGACCATCATGGCGGGGCTGTACATCCGAGAATTGATCATGCGGGCAGACGCCCGACGCATTCTGATTGTCGCACCTGGGAGCCTGGTCGAGCAGTGGCGCGATGAGCTGTACGAGAAGTTTGGCTTGGAGTTCCACATCTACTCGGCACTCCTGGCTCTGACTTCTCCTAGCGGAAACCCTTTTGAAGATCATCATCACCTGATCGTCCGACTGGACCAGGTTGCTCGGGATGAAGTCGAGGCCAACGACGGTCGAGTGCCTGGCCCGCTTCAGGAAAAGCTCTGTGCTGCCGGGTGGGATTTGGTCGTATTCGACGAAGCCCACAAGCTGTCTGCACATTACTTTGGCTCCAAACTCGAACGGACAGGCCGATACCGCTTCGCCGAACGGATCGGCGCACACTGTCGACACCTGCTGTTAATGACCGCGACTCCGCACAACGGGAAAGCCGAGGATTTTCAGCTATTTTTGGCCCTGCTCGATTCGGACCGCTTTTACGGCAAGTTCCGGAATGGCGTCCATAAGGTCGATTCGTCCGACCTGATGCGCCGCATGGTGAAGGAGGAACTCGTCAAATTCGACGGAACGCCGTTATTCCCGGAGCGGAAGGCGTACACAGTCAACTACACGCTGTCCAACGTCGAAGCCGCTCTTTACGAAGCGGTGACGGAATACGTGACGACCGAAATGGGCAAGGCCGACGAACTAAAGGGCGGCCGGAAGGGCTCGGTGGGGTTTGCGCTCACCGCCTTGCAACGTCGGTTGGCCTCGAGCCCGGAAGCGATTTACCAGTCGCTCAAACGCCGCAAGGAACGCCTCGAAAGCCGCCTGCGAGATGAGAAGCTCGGTATTCGAGGTCGCAAGGCCTTGGCCGAAACACTGGCGGAAGTTCCCGAAGACGACGACGACCTGAACGCCGAAGAGCAGGAAACGCTCGAAGAGACTCTGGTCGATGACGCGACGGCCGCCAAGACGGTCCAGGAACTGGAATCGGAAATCGAGATCCTGAAAGGACTGGAAGAGCGAGCCAAGCAAGTCGTGGCCTCGGGCCAGGACCGCAAATGGGACGAACTGTCGAAGATTCTGCAGCACACCCCCGAGATGCGGGACGCTGGGGGGCGACAGCGGAAGTTGATCATCTTCTCCGAGCATCGGGACACGCTGAACTACCTGCATGCCCGGATTGCCGGCGTCCTGGGAAACCACGACTCCATTATTACCATCCACGGCGGTACCCATCGGGACGAACGGCGTCGGCTCCAGGCCCTGTTCCGATCCGATCCCGAGGTTCGCGTGCTGGTCGCAACCGACGCCGCGGGCGAAGGCGTGAACCTGCAGAACGCCAACCTGATGGTGAACTACGACCTGCCGTGGAATCCCAACCGGTTGGAGCAGCGGTTCGGTCGGATTCACCGCATCGGCCAGACCGAGGTCTGCCACCTGTGGAATCTGGTCGCCAAGGAGACCCGTGAAGGCGACGTCTATCATCGGCTGTTGAAGAAGCTGGAAGTCGAGAGCGAAGCCCTCAAGGGGCGAGTCTTCGACATCCTGGGCGAGGTCTTTGAAGAGACCAGCCTCAAGGACCTGCTCATTCAGGCGATTCGGTACGGTGATCAGCCAGAGGTCCGGGCCAGGCTGACGAAGAAAATTGACCAGGCCCTCGATCACGATCATCTGAAATCGCTCCTCAACCGCAACGCGCTGGCCCAGGAGACCATGAGTGCCGAGCGTCTCTACGCGGTCAAAGAAGAGATGGAGCGAGCCGAAGCGCGGCGGCTCCAACCGTACTTTGTCCGTTCGTTCTTCCTCAAGGCGTTCGAGCAACTGGGGGGCTCGCTGTATCCGAGGGAAGCCGGCCGTTTCGAAATCACCCACGTTCCGACGTCGATCCGCGAACGTGATCGACGGATCACGGGACGCAACCGTCGGGAGCAGGAACCGGTCCTCAAGCGGTATGAGCGCATCTGCTTCGAGAAGGAGGCCATGCAGCCGCTCGAGAAGCCGGGGATGCCTCGCGCTGTGCTGATGCACCCTGGCCATCCGCTGATGCTGTCTGTCAGCGACCTTCTGCTGGAACAGCATGCGAACCTGTTGCGGCGGGGCGCCGCGCTGGTCGACCCGGCCGATGAAGGTCGCGAGCCGTGGCTATTGTTCTTGCTGACGCACGAAATCACGTCCGGTGACGGAACAGTCTTGTCAAAGCGGATGCAGTTCATTCGCGTGAACCCCGACGGATCGACGGTCTTCGCGGGCTGGGCTCCGCATCTGGATCTGGAACCATTGGCCGAGTCCGAGCGTCCGCTCCTGAGGGATGTCTTGGCCGCATCCTGGATTCGAGCCGATCAGGAAAAGCGGGCGGTGGCGCTGGCGGCTTCCACACTGGTCCCCGATCACTACCAGGAGATTGCAGATCGCCGGATTCAGCACGTCGAAAAGACGTTGGCAGCGGTTCACGAACGGCTGACCCGAGAGATCGATTTCTGGTCCGACCGCTGGTTGAAGCTGAAAGAGGACAAAGAGGCCGGCAAGGATGTCCGACTCAACCTGGAAAACGCCCGCCGTCAGGTGACAGACCTCGAGGGGCGGCTTGAGAATCGGAAGAAAGAACTCCAGGCGATGCGGCAAGTTAACAATGGCACGCCGATCGTCCTGGGCGGGGCGCTGGTCGTCCCCGCCGGACTGTTGCGCGACTTGCGCGGCGATGAACCGCTCGATCCGGTGGCCGCCACGTTTGCCGTCGACCCCGCTGCCCGCCGCCGGATCGAGACACTGGCGATGAATGCTGTGCGTAACGCCGAAGAGGCCGCCGGATGCCGTGTCGAGGATGTCTCAAAGCACAAATGCGGTTGGGATTTGACGTCTCATCCCCCAGCCGTGGAGGGCAAGCTGGCTGACCCGAAGCACATCGAAGTGAAGGGACGCATCAAAGGCGCTTCGACGATCACTGTGACCCGGAACGAGATGATGTACGCCTTTAACCAGGGCGACAAGTTCGTCCTGGCCATCGTGTTGGTCAACGAGGATGACACGACCGACGGGCCGTACTACATCCGCCGTCCCTTTGATCGCGAGCCAGGCTGGGGCGTGTCGTCGATCAACTACGAGATCAACGCACTGCTGAAGAAAGCGGGGGCGACATGATCCGACTTGAGGTTCTGCGTCTTCAGAATTTCCGCTGCTTTGAAGATTGCACTATTGAATTCCGTCCTGACCTAACCGTTTTGGTCGCCCGAAATGGGCAAGGCAAAACGGCCCTCTTGGATGCCGTCGCGCTCTCTCTTGGTTTGTTCGTTGACACCATTGCGGGCACGTCTCAGTGGAAAGGCTTCAGACGGCGTGATGTGCGGCGACTCCTCAATGGCGAACAGGCGATGACACACGCGCCCTTCGTCCAATTTGAAGCGACAGCACAAATCGAGGATCATCGCCTCTCGTGGCGACGCTGGATGCGTGGGGATTCAGATCGAGCGAGATCCTCGACCAAAGACGCACGACCATTAACCGGTATCGCACAGCAACTGCACGAACGTTTGGGGACGACCGCGGAAAACCAAGCGGCGAACATCACCATTCCATTGATTTCTCTTTATGGCACTGGACGCCGATGGGAACTGTATGGCACGCATGCAAGGCGACCGTCCATCACGCCACAGAACGAGCGCTGCATTGGATACGAGGACTGCTTGGCTGGCTCTGCCAGTTTCGGACTGTTCGCAGACTGGTACGAATCGATGTTTCTGGCGACAGTTGGGTCACCCGTAACTGGCGTCCAGAAAGCAAACCGGCCCGAACACCTCTTGGCCGCAGTCAATCATGCGGTGGAAAGCGTACTTGAACCCGAAACGGGATGGGGCGGACTTCATTGGGACAATACGGAACGCCAACTGATGTTGACGCACCCAGTTCACGGTAGGTTGCCACTCGGCTACCTCAGCGATGGTGTGCGCAACACAGTTGCATTGGTCGCGGATGTTGCCCACCGCTGTGCGCGATTGAATCCGCATCTTGGAGAAAACGCCGCTCAGATGACACCGGGAATCCTGCTGGTCGACGAAGTTGATCTGCACCTGCATCCGGAATGGCAACAGTCGATCATTCGCATGTTACGGGCCGCTTTCCGTGAGATTCAGTTGGTCGTCAGCACCCATAGCCCGCAAGTCTTGTCCACGGTCGACGTGAGTGCCATTCGTGTCGTTCGCTTTCACAACGGCAGCGTGCAGGTCAGTGCTCCACAGTTCCAGACGAAAGGCGTCGAAAGCGCAGACGTTCTGGCGACGATCATGGGAGTTGACCCTGTTCCGAAGGTGCCGGAGGCAAAATGGCTGAGTGACTACCGCGCAATGGTGGAGCGTGGTCAACACGCGTCAGTCGAGGGCGAGCAATTGCGAGAACTACTGATTTCGCATTTTGGAACGCATCATCCCCTCATTCTGGATTGCGACCGACTAATCCGGTTTACGCAATTCAAGAAGAAACGAGAGACTGAGGGAGCGGCTGATGCACAAGCTTGACCGCAATTCAGTGCCGGCCCCAACGTGCCTCGGTGCATATCACCACGGAACACACAGTTGGGATGACGTGGGTAAAACACCTGGACATAAAGAGGAGATTCGACAGCAACTCGAACTTTTGCAAGGGCGGAGATGCGCCTATTGTGAGGGGTCGCTCGACGTTCTCGGGCAACACATCGAGCACTTTCGCCGTAAGCACATTTTCCAGAAACTTACATTTCATTGGGGCAATCTATTCTGGTCATGCGATCAAGACGGACATTGCGGATGTTTCAAGGATCGTAAGTCTGGCCCTTACAATCCAAACGATTTGATTGATCCATCGCTTGATGACCCGGAACAGTATCTACACTTCTTCAGCGATGGGAGCATTCGATTGCGGCCCGGTCTGAATGCTGCGGCACAACGCCGTGCTGAAGAAACGCTTCGGGTCTTTAATTTGGACCAAGAGCATGGCCCGCTGCGTCATATGCGGCAAGCGCACTGCGCGGGCTACATTGACTTGGGGATTCAACTCGCGGAACTCGCGGTTGCCAGTACGCCTGAAGAATGGCTGCCTTTCCTGGATGAGGAATTGGCGAACACCCGTGATCTTCCATTTGCAACCGCGATCAAGCACACACTGACTCCTGCATAGCAGGTCCGGATACCTGATGCCAATATCAATTGTCTGTCCGAAGAAACTCATCGAGGTTGCTCTCCCGCTCGACGCTATCAACTCGGCAGCGGCGCGGGAGAAGTCGATTCGGCATGGGCATCCCAGCACGCTGCACCTGTGGTGGGCACGGCGGCCGTTGGCTGCTGCGCGGGCGGTGATTTTCTCGCAACTGGTCAATGATCCCGAAGACCTGTGGCGTTGCCAGAACCCAGGCAAGGAGCCGAATCAACAGGTCAAGGGGCACTGGACGAAGGCCCGTGCAAAGCTGTTCGGGGTCATCGAGGATCTGGTGCTGTGGGAGAACACCACGAACGAGGCGGTTTTGGAGAGGGCCCGTGAAGAGATACGCAAGTCGTGGCGGGAAACGTGTGAACTCAACAAACACCATCCCGAGGCGAAGGAACTCTTCAACCCGGAGACGATGCCGGGGCTGCACGATCCGTTCGCTGGCGGCGGGGCCATCCCATTGGAGGCCCAGCGGCTCGGATTGGAAGCCTATGCCAGTGACCTGAACCCGGTCGCGGTGCTGATCAACAAGGCGATGATTGAAATTCCGCCGAGGTTCGCCGGGCGGCCGCCGGTCAATCCAGAGTCACGTCGCGACAAGGGGGCAACGCTGAAAACCTGGCACGGCGCCCAGGGCTTGGCAGAAGATGTGCGGTACTACGGCCTGTGGATGCGAGACGAAGCTTTCAGACGTATCGGGCATCTATATCCGCCGGTCGAAATCACGGCCGAGATGGTCAATGAGCGGCCGGACCTCAAACCGTATTTGGGCCAGAAATTGACTGTGGTCGCGTGGATTTGGGCACGGACGGTGAAAAGTCCGAATCCGGCGTTCTCGAATGTCGAAGTGCCACTCGTCAGTACGTTCGTCCTCGGCAGTAAGGACGGCAAAGAAGCCTATGTGAAGCCGATAATCGAAAAGAGCGGATACTCGTTCACGGTGAGGATCGGAAAGCCTCCGCAAGAAGCGAAAGGCGGCACGACGGCTGGGAAGCGACAGGCATTTCGTTGCCTGATGTCGAATGTTCCAATGGATTACGACTACATTCGCACTGAAGGCAAGGCGGGACGGATGCGGCAACGGCTCATGGCTATTATTGCCGAAGGAACAAAGGGTCGAGTTTACATCGCACCTACTGTGGAACATGAAACTCAGGCTGCGAAAGCGAAGCCTGAATGGGTGCCCGACCTGAAATTGCCGGACAACCCGCGCGACTTCAAGACTCCGAACTATGGCATGACGACTTTTGGAGCCCTTTTCACGCCACGGCAGCTAGTTGCATTGACGACATTTAGCGATTTGGTGTCAGAAGCTCGGGGACGAATTCACCAAGATTCCGTCGCCGCCGGCCTCTCGGACCAAAATGGCTGTCTGGATTCCGTTGCTTCCGATGCCAAAGCATACGCCGAAGCCATCAGCGTGTACTTAGCGTTCGCAGTGAGCTACGCCACAAACTATTGGTCTGTCATCGCAACCCCTGCTGAGGGATTCATTCGAGGCACTTTCTCCAAGCAAGCTCTTCCGATGACATGGGACTTCGCAGAGGCACCTCCATTCGGCGCAACCAGCGGGAATTGGCTGGCGGCAATCGAATGGTCTACGAAGGCATTAGAGCTTCTCCCCGCCCGAGGTGTTGGTGTGGCTTCGCAGTGCGAAGCGCAGAAGCAACAGCTGTCTCAAAACAAGGTCGTTTCGACCGATCCGCCGTATTATGACAACATCGGATACGCTGACCTTTCCGACTTCTTTTACATCTGGCTTCGTAGGTCGCTTCGGGAAGTGTATCCCCAATTGCTGGCAACGATCGCGGTTCCCAAAGCTGAGGAACTCGTTGCCACCCCTTATCGACACGGAACAAAGCAGAAGGCTGAAAAGTTCTTCTTGGATGGCATGACTGCCGCAATGCAGAAACTGTCCAAACAAGCTCATCCGTGCGTCCCCCTCACGATTTACTATGCCTTCAAGCAGTCAGAAACCGAAGCAACCGATGGGACATCATCAACCGGGTGGGAAACCTTTCTAGACGCTGTGCTGAAGGCTGGCTTGGCGCTCACTGGAACTTGGCCAATGCGGACGGAGCGTTCCACACGGTCAATCAGCTTGGGGACCAATTCACTCGCATCGTCGATCATTCTTGTCTGCCGGCCTCGCCACACCGAGGCTACTTCTATCTCGCGTCGGCAGTTTATTCGGGAGTTGAACGAAACCCTGCCGTTGGCGCTCGACGCAATGACTCGTGAGAGCGAGGGACTCCATTCTCCTGTTGCTCCTGTGGACCTGTCGCAGGCGATAATCGGCCCTGGCATGGCCGTTTTCTCAAGGTACAGCGCCGTTCTCGAGGCTGACGGCTCGCCAATGTCCGTGAAAACGGCGCTGCAGCTCATCAACCGCTTCCTGGCCGAAGACGACTTCGACGCCGATACCCAATTCTGTCTCCGCTGGTTCGAGCAGCACCATTGGGACGTTGGTCAGTTTGGTGAAGCAGACGTTCTGGCACGCGCCAAGGGAACGAGCGTCGATGGCATTAATCAAGCGGGTGTCTTGACGGCCGCAGGGGGTGGCAAAGTACAACTCCGCCGGCCAGCGGAATATCCCGCGGACTGGCGCCCGGCCACTGACCAACGTCTCCCGATCTGGGAAGCTCTCCACCAACTGATTCGCAGCTTCCGCTCAAATGGCGAGACAGGAGCGGGCGAGATCCTGGTGCAGGTCCAGTCGAAAGCCGAACCGGCCCGTCAACTGGCATATCGCCTCTACACCCTCTGCGAACGCGCCGGCCTCGCCGAGGATGCCCGTGCCTACAACGAGCTGATCACCTCCTGGTCCGCCATCGAATCCGCCGCCGCAAGCGTGTCGGGATCGAAGCAGAGAACCCTTTTTGAATGAGTGGCATTTATTCGATGCTCAATTCACTGTCCTTAAAGAACTTCACGGTTTTCTCAAAAACTACCTTTCAGTTCGCGCCAGGCCTTAATGTGGTTATTGGCGAGAACGGGGCAGGAAAGACTCATGTATTGAAGGCGGCATATACCGTTGCCTATGTGAGCGCCTGGGGAAAGCGAGATTCGGGGACAGACACACCAAGTAAGGGGTATTTAGAGAAATCGCTGGCGAAAAAGTTGCGAGGCGTGTTTCGGCCGGATTCGCTTGGTTGTCTCATTTCTCGTCAGTCCAGCCGCGTTCCGTGTAAGGTACTAGTTAAGTTCAAGAAGAGGGCGATGCGTCTCGGGTTTTCCTTCAATTCTGCCAGCAAAACGGAGGTGGCCGTCGATCCGGTCCCAAGAAGCTGGGAGGGAGAACCACCGGTTTATATCCCGACTCGCGAATTGCTGACGATCTTTCCCAATTTTGTTTCATTGTATGATACGACAGAGCTTCCGTTTGAGGAGATGTGGCGAGACACATGCCTCTTGCTGGGTGCACCACTGGCACGCGGGGATCGCCTTAAGGAGATTGAGCGTCTTCTCGGCCCTCTGGAAGAGCTGCTCGGCGGGAAAGTTGAACTAGCTGATGGCAGGTTTTACCTCAAACACAGTTCCGGAAAGCTGGAAGCTCCATTGATGGCGGAGGGGCTGCGGAAAATCGCAATGATTGCGCGACTGATTGCCACGGGGGCATTGCTGGGCAGCGGCACATTGTTCTGGGATGAGCCCGAGGCGAATCTGAATCCCAAGGTCATCAAACTTGTCGCTAGAACGATTCTCCATTTATGCCGCTCAGGGGTTCAGGTTTTTATCGCAAGCCACAGTTTGTTTCTTCTGAGGGAACTTGACATCTTACTAAAAGATAAGGAGTTCAAAGACATAACGTCGCGCTTCTTTGGGTTGCACGTGACAGAATCAGGCGTTTCGGTTCAGCAGGGTGACTCGGTTGATGAAATCGGCCAAATCGATGCCTTGCAGGAAGAGCTAAGTCAGTCCGATCGCTACCTCGATACGGAGGCGGAGTGATGCCAGCGTATGTTGAGGGAAACTTGACCTTTAGCTTTCCGCGATACTGGAAGGTACTGAAGTACGATGATTCAGTCTTTCATGTCTCTGAGTTTCAGAGTACTTGCGGCGGCGCGAAGGCGATTGATTTTGTGGCTCTCGAGCCAAATAAGGCATGCTGCTGGATGATTGAAGTCAAGGATTATCGAGTTCACTGCCAGACAAATGCCGTCGACCTCGCCGCCATTGTTGCTCACAAAGTGCGCGATACGCTTGCCGGCCTGGCGGTAGCTAGGCTTTATGCCAGTCAGCAACACGAGAAGGTTCATGCACAGCGAGCTTTAAAATGCTCTGGACTACGCGTCGTGTTGCATATGGAGAATCCGGTCTCTTTATCGGCGTTGTTCCCGCAGCCGATAAACCCCGCAAATGTGCTTCAGGAACTCAAGCAGCGTTTGCGAGTGATTGACGCTTCTCTTAAGGTGGTCTCGCTTACGCAGTCTGGCAGTGTGGCCTGGACCGTTAATTAACTCACGAGGTTGAATATGAAGCCGTGGCGTGAGATCGCCATTCCGCACCGGGACGTTCTGGAAGGGACCTTTCAACAGTCCGAGTTTGCGGCCGACATCACCGCTGTCCGACATGGTCGGGCGACGGTGGAGTACCAGGACGCTGCGAAGTTCTTTGAGCGGACCTTCATCACCGAAGGGATGCGGCAACTATTGACTCAGGTCGCGCAGAGACTGGCCGGGACCGGCGGTGAACCCGTCATTCAACTGCAAACGGCATTTGGCGGCGGTAAGACGCATACGCTGCTGGCGGTTTATCACCTGGCCACGCGACAGGCCGCGCTCTCGGAGTTGGCGGGGATTCCGTCGCTCATCGAGCAGGCGGGGTTATTGGATCTTCCAAAGGCTCACGTCGGTGTCTTGGACGGAACGCAACTTTCACCAGGACAGCCGTGGAAGCATGGCAGACTGACCGTCAAGACCTTGTGGGGCGAACTGGCTTGGCAACTCGGTGGCGCTGATACTTATGCCTTGGTGAAACAGGCCGACGAAACGGGTACTTCACCCGGCAAGGAGCTGCTGCGCAGACTTCTCGAAGACTGCTCTCCCTGCGTCGTTCTGATCGATGAGCTGGTCGGCTACATCCGCCAATTTCGGGAAGGCCAAGTGCTAAGCGGTGGCAGCTACGACAGCAACTTGTCGTTCGTTCAGGCGCTGACAGAAGCTGTCAAACAGGTTCCAAACGCCATTGTCTTGGCGTCGCTCCCGGAGTCGGAGGTCGAGGCTGGCAGCTCGGTCGGCGTGTCGGCTCTCCGGGCTCTCGAAAAAACGTTTGGCCGGGTCCAGGCTCTCTGGAAACCCATTGCGACCGAGGAAGCATTTGAGATCGTCCGCAGGCGGTTGTTCGAACCCATCCGGGACGGCAAGGCGCGCGACTCGGTCTGCCGATCCTTCGCGGATGCCTACGTCTCCGAGGGGGCGAGACTTCCCGCCGAGACTCAGGAGGGGCGGTACTATGACCGGCTTGTGCGCGCGTATCCGATTCATCCCGAGGTGTTCGACCGCCTTTATGAAGACTGGTCGACAATCGAAGGGAACTCGTTCCAGCGGACGCGCGGCGCCCTCAAGTTGATGGCAAAAGTCATTCATCGCCTTTGGAAGGACGACAATCGCGACTTGATGATTCTTCCCGGCAGCCTTCCGCTCCACGATGGCAGTACGCGAAACGAACTCACGTACTATTTGCCCGCGGGATGGGATCCTGTGATTGAGAAGGACATTGACGGGGACCGGGCCGAAACCACCGAACTCGAAAATCGCGAGCCGCGTTTTGGCCAGGTCAACGCCGCGCGACGTGTTGCGCGCACGCTATTCCTGGGAAGTGCCCCGTCGTCGCTCTCCGTGAAGCCGGGAATTCGCGGCCTCGATCGTGCCCGCATTCTCCTGGGTTGCATTCAGCCGGAACAGAGTTCGTCGGTCTATTCCGATGCACTCAATCGCCTCGCCGACCGCCTGCATTATCTCAACAGTTCGGACGACAAGACCAAGGACCAAACTCGTTTCTGGTTTGACACACGCGCGAATCTGCGGCGCGAGATGGAAGATCGCAAACGCCGGTTTGATGACGCTACCGATGTGCGCGGCAAGATCGGCGAAGTGCTGAAGAAGTTGGTCGGAAGCGCGGCGCTCTTCGATGGGGTCCATATCTATACGCCTCACGGCGACGTCCCGGATGACAGCGCCTTGCGCCTGGTTGTGCTACCGCCAGAACAGTGTCATTCCAGAGAGTTCGATCAGCCAGCCCAGCAGGCCGTGCTGGACTACGTCCGCCAGAATGGGGCCAAACCGCGATATCGTGGCAATCGGCTGATCTTCTTGGCTCCGGACATGGGAGCCCTCTCACGCCTGCGCGACGCAGCTCGAGTGGCGCTGGCATGGCGTTCGATTGTGAATGACATGGCGGAGGTCAGGCTCGTCACCGATCAACTTCAGCAAAATCAGGCCAAGAAAGAGTTGGGTACGGCAGAGGACGTTCTGCCGCGGGCAGCCCGGGAGTGCTACAAGTGGCTGCTTTGTCCGGTGCAGAACTCACCCACCGATCCCAAGCCGACAGTCGAGGCTTTTGCTCTGGGGACCGGGAGCGGCTCGGTCGGAACGGAAATGGAGCGGGTCTGTGACGAGAATGAACTCGTGATTGCGGCATGGTCCCCGATCCATCTGCGGGACAAGCTCAAGGAAGTTTATTGGAAGGATGGCAAGACCTGCGTTGGTGCAATGGCGTTCTGGGAAGATTCGCTGCGGTACCTGTATCTCCCTCGATTGAAGAATCGAGACGTGCTGGCAGAAGCCGTCCGCAAGGGAGCCACAAGCCAGGATTTCTTCGGCACAGCCTATGGACAGTCGGGCGAAAAGTTCGAAGGCTTTCAATTCGGCGATGCCGAGGTGCAGTTCGACGACACGCTTCTGCTGATTCATCCGACGGCGGCCGCCGACTACCAGGCAGCCCACGCCCAGCCAGACTCGGTTCCAGACCCTGGCCCGATCTCGCCTGAAGCAGGTTCCGGGGCATTGCCAGTTGGTTCCGGTATCGGATCATCCGGGATTGATCAGCCGATAGGAACGGGACCGGTTTCCGCTGGTGCATCGGGGGCAAAGCCGAAGACTTTTTTTGGGTCAGTCGAGATCAATCCCTCGACGGCCAAGATGCGGCTGGTGCAGATTGCTGAAGAAATCATCAGTGTTTTGACCAGCGATCCGAATGGCACGATCAACGTCAATCTGGAGATCAACGCGGAATTCCCCTCGGGAGCGTCGGACCAGATCAGGCGGGCAGTGTCAGAGAATGCGGCAGCACTGGGGTTCAAGTCAAAGACCTGGGAGTGATTCTCGTAAAAGGTGGACTCAGGATTCGCGTGCGAAAGCGAGAAAAAATGGATTTTCGCAACTCCTCAAACGAGGTTCTGTCCAATGTTGCCATGCGTTTGACGCTACCGGAAATCGGTCTCAAGGCGGCAACGAACGCCGTACTTAACGGAGTTTTGTCGACAAAACTTTTCCAGTAAGTATCTCTCGGTCAAAGTTAGAAACCGGTGGAAACTGTCGGCCAGACCCGATTTGCCCAGATGCCGTCTGCCCACCAGATGACGTTTTTTGGCCAAAAGTTCCGCCACGGAATATCACAACCGAGGCCACCGGGGGGCTGGGGGGCCAAGCCGGGGGGAGGCGGGTAGGTCAGCGGCGGCCCGGACGACTCGTCAGCGACTTCAGCGCAACCAGCGGGATTCCTGTAGATCCGCTGACGCTGACACCGTCCCGCCAGCGAATATCGCGAAAGAGATGTTGAGCCGAGGCTCTCTCAGAACGTGAGCGACCTGCGATTGCAGCCGAGCAGCCAGGCGACTCCACGCTTCCCATAGACGGGGTGCGGTGGGTCGCCAGGATGCCCGGTTCTTCGCTGCTGACAGACCATAGTCCAAGGTTCCGCCTGGGCTAGCTCCCGGACTCGATCCACTCACGTCGGAGAACGACAACGGCAGGAAACGAATCGACACACCGAGCGATTAGGAGTCGCGAGACGTATCGACTACCTCGGCCACGAGCCGTTCCGCTTCGGCCGCGAGCCGCTCACGATCGTCGTCTTCCAAGCGATCCCACACTTCCAGCAGGCGAACCAGCGAAGCGTCAAAACTCCCCTCGGAAGAGCCCCCATCCGACCCGATTACGTCGGAATTTACGTCGCCTTGGCTGAAAAGTGCGATTTCCAGCAGGGTTTGTGCAGGTATTCGAGTCCTGTTGTGCCCACTGGTTTTCTCAGAAAACCCCTATTTGTCAGGGGTTTTCTGCATTTCAGGCGCTACAACCTGGGAATTGTGGATCCACGTGCTGACGACGCGAGCTGCGCCGAGTTTCGCAATAGCCACGTCCAGCCGCTGTTGGGATTGAGCGGCGCTCCCGGCATCTGACAATCCGCGGAATTTCCAAGACGCTCTCTTGCCGTCGCCTCTCCGCGCTCGTATAACCGTGACTTTGTTTTCAGTGTATTGTGTTTTCGGGGTGATGGCGATGCTCGACCGTGCCGCAGATGCGGTCCGCCATTGTGAGACTCAGCTTCGCACGCTGATTGCCCAGGCTTCGGCAGCGGGTGACTACGATGCCGTCGACCGTCTGACGCAGTGGGCTCGCACGCTCTCCGCCCTTTTGTCTCAGGAAAACTCAGCGATTTCGCCCGGCGTCGGCGACAGTCCTGTCAGTGCGTCTGCAGGGTCGAGAGCGCCCGGTCCTCTTCCGGCGCATGTCGTGGGCGGCTCGATTGCCGGTGCTTTTCCCGCCTCCAGAACCCGCCATACAGCGAAACGGGGCGCAAAACAGGATTATCCCAGGTTCTCCCGGCAGCGGAACGACCTCGTCAAAACCGGCTGGTCAAAAAAGGACAGGCAGGAATACCAGCACCGCGCCCCTTGGGCCGTGGTGGAAGCGCTGGCCCGTCGCCTGAACGACGAGCGGGGCAAGGTCTTTACGTCCGACGATGTCTTCCCGTTGACCAGCCCCGACGGGACCGACATACCGTCCTATCAGGCTTATTTGTGCCTCGCCTGGCTCAGATTCGAAGGTCTGGTTGTGCAGGAAGGCCGGCAAGGGTATTTCATATCTACCAATACTGATGTTCTGGTGGGAGCACGCGAGCGGTGGGAGTCGATAGCAAGCTGATAGGAGCGCGAATGGTTGTCAGCTCAGGATAGCCTAATTTCCAGACTGCCGTGGTGACAGTTTGCCCATCCTTGCGTCATCATCGGCCTGTAGTTCCTCAAAGACATCTCCGACAGTTTCAAATTCACCTCGTCCGCAAAACAAACTGTATTGCAGGGCGTTTAAGTCTGAATTTCTTTAAATGAGGTCTGTTTGATGGCCAAGTGGCATTTCAAACCACATGACGGATACGGCGATATTAGCCAGAGTTCATCCGCCGAGGCGTTTGAAGGGTCGGCAATCAAGGACTTGGCCACGAGTGTCGTTCGCGAAAGCGTGCAGAACGTGCTCGATGTGACGCACGATCGAACTCAGCCGGCGCGAGTGCGTTTTACGGTCGTGGATACGTCCGCGGCGAATACCTCTTGCAGCGTCTGGTTCGACGGCCTGATGCGCCATCTGCAACTTCCAGGCGCCGGCGTGCCCGATGCCCCGAAACAAAATGAGCCATGCCGCTACCTGCTCATTGAGGACTTCAACACCTCGGGACTTGTGGGCGACTACAAGGCCCCCTATGTCCCCGGCACGGAGAACAACTTCGTCAACTTCCTCTACCATGATGGACTGACCGGAAAGATAAAGAAGCTGGGCAGTCGAGGCGTAGGGAAGATCGTCCTTCTGCTTGCCAGTCGCGCCCGCGCGTTCTTCGCTTACACGAACCGTGTCGACGATCCCGCCGGCAAGCCGTTGCTGGTCGGGAAGTCGCTGCTGAAGTTCCGACAGGTCGGAGGCGTCTTGTATGATTCGGCGTGTTACTTCGTCGAATCGTGGGATGACGGAAAGCCCCGTGAACCCGTCGCAAGCAAAGCCGAACTGGCCCGCTTCCGAGAGGACTTCACTCTCTCGCGCTCGAATGAATCAGGGCTGAGCGTCGTGATTCCCTATCTCGATCCAAGCATCACGTTGAAGGATCTGCGCCGCTCTGTCGTCGAGGAATATCACTTCGCGATTCTCAACGAGAAGCTGGTCGTTGAACTGTCAAACGGATCATCGGTCGAGCGGATCGACGCCGATCACATCCCGGACGTCGGCGATGAGGAACTCTCAGCGCGTGTCGCGCTCGCTCAATATGCCCTGACGCACCCCGAGCCAGCGTTGCAGACAATGGCCCCGGCTGCTGGAGACAGTCAGAAACTCAGTGATACACTCGTGCCGGAGGCTGTCCGCGGTGCAATCCTCGATGCGTTGAATCAGCACGAGCGAATCGCGGTCCGCTGCCGTCTGCATATTCACCCGAAGGACGCTGCGGCTGTCGAGACCTGGTGCGATGTTTACTTTGAGTCTGTGGAGAATGTCCATCAGCGGCCCGTCTTCATGCGCGAGCTACTGCCGATTTCAGGGGAAGGCAAACCTTGCTCGCAGCTCCGCTCGCTCGTCTTGATCCGTCCTGGTCCTCTCGCCGATCTCCTGCGCGCCGCCGAAGGGGCGAACCACACGCAATGGAGCCCCCGCACTGACAATTTCAAACGGGCCTACAAAGGCCGGCTAGGCGAAATCGAATTCGTCAGCACCTGCGTCAACCGGCTTGTTGAAATTGCCCGCGGCAACGCGACCGAGCCCGTCGGGGGAATTTCGACCTTCTTCTTCTCCGCCCCGCTCGACGACGAAGGTGGAAAGTCGAAGCACAAGGGAAAGAAAAAGCCCGGCTCCAAGCCCGAGAAGCCCGATGTCCCGGATGATGACATCGAGCCGGTTGGCTACCTGTTCAATCAGGAGGCTGGCGGATTCACACTTCGCGGCCATCCCGACAAGCCCGTGCCAAAGCGAATCACCGTCCGCGTCGCCTACGACGTCATCCGCGGCTCGGCCTGGTCTGACTACGACCCGGATGACTTTGACCTCCGCAAGCCCAGAGGCGATGTGCGAGTCGTTGCCAGCAATGCCGATATTGAGCGGCCCGACCCGGGTAACCGATTGATCATCAAGCCCACGGCCAAGGATTTCGAAGTCGCCGTCACCGGCTTCAACGAACAACTCGACGTGATCGTCGATCATCGCTCATCAGACAGGCCTCGCAAGCGAAAAGGGGAACCCGATGCCGGTGAAACGCTTGAACTTCACCAACCGCAGCAGACTCACGCGTGAGCAGGCCAACGTGCTGGTGCATCCCGGCCAGCCCGCCACCTTCGAGGCCGTGCTGAACCTCTCGCACCTTCCCGAATCCGCCGGCACGGCGCGAGTCTTCGTCGAAGCTTACCACCGTACCACGCGGATGCGTTTCCCGTTCGGCACCGTCGCCAAACTGATGCCGCCCACCCCGCTCGAACTGCGGCTGACCGAGTTCCCGGATTGGAAGGACGTCAGCTTTCGCGTGAAGGTGACAGACGTCAGCGAAACACCCGGCAGGATCATCGCCTGGGCGAACAATATTCATCCCAAAGGACCGGACGACGACCGGCAAAATGATCTGGTTCGCTGGAAAGATGCCGACTTGAACGGCCGACTGTGGGACATGGAATTTGGTGATGAAGGCCCAGTCGTGCTAGTCGAGAAGACGGTCGGCTACGCCAGCATCGGACAGGACGGACGATTCATCGCGGTTGCCTACCCTGAGATCTTCCGCCGTTCGCTCAATCAGGCGTTGCTGATTGAAGAGACATCGGGTGATGATCCGGAACACTGGTTCACGGTATGGGCCAAGGGGTATCTCTCCCAAAAGCTCGGCCTGCCGCCTGTGCCGGAGGGTGCAGACACAAAGCAAGAGCGGCAGCAACGTCGCGACTGGATCGAGCAGGCCGTCGTCGCGTTCGGACGACAATTCAAGCTTGCCGATCAGTGGCTGACGGCATCTGGCATGAAGGGAGCGGAAGGATGAAGTTCCGACGTTTCAATGATCTGGGCGTGAAGGCGTTCGCCGAGTACCTTGAGGCACTGCGCGCCGATGCCACGGTCGCCGTGCCGACGGATCTGTTGGCCAACCCGCGTCTGACCGAACCGCTGTCGGCATTGATCGAGGCCGAGCCGCCCGCATCGTTCGCCAGCCGGATGGCGTTCGCCCAATGGCTTCACGCCGCCGCAACTGCCAACGGTGTCGACATTCCGCGCAATGACGCGGGTTTCTGGGCATGGCTGTCGCTGGCGCTGTTCGATCACGTCTGTCCGGCGGATGCGAAGGGGATGCGGAAGATCAAGGAAGATGCACGATACCTTCCGATGCTAGACTTGTCGCGGCGATACTACCGCCACGCTCTTGTCGGTCCGTTCTATGTCTACTGGATGTACCGTGACTCTCCCGAACAGGCGGCGGCGGTGCTCTGTGGGTCGCTCACGCAACTCAACGATGAAGCGTATCGACTCTTCGTCGAGAATCAGCTAGTTGTCATGCCGTCCGCAGTTGGCGTCTTGACGAAACTCTATTACGACGGCACCACAGGTCGACTCAAGCCAAAATCGAAGACGAAAAAGCGTGGCTCGATACGACGATTAGCAACTTTTCTTACTCGCTTCGCACGGACACTTGATCTTGATGTCATTCCCGTAGAGCGACTGATCAGTATCCTGCCCTCGGAGTTTAACCGTTGGCGCGAGCCGCTGTTGTTCGACCCTGTTAAGCTTGAAAAACATTAGTGCGGTGAAAATGTATTGCTTCTAGATCCGGTTGAAAACGTGTCGGGATCTGGAGTGAGATGCCTTCAATTTGGTCAAGTGAACACTTTAGCCTCGCGTCAGTGAAATTGTTCGCTAGGCGGCGCGAGACTACGACACACAATTTGTCATCGAAAGTGAAAAATCCTCGATCGAATGCACGGTCTAAGAGCGCATTGAGGCAGAGACCGTTTCGTGGGTCAGCGCGGCGTTCAACCGAGTCACTCCACGGGATAATGTGACTCGCCGTGAGAAGTTCGGGGCCAGCTATGCCGGATAGCGCGCATTTGAAATCATATGTTGTAAGCACTGCGGCTCGGAAAAAAGACTGAACGCGCCGAGCACGCACGAGCCGTTCGACCTCAGTCGGTCCGTTCGGGTGGCAGAGTTCAATCAAGGCGGGTTCATTGACGCCAGCAATTCGCACTGCGGCTTCCTCCGCTTCTGCGGCGAGCGATTCGGCGTTGTTTAAGAACTCATTCCAAATCTCGCGATCCGCGTTGCTGAGGTTCGGCAATCCGCGAATGCCACGCGCCTGAAGCGCGGGATCTAGATTGGCGAAGTTGCACGCCTTCATCGCGATTGCATTCGGCGTGCGGCCGATTTGTTTCGCGAGGTCAATGATCTCTGGATTGAGTCGATGCAGCTTCCCAAAAGGCAATCGCATATAAAGGCGAAGTGCCAAGAGTAGTTGATCGCGCGTCCAAAGATTGCTTCGCGCCATTCTCTGCCTCACATTACGATTGTGGTCGTTCACTCATATCAATTGTAGCGAAGGCATTCGGCAGCGATGAGATCGTTCGCTATAAATAAAATTTCGACCAAGGGTTCCGTCGCAAGCCAGAAATTGCAGGACATATCAACTCGGTTCAGTGCTGTTAACGCGTCTCATCACAGGCCGGGGGCGCTTCAAGTCTTCCAGGATTCGCTCGAATACGGGCTTCCCGTCAAGCTTGGCCGACAGCATCCCCTTGACGTTTTCCATCACGAACACCGCGGGCCAGTGGTCGGCGATAATCCTCAGATACTCCCGGTAGAGCGACGAGCGGTGGTCGTCTTCGATCCGGTAGCCAGCCTTCCCCTTGTTCCGTGACCGGCCGACGACCGAGTAGGCCTGGCAGGGCGGTCCGCCGATCAGCACCCAGCGGCCGGCCGCGCCCCGGATGGCCGCGTCGATCCGCTGGAACAGCTCGCGGGGATCGTGTCCGGGGGCGCCGAGCTCGAACTGTCGGGCTTCTTCGGCGGCCCGTTGCCACGCGTCGAACCAGCCCCTGTTTGCGGCCAGCAGGCGATCGGGGAACTCGGCGAGGGGGAATTCGCCGCGGAGCAGCTCATAGTACAACTCAGGGACGCTGTCCTTCTCAAACTGTCGGAAGAAGCTGCGGAGACGGAGCGTCTGCCAGGCCCACGGGTCTTTTTCGATGGAGAGGGCAATCTGAAATCCGGAACGACTCCGAGTGCTGATGCTTCCGGCGCGAGGGGGCGGAGTAAATGCGGAAAAACCTTCGCCCAGCCCTCCCGGCCCCGCAAACAGATCGATCACGGGAATCGTCAACACCCCGCTCCTTCGGCCTCATCCACCCGGCTGCGAATCTCGTCAGGACGCTCCGCCACGGACGGTATCTCGAACGCCCCCGACAAGCAACGCCGGCCCTTCGCCGTTGACGCACCAGGGACGAAGGTTCAACCGGAATCAGCCCCACGCTCGCTCAACCCGAGTCTTGGAGAGGGGGCCGCAGGTCGTAACTTAGCCACGACCCAACGGGGGGGCTCCCCCACCTTCCTGCCGTGGCCGAAGCGCGGTCGCGAATTGCAACCGCCCGGTTGCCCCTTTAGACTCGGGGCTCATCGCTTGCGGACGGTTGACGTTCGCGCTGCTGCCCACGATCTCCCGCCGCCCGACAAGGACCACCCCGGATGTCCGCAGCCCCGACGCCGCCCCCCCCGCAGAAGCTCACCGCTGTTGTCTGGCTCATCTGCATCATCGCCGCCATCGGCTTTGCCTTCGACATCTATGAACTGCTGATGCTGCCGCTGATTCTGCGGCCGGCCTTCCTTGAATTGACCGGCATCAAGCCGGGAACGCCCGAATTCGCGGAGATGTTCCCGTTCTGGCTGGGCCTCATGTTCTATGTCCCGGCCTTCGCCGGGGGCCTGTTCGGCCTCTTGGGCGGCTACCTGACGGACAGACTCGGCCGCCGCCGCGTCTTGACCTGGAGCATCCTGCTTTACGCCTTCTCGGCGTTCTTCGCGGGCTTCTCGACCAACATGTGGATGCTCCTCGTCTTCCGCACGACCACGTTCATCGGCGTCTGTGTCGAGTTCGTCGCCGCCGTGGCCTGGCTGGCGGAACTCTTCCCCAATCCCACGCAGCGCGAGAAAGTGCTTGGATACACACAGGCTTTTTCGTCGATCGGCGGACTTCTGGTCGCCGTTGCCAACAGCCTGGCCATCGACCACGCGCACCGCTTCTGGGGTGTCGCCTTGCCCGGCTTTCTGGACGGCCTGGGGGATATCGCCAATCCGCACGCCCCCTGGCGCTACACGCTGATGTCCGGTCTGATTCCCGCGATCCCGCTCATCATCATCCGCCCGTTCCTGCCCGAGTCTCCCGCATGGTCGGCGAAGAAGGCGGCGGGGACTCTGAAGCGCCCCAGTTTCTCGGCTCTCTTCGCTCCCGAACTTCGCCGGACCACGATCATCACGACGATCATGTTCGCGTGCAGCTATGGCGCGGCGTTTGGGGCCATCCAGCAGATGCCGCAGATCGTGCCGGGGCTTGTCGACGTTCAGGCCGCAACCGCCGAAATGCCCCCGCCGAAAAAGAGCGATTTCATCCAGAAGACCGCGGCCGATTACACCAAGTCGCAGGAAGTGGGCGGGCTTGTCGGGCGATTCGCGCTGGCCATGCTGGCCGTGCAGATCGTCAGCCGTCAGTCGCTCATTCGCCTCTTCCTGGTTCCGGGGCTGATCGCCATGCCGCTCATCTTCTACATGTTCGCCCAGGGCCAGAACACCACGCTGTTCAGCTTCGACGCGAGCTGGTCATTCATCTTCCACGAAGTCAAAGTTTCGTGGCTGGGGATTGGTATTTTCCTGGCCGGGTTCTTTACCGTGGCCCAGTTCAGCTTCTGGGGCAACTATCTGCCACGCGTCTATCCGGTCCACCTGCGCGGCACGGGCGAAAGCTTTGCCGCGAACATTGGCGGACGCATGTTCGGGACGTCGTTCGCGGCGGTGAACGGCTTCATCGTGGCGTCTCTGGCCGGCGAGGGGGCGAACGTGCCGATGCTGGTCGCCTACGTCGCCGCCGCAATCGCCGCGGCGGTCTATCTGCTGAACCTGATCCTCTCGTTCTTCCTTCCCGAACCGGGACCGGAAGAAGAGTGATCGTCATCGGTTCTTGTTACGAACCGGCCAGTCGCCAGTCGATGTCGATCGTTTCGGCCGACAGCCAAGCCACGTCGAACGCTCGCGGACTCTCGAATGTCCGCGAGCCGAGTCGCCGGGCGGATGTTCGCAAGGTCAGCGTGTCCTGGAACAAGGGCCACGGGTGGAGCGTCGCTTGCCCGGTCGAGAACGTGTAGACAATCGGTCCCCAACCCGGCGATTCGAGCGGCATATCGTCGCTCCCCGTGACGAGGCAGAGATTCAGACTGACGAGATCGAACCAGCGAATCGCCCGATAGCCGAACTCCAGGGCGTCCTTCGTCAGTCCATCCGCATCTCCCTGCTGACGGATGATTTCCGTTTCAACTTCGTCGGCGAACTCCAGGAACAGCCTGCTGCATTCCTGCCGTTCGGTACTTTCCGGATGATGCCGGGCCGTCTGCCGGGCCAGGTGCGCGAAGTGCCGCGCGACCCAGATGGGAGCCGCCGGGTGATGCGGCTGAGCGTCGAACGCAGGTTTGTCGCGGCAGGCCAGCACGCTCTCGCGCCAGATAACGGTTGAGTCCTCCAGGCGCATGTCCGTGAAGCCGCGCAGTTCCCTCGTCGTTGGGTCCAGTTGGGGATCCCGGTCCCAGTCTTCCCAGCCATCGTCGTGGTGATGAACGGCCCGCACGATGTCGAGCCAAGCCACTCCGTCGGGGCAGGAGGGGGCTTGCCACGCCAGCGCCACCTCGGCCGCCAGTCGCGCATGGTCCCGCTGTGTGATGCACAGCCACTCGTTCCGGATCGAGCGCAGAATCATTCGCGCGACTCCGGGAAACGTGTCGCATCAGCCGGCCAGCGTCAGTTGAGCAAGCCTGAGTTCGCTCACACAAGTTCGGAGATGACGTTCCGCTTTTCGACCACGTACTGCGGTCGTCCGGTGGGATCCTGGAGCGTGGTCGACTGGGGGTCGATCCCCAGGTTCTTATACAGCGTCGCCACGACTTCCTGCACATCGACCGGACGGTCGACCGCGAATTCTCCCAGCCGGTTCGTCGAACCAATCACCTGACCGGTGCGCATGCCGCCCCCGGCGAGCAGGGCGCTGTTGACCTGCGGCCAGTGGTCGCGGCCGGCTCCCTGGTTGATGCGCGGGGTTCGTCCAAATTCGCCCCAGACGACGACGGTCACGTCATCCAGCATGCCCCGTTCGTCGAGATCCTGGACGAGGACGGAAACCGCCTGGTCCAGTTTGCCGCCATGGTCGCGCACGAGGTCGAAATTCGCACCGTGGCTGTCCCAGCGGCCGAAGCTCAGCGTCACGCAGCGAACGCCTACTTCGACGAGGCGACGAGCCATCAACAGATGGTCGTTGCAGGTCGGGGCGCCGTCGTACTGGTACTTGTAGGGTTTGCCGTCGCCATAGCGGGCGACGACAGCCGGGTCTTCCTTGGACAGGTCGAGCGCGTCCACCAATCGGCTGGAGGTGAGCACGCCAAACGCGGCCTGCGAAAACGCGTCCATCCCATCGAGCATGCCCGTGGTGTCGATATCGCGACGCAGGCGGTCGAGCCCGGTCAGCAGTTGCCGGCGATCGCTGAGTCGATCCGCGGTGATGCCGTTCAATCGCAGGTCGCCCATTCCTTCGCCCTGCGGGCGGAAGGCCTGATACGCGGCCCCCAGAAATCCGGGCGCTCCCGGTTCCGACCATGGTGTATGACTGGTCTTGTCGGCCAGAGCCACGAAGGGCGGAACCGCCGGATCGACCGGACCCTGAAGTTTCGAGACGATCGCCCCGATGCTGGGACGCCCGCCGATCGACTGGCTGTCGCGTCGTGCCCAGCCCGACAGGCACTGATACGCATCGTGCGCGCCATCGTTGCCAACGACCGAACGGATGAACGCAAACTTGTCCGCCATCGCGGCGATTTTGGGGAAGCACTCGCCGATCTGAATGCCGGCCACGTTCGTGGCGATCGGGCTGAACTCCCCGCGGATCTCGCTCGGCGCTTCGGTCTTGATGTCCCACATGTCCTGGTGAGGGGGGCCGCCGCCCAGGAAAATGTTGATGACGGCTTTATGCGACGACCGCGTTCCCTGCGCGGCTTCGGCACGCAACACGTCGGCCAGCGACAAGCTGGCCGCGCCGCCAAAGGCAAAGCCGCCAATCTTCAGGAAAGATCGCCGCGAGACGCCGTCGCAATCGCGCTTCAGTCGTGGTCCCAGGAGATCGATCATGCTCTTCAACCCTCGCGAGGCTTCCAACCCAACGAACTCGGTGATCGTCGATCGCCGAGGCAAGAATTCAACCGATATTGATATGTTCGACTGTAACGTCCAATCCCGCCAATCGTCAAGGGGGTCGGTTAGTGTGTTAGTGTTCTTTTGAGTTCTATTTTATTGCCAATCGGAGACCCTTCGCCAGTGGCGAGAAATCAGCGGCAGTCTGGCAGTCGTCGGCACGGTGGGCAAAAATCGACGAGGTCGTCGCGGCGAGCATGGCGGTGCTCGCGGGGCGCGTCATAATGACTTCGGCCTCGCGACTCATTCGTTCCTTTCAGTCCCACCTTCCCGAGGGACTTCCGGAACACCGCCAAACATCTCGAATGACCAGTCGGGCCATTTCACGCCTATCAGATCGACACCACTTGACGCGTTCGGGCTGACAGCGCTGCAATGTCGCGTAAACGCCTGTTCTCGGAGGGGCACTCAATAATGGCCGAACAGCCGACCTCATCCGGGCGACCGACCGGAGCCGCCAAGCCCCCGGCTTCTCCGACCGATCCCTCGCTCGATGCGACCGTGGTCCCCCCGGAAGCGGTCTCCCCGGGAGCCAATGCCGGGAAGCCGTCATCCGCTTCAACGAATGCCGCGGTCGCCGCCGAGACGACTCCCGACAAAGGGGGTAAGTCGATCAAGCAGTTGGGCGACTTCAAACTGGTGCGCCGTCTGGGCAAGGGAGGGATGGGAGAAGTCTTCCTCGCGCAGCAGATCAGTCTGGACCGCCCCGCCGCCGTCAAGCTGATGTCAAAACAACTCGCCGCCCGCGAGGACTTCGTGAAGCGTTTCTATCGCGAAGCGCGCTCGATGGCGAAGATGGATCATCCCAACGCGGTGCGTGTCTATGCCGTCGACCAGGATCACGGTCTGTATTACGTGGCCATGGAGTACGTCGACGGCCAGAGCATGCAGAAATGGCTCGATCAGTTGGGAAAACTGAGCGTTGGCGACGCCCTGCATGTCATCCTGCGGAGCGCCGAAGCGCTTCGCGAAGCCCATTCACGGAACATGGTCCATCGCGACATCAAGCCCGACAACATCATGCTGACCGCCAAGGGGCAGGTGAAAGTCGCCGACTTCGGTCTTGCCAAGGCGCTCGATGAAGAAGAGATGTCGATGACCGCCTCTGGCACCGGCTTGGGCACCCCGTATTACATGGCCCCCGAGCAGGCGCGGAATGCCAAGCACGTCGACGGACGGTCGGACATCTATGCCCTGGGCGTGACGCTCTACCACTTCCTCACGGGAAAGCTCCCCTTCGAGGGGAGCTCCGCCTACGAGATCATCACGGCGAAGGAACAGGGCAAATCGGTCCCCGCCCGCAAGCTCAACCACGACGTGACCGAGCGGCTGGACCTGATTCTCGAAAAGATGATCGCCCCCAAACCCGATCACCGATTCCAGAACCTGGATGAAGTGATTCAACAGTTGAGCGGATTGGGCCTCGCCTCGCCATCGCTCGGGTTCATCGATCACCCCGACAAAGTGGTTGTCGGAGTCGCGGCGCCTCAGCGAACGACTCCTCGCGCGGGGCAGCCCGCCCGAGCCACCGCGCCGACCGGCGCGGCGCCAGCCCCGGAGGCTCCTTCGACACCCGATCGCTGGCAGATTCAGTTCATCGACGCGGCAAAGAAGCCGGTCATCTTCCAGTGGTCGACCGATCAAGTTGTTAAAGCCCTGCGATCGGGGCAACTTCCCCCGTCAGGAAAGGCCCGCAAGACCCCAGGAGATCCCTATCTCCCACTGGCTCACTTTCCGGAGTTCAAGCAGACGGTCCAGGGGCTGCTTATCAAGTCGAAAGCCGACCAGAAGGCCGGCGACATGAAGACGATGTACGCCAAGCTGGATAAACAGGAGCGATGGCGCAAAACAGTCAAAAAATTCCAGGGCTTCTTTTCCGGCGTCATGGGACTGGTCAGTCTGGTTGTCTACCTGGCGGTCATCGCGGGAGTCTGTGCCGGGGTCTACTTTGCTTGGCCGTATGTGTTTAAGACGGTAAAGGATCAGGTTCCGCTCAATTCCGCCCCGGCTGCCGCCGAACAATCCAGTCAGGCGACCACGCCCTGAAGTCATGGCGATTGGCAGCGGGACAGCCGTTTTAGAACAGACGTCCCGTTTGGCGTTTGAAGGGCTGAGGCAGGTTTCCGCACGGGGAGTCGAGTCACATGCGGAACGCCAGCAACAGGTTGCCGGGCATGCGTCCTCGTCCCACGCGACTGGTTCTCATGGCCTCTGGGCTGGTGCTCGCCCTCGGGTTGGCCGCGCGCGCTGGCGAAGTCCGCCTCAAGAACGGGATGCGAATTACCGGACAGGTGCGACCGCTCCAAAGTCTGTCGGCCGGCGCGGTTAATCGCGGCCCCACGACGCTCTATCCGGTCGTGCTGGTCGATTCCGGCTGGAGACGAGTGTTCGTCCCGCATCGGCAAGTAACGGCCGATGGGCTCGATCTGACGGCAGGAATGATGGCCAAGGGCCAACGTTCGCCGGAAGTTTTCAACATCGATCAGCAGAAGCGGGGTTCGGGGCTCACCATCTCGCAGGTGGGCCTCATGTCGTTTGTCGATGCGTGGAGCGAATATGGCCGCCGCCGCGTGACGCTGCAATCGGCTCGCGGTCCCATCGACATCGTGCAGGGGATCACGCGGATCGCCCCCGATCATGTCTGGATCACCAGCCTGACGCACGACTGGCAATTCGGGCAGTCGCTGTCTTCGATCTCGCCCATCACGATCGAGCAGATCCTTCGTCGGCAGATCGATGCCCACGAACCGAACGACCGGCTGGCCCTGGCCCGCTTCTTTCTGGAAGCGGAATACTACCCGCAGGCGTTTCGCGAACTCGACGCGATTTCGAGCGACTTCAGCGGGCTGAACGATCGTGTGTCCGCCGTGCGGACCGAACTGGCTCAGCTTTTTGGCGATCAATTGATGGAAGAACTCGATCGACGCCGGGCCGCGGGCCAGCGCCAACTGACCCGGTCGGTCGCGCGTTCGCTGGCGGGTCAGCCCTTCGGCCCTGTCGTCGCCGCCCGCGTCGACCAGTTGCTGGCCGAACTGGATGCGGACGAACAGAAGATCGAAATGGTGCGGCTGCAACTGGGTGAGTTGCAGGCAAAGTTGACCAAGCCTGAAGAGATCGAACAGGTCTCCGCAATTCGAGTGGTCCTGAGCGAAGAGCTCTCGCCCGCCGGGCTCCCGCGACTGCAACCGTTTCTGCAAGTGCTGGACGACTCCGGTGTCGATCCAGACGAAAAACTGGCACTCGCGCTTTCGGGGTGGGTTGTCGGCTCGGCCGGCGCGGTCACGGAGCTTTCCACCGCGATCTCGTTCTGGGAGCTACGTCGGCTGGCCGTCGAATACCTGCGTTCGGGCGATCCAAGCTGGCTTGAATCATTGCCGCGACTCGAAGGCGTCGGTCCTAGAACCGTTTTGGCTGCCGCCAGTCGTCTGCCCTTGCCGCTGGAGCCGGCCTCGAAAGCAACCGGCGAGCCGTTTCGCGTGGAGGTGCCGAGCGATGGGACCGCATCGAACCCCATCGCGTACTGGGTGCTGCTGCCTCCCGAGTATGATCCGCAAGTCGATTATCCCTGCGTCGTCACGCTCAATCCTCCCGAACGGACGCCCGAAGAGATGACTCGCTTCTGGGGCGGTTCGGTCGATCAGCCGGGCCTGGCCCAGCGACAGGGATACATCGTCGTGGCCCCCGAACATGCCGCCGAGCGAACCGACGCCTATCGCTACGACGTCGGCACGCATGAGCGCGTGCTGGGGGCCGTCACGCACGCCCGGCGAATGTATCGCATCGATTCCGACCGGATTTATCTCTCGGGACATGGCCTCGGTGGCGATGCCGCCGTCGATCTGGGCGTGTCTCACCCAGGGTGGTTTGCCGGCGTGATCCCCATCAATGCGACGATCGACCATTACGTGAAATATTATCGCGATCAGGCACGTTATGTGTCGTGGTATTTCGTGTTCGGGGAGCGGGCCGCGCGGCCCAACGGGGATCCGATCTTCGCGTCCAACAGAAGCTATTTCGACGGGATGTTCGTCAGCGGGGCAGCCCATGACGTGATCTGCGTCGAGTATCCTGGCCGAGGAACCGATCTCTTTCCCGACGAACTCCCGCGAATTTTCGACTGGATGGCGCTGCACCGCCGCCCCCCGCCGCAGGTCGAGTTTGCCTGCCGCAGCCTGCGCCGAACCGATTCCCGATATTTCTGGCTGTCGGCACCCGATCTACCGGACTTTCCGAACATCGTGGTTCCGGCTGGAGAACGCCGCACGGCGACGCCCGCGGCCATCGAGGGGAAAATCACTCCCGGCAACACGATCTACATCAAATCTCCCTCGCGGCGGCACGTGCTGCACCTGTCCGATGGACAGGTTTCCGAAGAGTCCCGCGTGACCGTTCGCCTCGGCGACCGCCAGGTCTTTCGGGACTTCGTCGCTCCGGATCCCGATTCAATTCTGGGCGAACTTCGGGCGACGGGTGACCGGCAGCGGATCGCCGCGTATCGTATCATCGTGGGAGACTGACCCGGCCGATTCCGTGATGTCGTTCGGCGTTCCTGGTTTTTTATCTTTTGTTTCTTGGAAACGCCCGACATCGTGACTGCCGCCATCGATGTGTCCGAAACTCCGATCGCCGGGACCGAGGCGAATCGTGCCGCCAGGGTCGCGATCGTGTTGCGGCTGCTCGGCTCGCTCGATCTGCTGGCACTCGTCGCGTACTTCCTGCCCGCCACGGCCATTCGTGCTCTCAACGACGCCTCGGGCCTGGGGCTGTTTCCCGACGAACCCGTTGCCTGGTATCTCGCGAGGTCGGCGTCGCTGATGTACGCCGCGCACGGCGCGCTCCTCTGGTTCCTCTCGTTTCGCGTCAAGGAGTTCGCCCCCGTCATCCGCTTTCTGGCCGCATGCGGGGTTGTACACGGTCTCCTGATCTGCTGGCTCGATTTCGCGGCGGGCTTGCCAGAGTGGTGGATCGCGCTCGAAGGCCCCGCGTACGCGGCCGCCGCGCTCGCCCTGTGGTTCCTCGCGACACCGTTATGCGACCACAACGACAGGTAGGGCTTTGTGTTGTCTCGTTCCCAGGCTCCGCCTCGGATGGCCTCGATCTATCCGGCCTGGCGCGGCGACGCATGGTCGTGATCGTGCTCCTCCGCGCTCGGAGGGGCTTTGCGCCGTCGGTTTAATTGCGCTTCCGCGAGGGCGTAACAGGCCCGGTCGGCCGTTTCCCAGCGATCCTCGCGCGCGAGCTGGATGATGGCGTCAAACTCGGCGATTTCGCGGTCGGAAATTTTCCCCTGCTGCCGCCGGTCGAGAATCGCCAGTTCCACCCGGTCGATCATCCCCGAGTCGCGCGAGGAAACTGCCGTGGTCAGCAACTGAATATACTTAAGGTTGTCGAACTCAACGGCGGCGGGCTTCATCCACCAGGCCCACGCCTGCCAGACAGCCGCCACGGCCAGGAGTCCCGCGAGGACAGCCAGGACACCGCGCCACGTCAGGGGTTCCTGCCTCCACGATTCCCAGGTTTCATTCATGGCAATTCCTCGGGCAGCGACAATGAAATGTGCCTTCCCCTGATGGGTGATCCCTGACCGCTGATTCCTGAAGGCCGACCCCTCATCGCTCAGCTCAATATTCCCCCACCACGTCGCCGTCCCGGCATCCGGAAAGCGCCGCCCAGGTGGGCTGGTGAATGAACTGCGACACGAAGCGAACGCTGCCGTCTCCCAGAACGACATGCGCGCCTCCCATGTGGGGCGAATACATCTGGCAGACATGGCATAAGGGACTGTTCGGGGGATGAATGGGGGCGAAACCGGTGACCGGATCGATTTCGTCGACGGCCGGTCCCGAATGAACATTCACCAGCGTGGCCGCAGCATCGCACTCGGTGATCGGAAACCGCTGGGGATCGATCGTGCAGACGGACGCGCCGGGGACCACGCCGACCCAGGTCTTATCGCTGACAATGCTGTGTTCGCCCAGGAAGACCGTGTTCGAGAGGCCGTCGGTCACATCGGCGGAACGTGTCTTGGAGTTCCGATACATCGGTCCGTCGGCCACCGTGGCGTAGCTCTCAAGCTGATAACCCCAGGGCTCATCCCGCCCCGCGTTCGCGACATAGTGCGAGCGGCCAAATTGAACCATTTGGTTGCCGCCACTATCGCGAACCACCATCGGACCATTGGAATTCGTGGCCGACGGCGACTGGAAGACCGGCAGGTTCAAAGTCACTCTGCTGCCCTGTGCGGGATCCCAGCAAGGGAGCTCGAACCGCAAGCTGTTGTAGAGCGGGGCCTGATCGATGTATGGCAGCAGCATGGTTCCCCACGCGAACCCGTTCGGGCCGTCGTAGGTATCGGGGTCGCGGCCGGGATGCCGAGTATCGGCCAGGTAGGCAGCCGGAAAGACGTTGTGGGTGTCGTGGTAATTGTGCAGCGCGAGGCCAAGTTGCTTGAGGTTGTTGCGGCTTTGCGTCATGCGGGCCGCTTCGCGCGCCTGCTGGACAGCCGGGAGCAGCAGGCTGATGAGAATGGCGATGATCGCAATGACGACCAGCAATTCGATGAGGGTGAAGCCGCGCCGCCGCATGTTTTGATCTCCCGGAGAGAGTGTTTTGTCTCCAAGAATTGTTGTTTTTGATGAATCAAAACACAAGTCACGGGAAATAAAAATATGAGTGTTCGATTCTTTTGCAAAAAAATTGCTGATTTGGGGAGGTGATCGCCAGCTCTCGAGCAATTGTCGCGCTGTGGAGTCAACGCGCTGGGCGGCGCTCGACCTGAACGCCGCGCACGATCACGTCGTCGAAGTTGCCCGTGTCATCGAACGATCCAATGCCGACCTGACCCCACGTGAATGTCTTGTCATTGGCCGTCATGACGGGCTTGGTCATGTCGTCGAAGTAAACCTCGATCAGTCCACTATCGACATCGCGGAAAATGCGCGCCCGGTGCCACTCGTTGTCCCACGGCGTTCCCTCGGTGGTTTTCAGGGAGATCTTCGTGCGCGGCGCGTCGTTCACGATAAAGACTTGGTTCGCGTGGTCATCGGTCTTCTGGCCGAAATGGACGTAGTACATGTGGGCCGGATCCTGGTAGCCAAAGAACAGGCACAGGCTGCGGTGCGGGTAATCGCGAGCCGTGCTCTGAAATTTGACATCCATGACAAAACTTCCCACGACCACGTCTTTGGCGAGCGCCCGATTGAAGGGCGAACGGACGGGGGTCTCGACCTTGCTTTGCTGGAACTGGTTGTAGACCCAGTTCTCGCCTTGCTGAACTCGCCGCCAGGCGGCCGGATCGCTTTGCTCCCAGGCGTCGGCCGATTCCGTGAACGACTCTTCGAACACCAGCGGCCAGTCTGGAACCGGCTTAGGCTCCGCCGCCGAAACGGAACTGGCAACGGCGACGATTGTCAGCGTCAGCAGTCGTGGAAGCCAGCGGCCGTTCGGAACCGCAAGTCGATCGACGAACGAAGCGAGTGTGGCTGTCAACATGCGGAGCTTTCTCGTTGTAGTTACTTGCTGATCCCTGATCCCTGATCGCTGATCCCTGATCGCTGGCTGCTGGTGGCTGGCTGCTGGCAGCTACTCCCCCGGCGACCCACGTCGAGAGATGCAGTCGTTCACCTGAGTGTGACCTTCCCGGACGACTTTTACGACACCGCGCTACCAGGCCTCGAAAAGCCATTGTCGGGACACGCGTCTCTGATTGGGAACGCGATGTCTCAATCGAAGCGGCCCCGGGCTTCCAGAGAGAGACACGCCGCGCTGGTTCATTTGTTCATGTTGAGTAGATTCGTCAACCTTTCCATTTTTTCTGTTTACTCTGGTTTCCCTATGGTGACAAAATGCACCGCGAAATGACGGCGACCGGTTCTCGGACGCCGAATTGGACAGCGTGTTCCGACACTATTAAATATGAAAATAAAAACACTAATTAGTTCGGGCGATTCAGCCTTCCTGCATCAGGCGAAGGAACGCTTCGAGCAGGAGGTCGGGGAGCCAGCCCATGCCGTTCATGATGTCGCCGGGCTGTTAGCAGGTTTTCACGAGGCAACCGCCGTCCGGCTCTATCTCGATGTGCGGCCCTCTCAATCAATGGAACTGCCGTCGGAGGCGCTCCGCCAGTTGATGGCCGACCCGCAACGATCGTTTTCGGTCGTCACATTGGGAGAGCGGCTGCTCCCCCGGTCCATTCTCCCGGAACTCGTTGTGCTTCAGGCCGAGCACCGGCCATGGGCCGACTGCACGTCCCGGAGCGATTTCTACCACGAGACCGCCCAGCTCCCATTCCGGCGCGTCAGCCCACGGATGAATGTTTCGTCCGAGGGGCTCAGTCTGTTCACTTACGAGCCGCGGATGATTCCCGTGCTGCAGCAACTCGTGCGCATCGCCGATCGCGATGTGACACTGCTCATTGCCGGGGAAACGGGAACCGGCAAGACGACGGTCGCCCATCTGATTCATTTGCTGTCGTCCCGGGCCACGCAGCCATTTTTGCACCTGGCCTGTGGAGCGCTGCCGAAGGATCTCATCGAGAGCGAACTGTTCGGCCACGCGCGGGGGGCCTTTACCGGTGCCGATCGCCAGAAGGTGGGCCGCTTCGAAGCAGCCGGGCAGGGGACGCTGCTGCTCGACGAAATCGACACGCTGGGTCCGAACGAGCAGGCGAAACTCCTGAAGGTGATCGAAACCGGCGAGTATGAACCCGTCGGCCTGGCGGAACCGCGGCGCTCGCGGGCTCGACTGATCGTCGCCTCGAACGAATGCCTGGAATCGCTGACCCGGCAGAACCGGTTTCGCTCGGACCTGTATTACCGGCTCAACGTGCTGGAGTTTCGGCTGCCCCCCTTGCGCGAGCGGCCGCTGGACCTCCTGCCGTTGGCGTTGCAGTTCATTGATGAGTCGTGCCGCGAGTACGAAATCGTGGTCAACCACATTCACGAAGATGTGCTCGACCTGGTGCGCCGCTATCCATGGCCGGGCAACCTCCGGGAACTCAAGAATCATCTTCGCCGGGCGGTCCTCTTCTGCAACGAATCGCGGCTGACGGTGAACGATTTGTCGCCGCAAATCGTGCGGGCACAGTTCGAGACGTCGGAAGCCGCACCGTCGGTCCCCCCCGCCTGGACACTCGCCGACCGTGTCGCGACCAGCGAGCGGGAGATTCTGGAGCAGGCGCTGCGGGCCAACAATTACCGCCGCACCACCACCGCCCGGGCGCTCGGCATCAGCCGGGTGGGGCTTTACAAGAAGATGAAGAAGTACGGCATGCTCGATTCGCAGGTGAGCGACTGAGCAAACCGCGAGGGCAGGGTTTCGCGGCGTATAGCTCTCGGGAATACTAGGCGGCCTGACGGGTCCGCTTCGTGGCGGCCCTGGCTGCCAATTTTCCGAGAAGACTCATTCGCCATGCGCGCGCTGCTGGAACTGATTCGCCTGCCCACGGTCTTCACGGCGATGGCCGACGTCCTGCTCGGCTTCACGCTCACCCATGGCGGCATCGCTCCGCATTGGGGACCATTCGGGCTGTTGCTGGCGACGACTGTCGCTTTGTACTTCTCGGGAATGATCTTTAACGACGTTTACGACGTCGAACAGGATCGACTCGAACGACCGCAGCGCCCCATTCCCTCCGGCCGCATCTCGCCTCGGACTGCAATAGTGTTGGGTCTGGTGTTACAGGGACTGGGGCTGGTCACCGCGTCACTGGTCGGCTGGCCAAGTCTCGGGCTCGCGGCCCTCCTGATTCTCGCGATTCACGCTTATGACGGACTCCTCAAGCGGACGTTTGTCGCGCCGCTGGCGATGGGGAGCTGCCGTTTTCTCAATGTCCTTCTGGCCGCGAGCCACCAGCCGGACTGGTCGGCCATCTGGCGGCAGCCGCAACTGGCTTGCGCGCTCGGCCTGGGGATTTACATTGTCGGCGTAACCTGGTTTGCACGAACCGAGGCCCGGACCAGCCACCGCCTGTCGCTCCTGGGAGCGCTGGGCGTGGTCGATGCGGGGATCGTGATCCTTGCGGTCCTGATGAAGTCGCGCGACGGGGCCGGGGAGGCGCTCCTGCCGCTTGTGTTTCTGGCTTTTGTCGCGGTGACCGTCAATCGCCGCATGCTGGCCGCCGTCTGGCAGCCCGACTCGGCCCGTGTGCGGATCGGCGTGAAGACGTTGCTCTTATCGTACGTGATGGTGTGCGCGACGCTGGTTTACTGGCACGTCGGCGGAGGGCCGCTACCGCTGGTTACGGCCTCGCTGGTTATCCCGGCGGTCGTTCTCTCGCGGGTGATCGCGATGACCTGACAGGCGAGCTTCCGATCAGTTTGTCACATGCATGCGTGAACTGACCGAGTCCCTTCGGTATTCTCTCAGGCGTTCGCGACAAGTCGCACGGGAAGAGTCGGCTGCGTCTTGAAACGAACTCTGGCGACTCGGTCTTCGTTTCCCTCACCGCGAATGCAGGAAGGCGTGCGACGTGGCCATCGAATTCAACTGTCCCCACTGCGATAAGTTCCTGAGCACGTCCCCCGATAAGGCGGGTCGCAAGGCGAAGTGCCCCGGTTGCGGCGAAGTGGTGACCGTCCCCGCCGGAGAGGGTGGCGGAACTGTTGTAGACGAAGGCGATTGGAATGCCGATGACCAGGGTTTGCCGGCGGCGAAGTCTCGGTCCTGCCCGATGTGCGGGGCGAAAGTGTCGGCCTCGGACACGGTCTGCGAAGCGTGCGGCGAAGAGTTGAAGCCTGCGGTGACTCGATCGAGCGGTCCTGGCAGGCTCAACGCGGCCAAAGCGGTGGAGGTCACGTGGAAAATCTACAAGGAAGACATGGGGACGACGATCGGATTAACGATTCTCACGGGGGTTCTGGGGCTGGTGGCCCATCTTCCGGCAGTTGCTTTATTAATGATGGCAGCGTTTGCCGTCGCCAACGGCGATGATCCCTCCGCTTACGAACTGGTAGGCAATCTTCTCAGCTTGGCCGGGTCAATCGCCTACGTCTACTTCCTCCTCGGACTGCAAATCGCTCTTCTTAAGATTGCGCGCGGCCAGGAAGTCGGAGTGAGCGATCTGTTCGGCGGAGGAAAGTATTTCCTGCGAATGGTTCTAGCGTTACTGCTGTTTATGCTGGCCTATCTGGCTGGGGCGTTGTTGTGTCTCCTGCCGGGAATTTATGTCGCGATCATGTTGTGGCCGTTCGTGTTCGTTCTGATCGATGAAGACGCGCCGGGAATCGATTGTCTCGCTCGTTCAATTGAACTGACACGGGGCAACATGATGTCGAGCTTCGCAATGTTCGTGAACGCGATCGGGATCATCTTGTTGGGCTATCTGGCCTGTCTAGTCGGCATCGTGATCGCGGCACCGATGGTCGGTCTGCTGTATGCCGTTTCCTATCTTCATCTGACAGGTCAGCGGACCGCCCTTGACGTCGCGTAGTCGGCGGGCCACTCTGCTTGTTTGACTTCGTTTTCGGTCGCGGAATGGTGACGCGACTCTGGTGATGCGAGACAGGCAGGCACAGGGATGGCCCGGCAGAAAGTCATTGGCGGCGACCCGGCAGACTCCGGTTCCGGCGGGGGTGGCAAATCTCTGCCTCCCGGTCCGCCATCGGGCGACTTCGCGGGGGGCTTCGTCCCCGATGATCGCCAATTCGATGAAGAGCTGCGCCCGCAGCGCCTGGCCGATGTGATTGGCCAGCGCAAAGTCGTCAACCGCGTGCGGATCATGCTCGACGCGGCGATCAAACGGGCGGAGCCGCTGGGACACCTGCTGCTCGATGGTCCGCCAGGACTGGGCAAGACGACGATCGCCATGGTTCTCGCCCGCGAAATGGGAACCGAGTGCCAGATCACTTCGGGCCCTGTCCTCAAGGCACCGAAAGATTTGCTCCCTTATCTGACGAATGCATCGGGCGGGTCGTTTCTGTTCATTGATGAAATTCACCGTCTCCCGCCGGCGGTGGAGGAATTCATCTACCCCGTCATGGAAGACTTCCGGGTCGATATCGTCCTCGGCGAGGGGCTGTCGGCCCGCACGATCAACATGGCCCTCAAGCCGTTCACCATTATCGGGGCGACGACGCGCAGCGGATTGCTGACGGCTCCGCTTCGCGACCGCTTCACGTTCCGCGAACATCTGGACTTCTACGAAGAACGCGAGCTCGTCGAAATCATTGTCCGCAACGGGCGAAAACTGCGGACGTCGATCAACGAAGAAACCGCGCATAACATTGCCATTCGCGCCCGCGGGACGCCCCGTAAGGCGAACAACCTGTTGCGCTGGGCTCGCGACTACGCGACCATTCATCACGACCAGGGAGAGATCAACGGCGAAATCATCCAGGCGGCGCTGGAGATGCTGGAGATCGATCATCTGGGTCTGGAAGCCATGGATCGCCGCTATCTGCAAACCCTGGTCACCGTCTTCAGCGGCGGCCCGGCGGGTTTGCAGGCGATTGGGCATACCATGAACGTGGCTCCCGATACGCTGGAAGACGAGATCGAGCCATTCCTGCTGCGGTGCGGCTTCATTCAGCGCACGCCACGAGGGCGAGTGATTACCGCTGCCGGCGTGGAACATCTTGGCGGTGCCGCTGGCGGAAGGGATGGCCGCAGGCTGTTTTAAGAAACCCTGACACAACCGGTTGTGCGTGCCAGAAACCCGTGGAATTCCAGACAAACACTTCATTGCACAGAGGTTGTGTTAGAATCTCAAAGCGGGACGCTGCGTCTCGATTTTGGACAGCCGACGGGGGTACGAGCCGAGTCCCTAGAAAGAAGGTTCAACATGACCAAGAACCGCGCCTGGGAGTTCACCCCCGATTCCGGGGCCTTTCGGCTCGAATGCGTCGAACGTCCGCTCATTGAACCGGGACCGGGGCAGATTCTCGTGAAGGTGGGGGCGGTTTCCATCAATTACCGCGACCTCATCAACCTGCGGAACGAGGCCAATCGTCCCGTCGGCGGAAAGATTGCCTGCTCGGACGGTGCGGGAGTCGTTATCAGCGTGGGAACGGGCGTGACCGCCTGGAAACCGGGCGACGAGGTGGCGGGGTGTTTCTTTCCGCAGTGGCAGGACGGCCCCTTTTCGATGTCCCATCACCGCACCGATCCGGGGGGATCGTGCGACGGCATGCTGGCCGAATACGTCCTGTTCGACGAGACGGGTTGCGTGGCGATTCCACGGGGTTGGACGGTCGCCGAAGCGGCCACGCTCCCCTGTGCCGCCGTGACGGCCTGGGCCGCGCTTATGACGCGCGGCCAACTCCGCTCGGACGAAACGGTCCTGATTCTGGGGACCGGCGGCGTGGCCATTTTCGCGCTGCAATTCGCCGCCGCCCAGGGAGCACGATCCATCGTGGTCTCGCGCTCCGCCGACAAGCTGAACCGGGCAAAATCCCTCGGTGCCTGGCAGACCGTCGATCGCACCGCGACCCCCGAATGGGATCGCGAAGTCTGGCAACTGACCGGGAAGCAGGGTGTCGATCATGTGATCGAAGTCGGCGGTCCCGGAACGCTGGGCCAGTCCCTGGCCTCTGTCGCCGCAGGCGGGAAAATCGCGTTGATCGGCGTCCTTTCCGGTTTCGGTCCCCCCCAGGACAGCCTGTTTCCGCTGGTCACCAAGAACGCGAGCATTCATGGCATTTACGTCGGTTCGCGAGCCGATTTTCTCGCGATGAATCAATTCATCGAGCAGCACGACTTCCGACCCATCATCGACCGCCGGTTCCGTTTCGAAGAAGCCGACCAGGCCCTCTCCGCTCTGGCTGAAGGCGAGCACTTCGGCAAGATCGTGGTCGACTACTCGCTCTGACCGTTCGCGTGAATCACGGTGCCGGTCCCAATTTCTCCCACTGTGAGAACTGCCGACTGGATCACAGTTGGTTCCGGTGCGAGAGCCCGGCCGAGCGTCATCGCTCGCGGCGTGTCCATCGTGGCGCACCCGGTCAGCGTCGTTGTCGTGGCAATCAGCAAAATGGTCAGGCGGGTCATCGTTCTTTCCTCCTTGGGATAATCACGCGTTGCAGGTCTCTCCAGACCAGGCGTGTTCAGGGAGGAAACGAAACGCGGAAACCGGGGGATCAAACGATTCTCAATCGACCCGGCGGCAGGGTTTGCGGGAAACGGAACGCTGACGTTTCACGCCTTGCGCTTGGCCACTACCACGGTCAAGTCGTCGAGATTGGGGGCTCCATAGGTGAAGCGATCCAACCCCTTGAGGGCCGCCTGGACGATGTCGGCCGACGGTAAATCGCGATAGGCGACGAGTTGGCCAAGCACGCGATCGACTCCAAAGAACTGCCCTGCCGGATTGCGGGATTCCGTCAGACCATCGGTAAAGACGGCCAGCATTGTCCCTGGGGCCAGGTGGTGGCTCACCGTGACAAGCTCTTCGTCGATGACTCCCAGAATCGGGCCCGTCGTCAACAACTCGGTGCGAATGCCTCGCCAGTTGAGCAGATACCCCCGCATTCCCGCGGCGACGTACTCGATTTGATTCGTCTCCGGCGAAAACCGGGCCAGAAAAAGGCTGACGAAACGCTGATCGCGGACTTCATTCACCAGGAACCGGTTGAGCCGCTGGGCGATGGTGCCAGGGTTGGATTCCACCAGCGCGCTCGCGCGGAGGTAAGCGCGCGTCTGCGACATCAGAATCGAAGCGCCGATGTCGTGTCCCGCCACATCGGCGATGACCAGCAGCCATTCCCCCTCGGGGAGCGGGATAAAGTCATAATAATCTCCGCCCACATCGCCCGACGGAATCGAGCATCCGGCGATGTCGTAGCCGTCAATCCGGGGTGCTTCGCGCGGCAGCAGCGAGTCATGAACATTCCGGGCAATGGTCCAGGTGGCGCGGATTGTCTGGAGTTTCGCCTCGGATCGTGAGACACGCGTGAAATCGAGCAAGAGGCCCAGAAACGGAATGACGTACGCCAGAATCTTGAGGTACTGCGCGACGATGGCCGCGTTGTCCGATTCCGACGTGGAAAAGAACGCCAGATAGGTCTGTCCAATGAGGCAGGGGAGCAGACTGACAAACAGCCCGTCCGTGAACAGGCTGGGGTGGCGACGCGAAAAAGCGGGAAGGAACAATCCGCCCGCGAGCAGATACCCAATCAACGCGATCGCATCGAGCGGCCGCTTCACGAACTGGTTCGGATGGCTGCCGACTGGCAGATGAGGCGCGTACCAGCAGACCGCGACAATCAGCACGGCGATGATCGCGAAGACGATTCCGATCCCAATCAGGGCCCGCCAACCCGCCAGCCGCCGCGCCAGCGCGGCCGGGTAGGACAGCGGAGCCACGCCGATCGCGATGATCGTCGCATGGAGAATCCGCGAGAGTCCCCACGTGAAGATCGGGAACTGGCGATCATCGACAGCCCGGACTGGCAGGTCATCGATGGCCAGCACATGAAACGCGTCGATCAACCCGGTGAAAAAAAGGGCGAGGCCAATGATGGGCGTGGCCACCTGCCGCTGGATGGTGTGATGGCACAGGGCGGTCGCGGCCGTCAACATGGCGACGGTGACGGCCGTCCATTCCAGGAGCGCCCGAACGAATCGCGGGCGAAACTCGGAGGCTTCGTCGCTTGATGAGAATCCAAAGTCATAGCCCATGGCGTTCGCCAGGACCGGCACGCTGCACGCGACCGACGCCAGCACGATAAATGAAACGGGAAGACGATTGGCGCGCTCGGCACTCAATCTGATGGCTCCGGCTCGACTCGCACAGGCAACCGAATTCAACACGGACCACGCGACACGGTCGCTGTCGTCGGTTCCACCGAACCTATCCAAACGGGCGCGCATTCGCCAAGCCGATCGAGATCGAGATGGCTGTCCCCCGCAATTCCCAGAAAGCCTCGCGGCGGCCCGGCTTCGCCGTTACAGTGGCGAACACCATTCGGCGGTGATTCGGGAACACGTTCCAAGATCGACACTCGTGAATCGGGGAGTTCCGAACTCACAGCCGAATTCCTGTCGTCCAGCGGGTTTTACATCGATCTGACGCACAACGAGGTCATCGCGGCATGGCGCATTTCGGGCATGGGTCGGCAACGCCGACGGAGGTGGAAGATCCGCGGCAAGTCGCCCGGAACACGCGATTGGGGCTGTGGCTCTTCGCGGTCTACTGCCTGATTTATGGCGGATTCGTCGTCATCAACGCATTCTATCCATCGATCATGACCTGGAACGTGCTGGGGGTGACGCTGGCGATCGTCTACGGATTCGGGCTGATTCTCGCCGCGTTCGTGCTCGCGCTCGTCTATGCCTGGGGCTGCCAGCGACCCGTGCGGGGCGGGGAGGGGCCGCAATGATTCCGCAGCCCTCGCCCATCGCGATTGGCGTCTTTCTGATTTTTGTCGGTGCGACCCTGGCTCTCAGCTTCTGGTTTGGCTCGCGAGCCAAATCGTCCGCCGGCTACTTCGCCGCCGGTGGGGAAATCCACTGGTTCGTCAATGGCGTCGCCTTCGCGGGCGATTACCTGTCCGCGGCGTCGTTTCTCGGGATCTGCGGGCTGATCTCGTTGTCGGGCTACGACGGCTTTCTGTATTCGATTGGCTTTCTCGCGGGGTGGGTGGTCGCGCTCTTCGTGATCGCCGAACCCATGAAGCGGCTGGGACGCTATACGTTCGCCGACGCGCTCAACAGCAAGTTTCAGTCACGGGGCATCACCCTGGCGGCTGGCCTGAGCGCGCTGGTGGTCAGTGTCTTCTACCTGATACCGCAGATGGTTGGCGCGGGTTCGCTCATCTATCCGCTTCTCGGGCTGCCGCACTGGCTGGGGGTGGTGGTCGTCGGGTTGACGGTTGTCGTCATCGTCGCGACGGCCGGTATGGTGAGCACCACCTATGTGCAGTTCATCAAAGGGGGGCTGCTGGTCATCTTCAGCGGTATCCTCACCGTGCTTATTCTGCGCGAGGGACTGGTGGCACGGACCGACGCCGCCGCGAATGAACCACAAACGCTGACCACGACGGCCGACGGTCGTAGACTCGTCAACGGCGTGCCGCAAGGACTCGGAGAAGGACAGGCCGACCTGCGCCCCGTCGGGCACATCAGCCGTCTGCCCGGCGAGATCGAGCGGACCGGGCCGCTGGGGCCGCTGCAATACCTGCAAATGATCCGCGACAGCGAAATCGTGCTGTGGAAATCGACGACAACGATCGAGAACGGCGATAAGTCGGTCACCTTCTCTCCGGTGCCGACTCCGGGCGAAGACATTCTGCGTCCCGGCCGCAGCGCGCTGTTTCAGGGACTGCGCGGCGACGCGCTCTGGCCGAAACTCAACTTTCTTTCGCTGATGCTCGCCCTCTTCGCGGGAACCGCGTCGCTGCCTCACATCCTCATTCGCTATTACACCGTCAAAGATCAGGCGGCCGCGCGGCAGAGCACTGTTGTCGGCATCGCGACCATCGGCGCATTCTATGTCCTCACCCTGTATCTGGGGTTGGGGGCCATGACGCGGGGAACGATCGACCTGACCGATAGCAACATGGCGGCTCCGCTGCTCGCGCGCAGTTTCGGCGAACTGATCTTTGCCATCGTCTCGGCGATTGCCTTCACGACCGTGCTGGGGACCGTCAGCGGCTTGATCGTCGCTGCGAGCGGAGCCATTGTCCACGACCTGATCTCGGGCGTGGCAGGCTGGGAGCTGTCCGACCATCACAAGGTGCGCCTGGCCAAGCTCGCGTCGATTGTCGTCGGCGCGTTCGCCATTCTCCTGGGAATCTGGTTCAAGGGCTTCAACGCATCCTTCCTGGTCGGCTGGGCCTTCAGCGTCGCGGCGTCGGCAAACCTGCCCGCCCTTGTCATGATCCTCTTCTGGAAGCGGACCACCAAACAGGGAGTGACCACCGCGATCGTCGTGGGAATGGTGGCCTCGCTGGCCTGGATTCTCCTCAGCGAGGACACCTTCAAGACGGTCTACGGCTACCCGGCCGACGAAGCCGCGCGCCTGGCGTGCGTCCCCTTCAGCCAGCCCGGTTTGGTGACGATCCCGCTGGGCTTCCTCACGCTGATCGTGACTTCGCTGCTGACTCGCGGAACAGCCGAATCAGTGGCTGCCGCCAAGGCTTCCCGCTAGGTTGAGACATTGCGTCGAGCGGAACGGGCTGTGGCACGACCGTTCCCGTGTATTGAAGTCACTCTTACGTTCGGACAAAGCGCCGAGGCGGGTCATGCGCATCCAGTTTCTGGGAACCGGCGGTTATCACCCCAACTCGCGTCGGCAGACGGCTGGTCTCTTCCTGGCAGAGCAGGGCATTCTGATTGACGCGGGGACTGGAACTTACCGGTTGCCAGAACTGCTGCGAACCGAGGAACTGGATGTCTTCCTGACTCACGGCCACCTCGATCATGTGATCGGCCTGACCTATCTCCTGGTCCCGCTGGAACTGGGCCAGTTGAAAGAGTGTCGTGTCCACGCGGCCCCCGAAGTGCTCGAGACGGTCCGCCAGCATCTGTTCGCGCCGGGGCTGTTTCCCATGGAGCCGCGGTTCGACTACCGCGAATTGGCCGAGCGGGTGGAACTCGGCGGCCTGACGCTTACGCATCATCCGCTCAAGCACCCCGGCGGATCGCGCGGTTATAAGTTGACCGATGGTTCAGTCACCCTGGTCGCGATCACCGACACCACTGTCGACGGTACCTACGACGACTTTGTGCGCGGAGCCGATGTTCTCATTCATGAATGCTATTTCTCGGACGAGAACCAGAAGTGGTGCGAAGTCACCGGCCATAGCGCGACGACCATGGTGGCCGACCTCGCGCGGCGGACCGCCGTCGGACGGCTCTACCTGACCCACATCGATCCCTATCAGCCGGGTGAAGACCCCGTCGGTCTGGCAACGGCCCGCGAGTTGTTTCTGCGCACGTTCGTCGCCGAAGATCTGCTGACGATCGAGTGCTGAGGCGAGCGGACCGCGATCGCAAAAAAAGCCCCCGGAGACAACTGTCTCCGGGGGCCGATGTGTTTGTAATGGTTGCTGGATTGTCGACTACGAACCTCTGACACAACCGGTTGTGCCTGTCAGGAACCTGAGGAGGGCCTGGCAAACACCTCATTGCACGGAGGTTGTGTCAGAATTTATCAGAGCACCGAGCGAATCTTGGCGAGGAACTCCGCGTTCGTCGGGTACTTCGCCAGAATGCGGATCAGTTGCTCCATCGCCTCGACCGAGTTGAGCGAGACCAGGCTGCGCCGCAGCATGGTGACCCCTTCCAGGACATCGGGCGGGAGCAGTTTCTCTTCACGGCGAGTTCCCGACTTGGCCACGTCGATGGCGGGCCAGATGCGGCGATCGGCGAGTTCCCGGCTGAGAACCAGTTCCATGTTCCCGGTTCCCTTGAACTCCTGGAAGATGGCGTCATCCATCCGGCTGCCGGTTTCGATGAGGGCCGTGCCGACCACCGTCAGCGAACCCCCTTCTTCGAACTGCCGGGCCATGCCGAACATCTTCTTGGGAAGATCCATGGCCCGGATATCGAGTCCGCCGGTTCCCGTACGGCCCGAGTTGCTCCATTTGTTGAAGGCCCGCGCCGTTCGCGTGATGCTGTCGAGCAGAATGAAGACGTCGCGACCCTGTTCGGTCATGCGCTTGGCCCGCTCGAAGACGAGCTGGCTGACGCGGATGTGACTGTCGACCTCGCGGTCGAGTGTCGACGCAATCACTTCACCATTCACGCGACGCCGCAGTTCCGTCACTTCCTCCGGCCGCTCGTCGATCAGCAGCACGATGAGATAGACCTCGGGATGATTGTGACTGACCGCGTTCGCGATCTCCTGTAACAACATCGTCTTGCCGGACCGGGGAGGCGCGACGATCAGAGCCCGCTGCCCCTTGCCGATCGGCGTCAGCAGGTCCATGACGCGCATCGTCACCGGCGTCGGGCCGGTTTCCAGCCGAATCTGGTCGTGCGGCGTGATGGGAGTCAGACTGTCGAACGACTTGATCTCCCGATACATGTCGGGCGTGCGGCCTTCGATCGTTTCGATCGAACGCAGCCGCGGCCCCTGGCCCTTGCCCCCCGGCACGCTTTCGCCGGTGACGAGCACGCCTTCCCGGAGACCAAACTTCTCGATCAGCGAACTCGACACGAACGGGTCTGTCGGCTGCGAGATGTATTCGCTCTTCTGGTCGCGAAGAAACCCGTAACCCTTGGTCGGATGGAGTTCGAGGATTCCCTGAACGGGAGTTGGCGTTTCCGGAACGCGCGACGATTGCGAATGGCTTTCGCGCGGACCGCGCGAACCACGGTTATCGTTGCGGTTGTCGGAACCGCGACGCCGATCGCGACCACCCTGATGACTGGGGCCGCGATTGCCATGAGGGCTTCCATGCGGACCTCCGCCGCCTTGCGGGGCCGGTCCATCGTTCGGCCCACGTCGACGACGTCGTCGTCGGCGGCGGCGACGGTTGCCGTCGTCGCCCGAGTCGCCGGAATCTCCAGAATCTCCCGACTCGCTCGAATCGGGGCCATCATCAAAGCCGCCGGAATCCTGGGCATCGTGTTCTTCGCCGCGGTCGGCGACAGGTCCGGCGTCGCGCCGAGCGGGGGCGGAACCGCCGTCATCGGTCCGGCGCCGAGGCGCGGGACGAGAGTCGGACGACCTCGCGGGGCCATCCGCATCCATCCGGGAGTCGAAATCGAGCCGCGGATCGAGATCCAGACCGGCGTCGAAATCGGAATCATCATCGCGCGGGGCGGGCGCGGCGGCCTGAGCCTCTTCGCGCGGCTTTCGCGTTCGGCGGCGAGGGGGAGCAGCCGCCTCGGTGGGTTCGGCTTCCACTTTGCGACGGCGTCGCGGGGGAGGCGTCTCGCCAAAGTCCGCGTCATCGCGAGCGGCATGAGCTTCGGCGAGCGCGTCTTCGATCGCGTTCTCGGCCGGGCCGCTCTGGGCTTCGGACTTGATCCGCTCAACGGCGGCTCCCGAGGAGGCAGTCCGTCGGCGGGGGCGAGGCTTTTTGGGAGTCTCGGGACTCGACTCAGTCATTGATGCTTCCAACTGCATGAGGAGAAACCTGAGCTGCTTCCGGTGTCAGATCCGGCAAGCATCGGGAGAGGCCGGCATCGTCGATCAGCGGTCAAGCCGTGCGAATTGCCGACACAAGTGAGAGAATTCAAAAAAAGTCCGATCGACACTCGGTGATCGCGACGACCGTCGATCCCCGCCTGGGGGCCGCCAGTGAAAGTTTCGCGAAGCAGCTCGATGGAGGCCAACTGCCGATGTCCTGACAGACGACTCTTGGACCAATTGCCGGCCAGCGAGGACCAGCGACTCGCAAATCGGTTTTCTTTGGTAGCCGTATTCAGCCGGGGCTGTTCAATCGGAAACCAGACGAAACCGAAACCTGATGATCGTTCAACCGGAACCAGCCCCGCCGAAACACCAGATCGCGAATGAAATGCGACACGGGACTCGATCTGTTTGGAAACCATCCCTGTTCCCTGCGACCCCGTTCCCTCCGACCTTGTTCCCTGTGAGGGATCGACACCGCTCCAACTGACGCGGCAAATGGACCGACGCCATCTGGACCGAGCCAATTTTCAGGCTCCGCAATCCGTCCGCGGAAAAGGCCGACTGGCGATCCTGAAACATCACTGTTTCAGGTCAAACGCTGGCTCAACGTCCGACACGTTCGCCCAAGGGTCTTCCTCAACGGACGAAGCACCTCTCACAGCCCGTTCTCGGCCAGATCTCGAATCCGATGCTCGAGTTTCCTGCCTGGAACGGTCAGCGGCCCGTTGAAGAACCTGATTTCTGGAGGACACACCACGTGCTTTCCGTGGAGTGCGAATCCCGCGAAGTCTGTTTCAAGACCCGGCCAGCGACGTTCCGTCGCTCCCAATTCCGTGCGACTTCCGTCGTCCAGAGCGTCTTGAGCCACCTCCTGGGAAATCGCTGATCGAAAAGGCTCTTCAACAAACTGCCAGAAAAAAACAGCCAGAGAGGTACCGTTTCAGATACCGGCTGCCAGCCATCGAGGACGGCCTGGCGAAAGAAAGCGATTCAAAACACGCTATCGCGATGCCATGGGAAGTTAGCCAATACGACTCTTCTCCTTGGCACCGGTCTTTATCATATCGAACTTGCCGTGTGTGTCAATTCAACTCTTTTTCCCTGCCGGGAATTCCGGGGGACAGGGAAAATTCTCCCGTTTACACCGGTCCTCCCGGTACCTTGGTGGGTCGTGAAACGCGTTTCACCCAAAACGGGCCGGGCTCGCAACTGGTGACGATTGAGAGTTGAGCGTCTCGAAACACGCGGAAAGTCCGCGGCTCTGGTCGCGCCTATTTCGACCGTCCACACTCGAACCCAGCCCCGCTGGGATGCAGACTCCCGTTTGAATAAGGCGAAGGCCGTGCGGGCCTCCGTCGTTTCTGGATCGAACCAAAGTCGGAGTCAATCATCGTGGGGCGAACCCTGCCAGTGGCGACCATTGCCTTTCTGGGATTCCTTCTGCATGCCGCGACGGGTTTCACCGACGAGGGCGTCGGAGAATTTGGCTTTCGCTCCCGGAAAGTGGTTCTGACCAATGCGACGGTCGTCGTCAAACCCGGAGAACGGCTTGATTCGGCCACTGTCGTGATCGAGGGTTCCCGAATCGTCGCTGTCGGCAAGGACATTCCCGTTCCCGCCGATGCCCGCGTCATCGCCGTCGACGGTCACTTCGTCTACGCGGGCTTCGTGGATGCCGGGACCGATCGCGGCTTGCCCGCGGCGCAGCCGACTCCCATGGCAGGACGAACCCAGCCGGACCGCGAGACCTCGCTGGCGAGTCTGCCGATCGACCGGGCGAAAGGGCTCACTCCCGAGTTTCGCGCGTCGGAGCATGTCGCCCTCTCCGAGGCCGACCGCGAGGCGTTTCGTTCGGCCGGATTCTGCGCGGTTCGCGTCCTGCCGACCGGACGCCTGATGAGTGGTGAAAGCGCGCTGATTAGCACGGCCTCGCTGCCGCGTGCCGAGGTGGTTGTGCCAGGCGGTGAAGCGGCGCTCTTGGAATTGCGCGGGCTGGGGGGCGACGGTTATCCCGCCACGCTGATGGGGGCGTTTGCCCATTTGCGGCAGGCCTACCTCGATGCCGAGGCTTATGCCGAGACCTGGCGGCGCTACGAAATGCTGTTAATCAACAAGCAGGTGACGGAGTTCCCGCCCCGTGTCGACCCACGGCTCGCGGCGATCGCGCGTCATCGTGCCGAACTGGATCACATCTTCCTCGCGAACTCCATCGACGACATCGACCGCGTAATTGCCTTCAAGCGGGAAATTCTTTCGTCCGAAGAGATTCCCGAGCAGGGAGCCATCTGGATTCGCGGCGCACACGAGGCCGGGAAGCGGGTCGATGCCCTCAAAACTCACAATCTCCGCGTCATTCAGCAGGTCGACTTTGGCGAAGAACCCAAACTCGAACCTCCCAAACCGAAGGATGACGAGCTTCCCGAAACGGTTTCGCCGATCGAAGTCCGACAGCAGGCCCACGCGGACTGGCTGGAGCGAGTTCGCGGCCTCAAGACACTTCATGAGGGGGACGTCGAGTTCGCGTTGTCGACAATCGGTAGCAAGTCTCCAACCGAGGCGCTGCAGAGTCTTCGCCGGGCAATCCGCGAAGGTCTACCGGCCGATGCGGCGCTTGCGGCACTGACCACATTTGCTCCTGACGCTGGTCATAACACGGTCGCGCCGGGAAGCGTCGCCTCGCTGGTGGTCATGACGGGACCATTTGAAGAGGACTTCTCGAAGGTTCGCTACTGCCTCGTTCAAGGCCACGTCCACGAGTACAACCGGACTGAGAAGCCGAAAACGAAGGAATCGAAGTCCGATGAAGAACCGGCAACTCCCAGTCAGATCGCCGGTCGCTGGCAGGTGACCGTGACTACCAGTGGCCAGCCGACGCGGGGGGAACTGGAACTGATCCAGCGCGACGCGAAACTCTCGGGGTCATTCACCAGCACGTCGGGAGATGGTTTGGTCGAGTCGGGTCGAGTTCAGGGGAACTCGGTTGAGTGGACCGTTGCCATTGGCGCCGGCGCGAAGACGGTCTCCCTCGTCTTCACCGGGAAATTTGAAGACGGCAAACTCTCGGGCGAATTGAAGACCCCCTTCGGTCCGCCCACCCCCTGGTCGGCCGAGCGAATCGAAGAACAGCCCGCCGATGCCCTGAACCCGATTGCCTTGGGGGGGATCGACGAGGGAAAACCAGAGGGCTCCGGGGACACGCCCCAACTCAACGAAGTCGAGCCTGTCGAACTCGATCTCCACCGTCGTGGAACACCGGCTTCCGTCGAGCCCGGTTCGCTCATCGTCCGTCGGGGAACAGTGCTGACCGCGACCGGAGAAACACTGGTCGAAACCGACATCCTGATTCAGGATGGGCGGATTGCCATGATCGGCAAGGATCTGCCCGCGCCAGCCGACATTCGCGAGATCGATGCAGCGGGGCGATTTGTCATGCCAGGAGTCGTCGACACCCACAGCCACATGATGCTGGTCGATGTCAACGAGTCGACCGACTCCATTGTGTGCGAAGTCCGTATGCAGGACGCGATCCGCACCAGCGATGACAACGAGTATCGCAATCTCGCGACAGGCATGACGACCGCCAGACTGCTGCACGGTTCAGCGAACTGCATTGGCGGTCAGCACGCCATGGTGAAGCTGAAGATCGGCGCCACCATCGCCGATCACCTCTTTCCCGATACGCCCGTCGGCGTAAAGTTCGCGCTGGGCGAAAATGTGAAGTTCCGCACCAGCCGGTTTCCCAACACGCGGCTGGGAGTCGAGGCGACCATTAACCGGGCGTTCTACGAGGCAGCCGACTATCGCCGCGTTTGGAATGCCTACGAACAGGCCCGCATGAAAGGGGAAGTCGTCGAGCCGCCGCGTCGTGACCTGCGCCTGGAGGCGCTGACGCAGTTACTCAATCAGGAAATCTTCATTCACAGCCACTGCTACCGGGCCGATGAAATCCTGATGCTGCTCCGCGTCGCCGAAACGCATGGCATGCGGGTCTGGTCGCTGCAACACGTCTTGGAGGGCTACAAGGTCGCCCCCGAAATCGCCCGGCACGGCGCGAGCTGCAGCACCTTCGCCGACCATTGGGGCTACAAGGTCGAAGCTTACGATGCCACACCTTACAACGCCTGGCTGCTCCAGCAGGCCGGCGCGAACGTGGTCATCAAGAGTGATTTCCCCGTGGTCCGCGTCCCGCTCACGATTGAAGCGGCGAAGACCATGCGCTACGGCATGAGCGAGGCCTCCGCCTTGCAGACGATCACCCGCAATCCGTCCCGGGAACTCGGCATCGACGAAGAGGTCGGAACTCTGGAAGTCGGCAAGATGGGTGACCTCGCCATTTTCAGCGGACACCCGCTCAATATCTTCTCCCGCTGCGAGTACACGATCATCGAAGGGCAAGTCCACTTCGATCGCAGCCATCAACCTTCCGCAATGACGGCTGCTGCCGTTGAGCGATCAGCTCGACCGGCGTCTGTCACGCTGCCGGGCGATGGTGAACGGCCCGGCCGCATTGACTGGCCTGCCGTCAGCGAGCGAGTCGCCCTGACCAACGCCGTGATTCACCCCGTCGATTCTGACGAAGTCATCGAGGGAACACTTCTCGTTCATGGCGAAACCATCGAAGCACTCGGCAAGGACATTGCCATCCCGGACGGAACAACGGCTGTCGATCTCGGAGGATTGCATGTCTATCCCGGTCTCATCGATGCCGGTTCGCTGTTGGGGCTGACGGAAATCGGCAAAGTTCGCGAAACGCAGGACTTCGCCGAGTCGGGCGAGTTCCAGCCCGATCTCATCGGCGGCGTTGCCGTTAATCCAGATTCGGAACATCTGCCGATCGCCCGGTTCGGCGGCGTGCTGACGGCCGTCACGCGCCCCGTCAGTGGTCGCGTCGCCGGGCAGGCATCCTTCATTCAACTCGACGGCTGGACGGTTCCCGAGATGACCATCGACGCGACGGCTGGTCTCGTGGTGAACTGGCCCGCAGGCAAGGACCGCCGTGAGCCACTGAAGAAGCTCAACGAGTTCTTCGACGAAGCGGCTCGCTACAGGGCCGCCCGCGAAGCGGCCGACGAAGCGAATCGACCGGGCGTCGATCCGCGTTTCGAGGCGATGCTCCCCTACCTGTCCGGCGCGAAGCCGGTCATCTTCGAGGCCCATTCCCGAATGCAGATCGAAGAAGCGCTCGAGTTCATCAAGACACGTTCGCTCAAAGGCATCATCGGCGGTGGACAGGATGCATGGAAGCTAGCCAAACAACTGGCCGAGCAAAAAGTCTCGGTCATTATCGACCCGGTCTTTCAGACACCCCAGGAGGGCTACGATCCTTATGACACAACCTGGGCCAACGCGGGCCGGCTCCACGATGCGGGAGTCGCGATCGCCTTCCGCACGGACGATGCCGCTCACGCGCACACGCTGCCGTTCAACGCCGGGCGCTCGGTCGCCTTCGGGCTGCCCGAATCGGCCGCCCTCCGCGCGCTCACTCTGGGACCGGCGGAGATCCTCGGCGTCGATGATCGGCTGGGCTCACTGACGCCCGGCAAATGGGCAACGCTCATCATCACCGACGGCAGCCCGCTGCAACCCTCGACGCTAGTGCTGGGAGCGATGATCCGCGGGCGGCGGATTTCCCTGGAAACCCGCCATACCCGCTTCGCCGAGAAGTACCGCCAGCGGCTCGCAGCGCCCTAGTCGCCGATTCACGCGGCTATCGCTTGGTCCCGCGCACCTGCCGGATCTTGGCTCCTTCGGCCAACGCGAGATCCAGTTCTTCGCGGTACTTCTCGTACTTGTAGTAGCCGATCGTTCGTTTCAGAAGATCGGCTTCGGGGCTGAGGACCACCGATGCCGGCAACTGCTCGACTTCCAGCACCTTCGCCGCGTGCGGCTCTTTATCGAAGTCGAGGTGGACGGGAATGAACGAGCTTTGCACGAATTCCACCATGCGGCGGTCGGCGAACGTCTCACGATCGAGCTTGTGGCAAAACGTACACCAGCTCGCGCCGAACACGATGAGAATCGGCTTGTCGTCCCGGACCGCGAGGCGATAGGCGGCTTTCAAGTCGGTCTGCCACTCGATTTTCGGGGCCGCCTGATTGAAGGGCCCCGCGAACCCCGGTCGGGCGGCGGCTGTCAGTGCCAGCGTGGCGGAAGCGGCCAGAAACCGTCGTCGATCCATCGAATTGGCCCTCGTGCAAGTGGTTGCCAAACCCCTGACCCAGCCGGTTGACGCGGCAATGCAGTCGTTGCCGTGGTTCGGGGACTTAAACAACGATCTCTTGATGTTCTTGCCAGCCCGTCTGGTCCAAGTTCGCAAACGGGGTCTGCCCGGTTCTTATCGGAGTGGCTCGTCACGGGGCTGTGAAGCTTTTCCGGAAGTGTTGGTTGGACCGCATTTTCGGCTGATACATCCGCTACAGTCGCTAAACTCACCGGCGGATTTGGCTGAAGTTGCTCGTAGCCCTCGAAGCCGTTACGGAGTCGCACCCGGCGCTGACTTTGCGGTTAGGTCGAGGGTCGAGAGTCTAGAGTCGAGCGAGAAAGACGGAAGAATTCCTTTGTCTTCCTCGACTCTAGACTCTCGACCCTCGACTCAATCCAAAGCCCCGGCAGGCCCCGAACAAGGACGACGAAGGCTCTTTCAAGGCTCCCAATCCGTCCGCCCAGGACAAAGAGAACATGCTGACCGCGATTGAATACGCCGCCGTCATTTCGTCCGCCCTTTATGGCGTGCTGCTGGCCGCGCGGAAGGAACTGGACGTCATCGGTTCGATCACGCTGGCTTTCGCCATCGCGTTCGGCGGCGGAACCCTCCGCGATCTGTTCCTCGATCGTCATCCTCTGTTCTGGATTGCGAACGTCCACTACTCGCAGATCGTGTTCGTTCTCGCCGCGCTTGGGGCCTTTCTGCCCCGGTTGACGCATCGACTGGAGCCCTATCTCGCGCTTCCCGACGCCCTCGGTCTCGGGTTGTTCAGCGTGCTGGGAACCCTCTTCGCCGTGGAAGCCGGCGCGCCGCTGTTCGTGGCGTCCTTGATGGGGGTGGTGACGGGAACCTTCGGCGGCGTGATTGGCGATGTCATCTGCAACGAGATTCCCCGCCTGTTCCGTCCCAGCCCGCTCTACGCCACCTGTTCCTTCCTCGGCGCCTGGCTCTACCTGATCCTGATCCGGTGCGCGGTTCCGACCGGTTGGGCGATCACCGGGGGCATCGCCGTGACGGTCATCCTGCGATTGATCGCTGTTCGGCGCGGCTGGTCGTTCCCGGCTGCACGCTTATCGACCGATTCCCCCTGAAAAGCCGCCATCGCCGATGGCGGTCTTCCCTCTATTTTTCCGCGGGAACCAACCGGACCATATTCCCCTCAACGACGAACTCAATCCCGCTGTCAGCAAACAATTCCCGAAAGAACTCGTCTGCCGTCAGTCGTTCGGCCATCACCGTGACTTGTCGATCGAGATCGATTTCCGCCTGTTTCAACGAATCGGCATCGTACTGAAACGTGATGCCGGACTTCTCCAGTTCCGCGAGCACGGCAGACAAGGGTGCTCCGGCGATCTGCAAGGTGAATCGTCGCGAGGCAAGCGGTGTCTTACCGGTCTTCGTCGGAACCGTCGCGCGCGGCAGGGAACGCCCTTGCAAGATGGCGTCCAGTGCCTCGTGAGCTTCCAGCAGCCCCGCCACGGTTACCGCCTGCCCCTTCTTCGACACGATGAGGGCCTCTGGCCACGTCTGTTGCCAGTCGGACAGGCGGCGGTCGGCGTCGCGCGGTGGAAGTCGATGCTCGCGCGTCAGCGAGACGTCATCCGGCAGGCGCGTCACCCGCAGTTGTCCCGTCTCGGGATTCACGCGCACGGTGCGGTTGCTGTTCATCAGAGCCAGTGTCAGCGCTTCGGCTGCCGCCACTGCGGGGAAGTCCCCCTGCCGCCAGTGGTCGTGCGGAATCGCGTCAATTCCCTCGATCGTGAGGTTCCAGTGAGACGCGTCGCCGATCTTCGCCACGATCTCGGCCGGTGTCGCCAGATCGTCCCAGGACAGCGACTTTCGTGCGAGTATTCGCTGACCGCGGTCTCCGTCAGCGGCGATTGCTTCATCGACAAGGACGATCAGCGTTCTCAATCGCCGGGCGGTTTCCTCTGGTGCGATGACCACCAGCGAGTGGAATGCGACAACGTCCGCCCCTGCCGACTCGGCCATCTCGCGAAGGGCATCAATGGTTGGCGTCCCGGAAAACGACGCGTTGATAGGCGTCGTGGGGTCGATACGCGGATCGACAAAGACTGCGATCCGCCGGGCTGAAGATAGTTTCTCGACCGCATCGACCAGCGTGACGCCAGCCCATTGAGCATTCAGCGGCGCGGCGAGTTCGCGAGCCAGTTCGGGACCGGTCTTCCAGATGCCGGGATCGGCCGCGACAACAACGAAGAAAAGCGGCAGTGCAAACATGGTCTGCTTCCGAATTCGATCAACCGTCGTCGCGATGTGGTTCCCGTGTTTTCCAGGGGCGGCGCTGGACGCGGCGGGCGAATTGGCGAGAATACCCGTTCTTCTCGGTCTCGAACACAACTCTTGACGAAGGAATCTTGCGATGGGCACCCCGGTTCGCGTCGCGATGGTCGGTTTGGGATTCGGTGCGGAGTTCATTCCGATCTATCAGCGGCATCCCGACGCCGAGGTCCATGTCATCTGCCAGCGGACCGAGTCGCACTTGCAGGAGGTCGGCGATCGCTTCGGCATCGCGAACCGCTACACCGATTTCGAACAGGTTCTGGCCGACCCGAAAGTCGACTTCGTCCATATCAACTCGCCGATCCCCGATCATGCCTGGATGTCGCTCAAGGCTCTCGACGCCGGCAAGCATGTGATGTGTACCGTGCCGATGGCGACGACCATCGAGGAATGCGACCAGATCTGCGAGAAGGTGGCTAAGACAGGCCTCAAGTACATGATGGCCGAAACCGTCGTCTACAGCCGCGAGTTTCTCTTCATCAAAGATCTCTACCGCAAGGGCGAACTCGGGAAGATCCAGCATCTGGCTGCCTCGCATCCGCAAGACATGGACGGCTGGCCAAGCTATTGGGAAAAGATGATTCCCATGCACTACGCCACCCACGTCGTCAGCCCCTGCCTGGGACTCCTCGACGCGCGAGCCGAGTATGTGAGCTGCTTTGGTTCGGGGACGGTGCGCGACGACATTGCCCAGAAGTCGGGCAACAAGTACGCCGTCGAGAGCTGCCATATCAAGGTGAAGGACAGCGACGTCACCGCCCACATCTGGCGGTTCCTGTACGACGTCGCCCGCCAGTACCGCGAAAGCTTCGACGTCTACGGGACGAAAAAGAGCTTCGAGTGGACGCTCGTGGAAGGGGAACCCCACGTCATCCACACGGCGAAGAAGCCGGAGCCGGAGATTCCCTCGAAGGTCGAAGTCCCCGACTTCGCGCACCTCTTGCCCGAATCGATCCGCCTCTTCACGCAGACGATCCAGGACGCCGACCATCTGTCGTTCGTGCAAGGCGGCGGCCACGGCGGCAGCCACCCCCACCTCGTCCACGAATTCGTCTCGGCCCTGGTGCAAAACCGCGACCCCTGGCCAAACGCCACGACGAGCGCGAACTGGACCTGCGTCGGAATCTGCGCGCACCAGTCGGCCCAGAAGGGGGGAGAAATAGTGAAGCTCCCGGCGTTCACGCTGGGGTAGAATGGACTGGAGTAACTTTGTTACCACTCCGCATTGTCCGGCGTGGAAAAAGGCAAAGCCTGTGAGCGAGACGATTTCACGCCGGTTTCGAGACTTGATTCTTCGTTCTTTGCTGAGGACGCAAAAATGTCCTGCAACGTGATTGTTCGTTACACGGACGGCGTCTTGATCCCAGAGGAGCCGGTCCAGCTTGCCGAAAACTCACGGTTCTTGCTCGTCCCACTTCCGGATGCTGAAGAGGCGACGCCTCCGCGACCTCCCATCGGATCGCGCGAGGCTCAGCTTGCGTTTATCGAGCATTGCAAAGCCTCGAAATTGAAGCTGGGAGGTTGGAACGGACGAGAGGAGTTGTATGACGACCGCATTTGATTCGAGTGTAAAGCAGTTGTGGGCCATCTCGGTGCGGTTGAGCCATTTGTGCGCTCTTGTTCCCAGCCTCTGCCTGCCACCGAGATAAAAATCGAGCGGTAAGAGTTCTCGACAGCCACGACGTGTTGTGGCATGCTTAGTCGATCAATAGCCAGGGGAAATGTAATGACGGCGCGGGAACAATTGCTGCAACAAGCCTTGGCACTCTCCCCTGCCGATCAGGTATTCCTGGCGCGGTCCTTGGCAGATCATTTGCTCGCCCGTACCGTTCCTGAGACGGAAGAATCCGCAGGGTCGGTTGATGGACAATTGCTGCTCGAACTGCGGCAGCGTTCCGCCGCGTACCAATCAGGTCAAACCACCTCACAAGTGGCTGCGGATGTCTTGAACGACCTGCGAAAATGTCAGGCGAGCGAGAGTCCCGATTGATCATTCGCTACGTCCCATGCTCCGTCTAGTCGTACGCAATGAGGCGGAGCCTCAAAACGCGGCGTTCCCAGGCGGAGCCCGGGAACGAGAATGCCTGGAAATAGCGGTCCCCCGACTCCGCATTGACCGATCGGCGGATTCTGCCGTACAACCTCCGCCGCCGGCCGGGAGAACCCGGGCGGGGTGGGGGTTTCCATGGACGGATTGCGGCGAACGGATGTGCTCGGGCTGGCGGGGTATTGCCTCCTGTTATTCGGGGTGGCGCTCGTTGCCGGTCGCCCGTTGACGCTGCACGAATCGGTTCTCCCGCAAAGCGCCCGCGAAATGCTGGCCGACGGGGACTGGCTGGTTCCCAAAAAAGGGGGCACCCCCTGGTTGGAAAGCCCGCCGCTCCCGCAATGGATTACCGTCGGTCTGGCGACCCCCTTTGGTCGCTGCGATTCCGAGGCAATTGTCCGCCTGGGGCCACTTCTGGTGGGGACGCTCGTCGTCCTGCTGACGGCCTGGATGGCGGCGGTCTGGTACGGTCGCATGACCGGCATTCTCGCTGGCCTCGTGATGGCAACCACCTGCCAGTTCACCCGGTATGCCTGGCTGGCCGAGGATGAAATCTTTCTGTGCGGCGTCATCACGGCTGCCGTCGCCGCGTTCGTCCGCTGTGAATTCGTGGGACGAAGTCCTGATCGTGACAATGGCGTTTCACCGCTCTCCGCCTCGTGGTGGGGAGGGCGGGATCGCTGGGTGACAACGTGGTATGTCCTCCTGGGGCTGACCAACCTCGTCAAAGGGTTGATCTTCGGGTTCGTCCTGGCGACGGCTCCGGTCGCGTTTTACCTGGCGGGCACGCGCGACCTCAAGAAGATCGGCCGTTATGCGTGGATCTGGGGTGTGTTGCTGACGGTCGCCATCGCGGCGGCGTGGCCGCTCGCGGTCCTGCAGCGCTTTCCCGACGCGAAGGACGTCTGGTTCTTCGATCTCGGCGGGCGGATGAGCGGCGAATACAAGCTCATCAACCAACCGGTCTGGTACTACCCGGTCAACCTGCTGTGGATGATTGCCCCGTGGACGATCGTCCTGCCGTGGGCGATTGCTGCGACGGCTCGCAAGGCCTGGAACGATCGCTCGTCGCCGGAGCGATTTCTCTGGTGCTGGTCACTGGGGACCATCGCGGTTCTGTCGATTCCTGGCGGCAAGCACCATCATTATTTACTGCATGCCCTCGCTCCCTGGGCCATTCTGTCAGCGCGCGGACTGGAACGACTGTGGGCGCAATGGCCCGCCTGGCCACGTTGGGCGAAGAATCCCTGGGTCAGCCTGGCGGGTTGGTCAATCCCAGCCATCGCCGCGGCGGCGGTGCTTGGGAACCGCTTTCCGGAATATGCGGGACTGGCGTGGGGATTGGCGATCGCGGTGCCGCTCGTTGTCGGTTCGATCGGCTGGACGATGGTCTGGCGACAGCCGCGATGGTGTACCGGCGTGGTCTTCGGTTGGTTGCTCGCGGGCTACGTCTTCGGACACTGGTATGCGGGGACATCCTTCGACAAGCACCGCGTGGACGTCGCCTTCTTGAAGGAAGTCCGCGAGCGGGCGGAAGAGACGCAGTTGCCGCTGTACGTCGATCTCAGCCGTACGCCGTTGTCTGGTTTCCTCGACCTGTTTTATCAAGCCGACACCGCACAGCCGCTGCACAATGCTTCGTTTCTGTTGCAGCCGACGGTGGAGGCGCGCCGAGTCTTGATCCTGTCGCGGGCCATGGAACACGAGTCCCTTGCCAAAGTCGGCCGCGTCGAACAGCTCGCCCAGAGTCCCCGCGACACGACCGACTATCGCGGCGACGCCACGATGACCCTGTTCGCGGTGGACCTGGATCCCGCGCGAATCACGACCGACCAGCCGGTTCGGATTTCGCCAATGCAGGCGATGCATCGCGAACCGGGGCCCGATCTGACGGTCTGGCGGTGACCCCATGAACAATGCCTTGGAAGCACACGAGACACCGTTGACCGATTCCGTCGATCGTGACAAACGACCTCGCTGGTGGCGCGAGTGGGAAGTCTTCGCGCTCCTGGCCTTCTTCGCCTGCATTTACTGTGGTCGCGCGACGGTGCTCCCCATCTTTGGCGAAGAACCAAGACGCGGCCTCATCGCCCGCGAAATGCTCGAAACGGGCGACTGGATCACGCCGCGCGTGCAAGGGATTCCTCGGCTCAGTCGGCCCCCGCTTCAGAACTGGCTGATCGCTGGATGCAGCTACTTCACGGGTTCGGTCGAGACCTGGGCGGTGCGGCTGCCGAGCCTGCTGGCCACTCTCCTGACCGTCGTACTCGTCTATGCCGTCGCGCGGGTTGAAGTGTCGCGGCAGGCTGCGTTCGTCGCGGCCCTCAGCTTTGGCTCGATGTATAACGTCCTCGAATATGGCCGCCTCGGCGAGACCGAGGCGCTGTTTACGTTCTTCGTCGGCTCCTCGCTGCTCGTGTGGTGGGCAGGACGCAAACAGGGCTGGCCGGCATGGACTTTCTGGACGACCGGCTATGTCTTTCTGGCGTTGGGACTGCTGACGAAAGGCTTGCAGGCCCCGGTCTACTTCGTGGGATCAACATGGGGCTATCTGCTGCTGACCGGTCGCGGTCGCGAGCTACTGACTCGCGGGCACTTAGTCGGGCTGATCATTGGCGGCTGCTTCGCCTGTTCGTGGCAAACGGCATTTCTGTTGCAGCAGGGCGTTGCAAAGAGCCTCGAAATCTACTTCTGGAACGTCGCGGGTCGCTTTGAGGAAACCCGCTGGCTGAAGATCGTCGGCCACTGGCTCAGCTATCCTCCGGAAGTGTTGCTCGGGGCGGTCTTCCCGTGGTCGGCTTTGCTGGCCGTCTGGGCATTCCCAGCGTTTCGCCGCACCCTGGGACGATATCGCGAACCGGCGCTTTTCTTCGGTTTGGCGGCGATTCTATGTTTCGTGATTGTCTGGCTGCCGCCGGGATCGCGGTCGCGGTACTACCTGCCGCTCCATCCCGTGTTGGCCATGCTGATCGGGATTGTCTGGCAACGCTTCCTCGAAGAACGCGACCACTTGCCGGAGTGGGTCGCCCGTGGCTGGCAACCGATTCACCGCGCGTGTGCGGTTCTGGTCGCAGTGCTGGCGATCGCCTGCGGCCTCGCTGTCACTCAGGGGTTGGAGACATCCGTCGCCCTTGGAACAATCACCTTACTCGTCCCGGCGGTTGGGCTCTTCTGGCTGACAACCGCCGACCGACGAAAGGCATGGTTCGGACCCATGGCCGCAGCTCTCGCGATGTGTGCCATCTATGACGGCCCCATTCTGGAACTGACTGCCCAGCGCTGCGCGCCGGTTGGCGAAGACGTGGCGCGTCTCAAGGCGGAACTGGGATCGGAGACGCCGGTCGCCAGTTTCGGCCAACTGATGCACACGTTCCTGTTCTACTATGGCGAGCCGATTCCGATCACCGACGTCCCTGCCTCGGCGATTGAGGCCCCGACGGGTGTCTTCCTGATTCACGCCAAGGGAAGCGAAGCGATTGACCTGCCGTTCGAATGGGAACCGCTCGGCGAAGTGGCCTGCGACCGCTTCCGCAAGGATGTCCCCTTCGACCGCATCATCGCTGGTCGGGCTGTGCAATCGCTGGCGCGCGAGGTCCGAACGTCGTCAAAGCGGCGCTGAAGAGAAATGCAGCGCTCCCCGTTGGGTCGCGGCTAGGTTACGCCGCCCCGTCGAAAGTTCCCGCTTGGCAGGCGCGTTGCGATCCGATACCTTGAATGAGCGCTCGTTGATGCGATCATTTGGGCTTCGGGAAGGCCTCCGATGCGCGGCGTCTGGACCGGTTTGATCTTGCTGGTAGTCTTCTGTCTGCCTCTCCACGGCGAGGACAGTCCGGACGGGTATCTGAAGACCGTCAAACCCCTCTTGCATGAGCGTTGCCTGGCTTGTCACGGCGCGCTCAAGCAGGAAGGAAACCTGCGGCTCGACACGGCTGCCTCGATGCGGCTGGGCGGAGACAGCGGCCCCGCCATTGTCTCTGGCGACCTGACGGCAAGTCATCTGCTGGAAAGAGTTTCCAGCAGCGATGCCAGCGCCCGCATGCCGCCCGAGGGGGAGCCGCTCAAGCCGGACGAGATTGAGGCCATTCGCGACTGGATCATGTCCGGGGCCACCGGTCCCGAGAATGAGCAACCGGAAGCCGATCCGCGGAGCCACTGGTCGTTTCAGGCGGTCCGCTCGCCCCGACTGCCCGAGCGAGTCGCGACTCGCTCGCTGAACCCCGTCGACGCGATTCTAGACGCACGACGCGAGGCGGCTGGGGTGACCTTGGTCGCCGAGGCGGATCGCGCGACGTGGCTGCGGCGGGTGACACTGGACCTTGTTGGCCTCCCGCCGACGCGGGACGACTTACATGCCTTTCTGGCCGACACTTCCCCGGATGCGGCGGAGCGCGTCGTTGACCGCCTGCTGGCCGATCCGCGATACGGCGAACGCTGGGGGCGTCACTGGATGGACGTTTGGCGATACAGCGACTGGTACGGCCGCCGTTCCGTTCCCGACGTGATGAACAGCTACCCGCAGATCTGGCGATGGCGCGACTGGATCGTCAAATCTCTGAATGCCGACGCCCCCTACAACGACATGGCGCGCGACATGCTCGCGGCCGATGAACTCAAACCAGGGGATGACACCGCCGTTGTCGCCACCGGCTTCCTGGTGCGCAACTGGTTCAAGTGGAACTACGAGCAATGGATGAAGGACAACGTCGAGCATACCGGGAAGGCGTTTCTCGGCATGACGATGAATTGTGCCCACTGCCACGACCATAAGTACGACCCGATTTCGCACGAGGACTATTTTCGCTTTCGCGCGTTCTTCGAGCCCCTCGAACTCCGCCAGGACCGCGTTCCGGGACTTCCCGATCCCGGACCATTCAAGAAGTACGTCTACGCGCAAAGCTACGGTCCGATCGCACACGGCATGATTCGCGTGTTCGACGAAAAGCCGGATGCGCCGACTTACATGTACCTGAAGGGCGACAATCGCAACCGCATTCCCGACAAGCCGCCGGTGACTGCGGGAATTCCGTCTCTCTTCGCGAGCCAGATGCCCCAGGTCGCTGCGATTGAACTACCCGCAGAGGCCCAGTACCCAGGGTTGCGCGAGTTTATCCGCAGGGAAGAACGCGCGAAGATCACTGCGGAACTGGCAACCGCTCGCGCGAATCTCGAGGTCCAGCAGTCACTCAACGCCCAGGCCAACGAGATACGCCTCGCCGCGCAGCCAGTCGCCGACGCGATTCCGAGTGCTGCGGCAATTGTCGCCGCCGAGCAAGAAGCACGGCGAGTGCTGTTGCCCATGGCGGCTACGACTCGCAAAGTCGAAGAAGCCGAAGCACGGTTGGCCTCCCTCGAAGCACGCATTGCCGCGGATGACGCTCGTTATCGCGGACAGGGCGATCCGGCGGTCCTGACGGCACGGGCTCATGCGGCTGAGAAGTTCGCGGCTCTGGCAGCGGCACGATTGCGACGGGCAACGGCACTCACCAACCTCGCCGCATTGACGGCTGCGAACGCGACCGACGCCGAGCATCAAAAGAAATTGGCCGCTGCCACGGCAGAACAGACAGCCGCCATCGCCGCCGAAGCGGAAGCCGAGAAGCAGTCCACCGTTCCGGGCGAAACATATACGCCCCTGTCACCACAATATCCTGCCACGACGACCGGTCGCCGGGCCGCGCTTGCCCAATGGATTGGCAGTGATACGAACCCGCTGACACCGCGCGTGGCTGTCAACCACATCTGGCGACATCACTTTGGCCGGGGGATTGTCGAAACGCCCTCCAACTTTGGTCGTCAGGGTCGTCAGCCCAGTCATCCCGAACTTCTCGACTGGCTGTCCGCCGAACTGATTCGCACCGGTTGGTCAATGAAAGCGATCCATCGGCAAATGGTCCTGAGCGCCGCGTATCGAATGCGATCCGATGCGGGTAACGAGTCGCACACGGCCGGGAAAATCGATCCCGATAACCGTCTGTATTGGCGGTTCAACCAGCAGCGACTCGAAGCCGAGGTCATCCGCGACAGTCTGCTCGCCGCCAGCGGTCAACTGGACGAGACGATGGGGGGCCACGAGATCGACTACGCCCAGGGCCTGAAAGTCCCCCGGCGAAGCCTGTACTTCACGATTCACGGCGAAGCCCAGATGGAGTTCCTCGACACGTTCGATGGACCGAGCGTCGTCGACTGTTACGAGCGTTCGGCCTCGGTCCGGCCGCAACAGGCGCTGGCCTTGTCGAACAATGAACTGGTCGCCGCGCAGGCGAACGCCCTGGCGAGTCGGCTGGCGACGGAAATCCCCGCGAGCGGCGAGGTTTCCCAAACCGATGGTCGCTTCATCCAGGCGGTCTTCGAGCAGATTCTCGGCCGCGCGCCGTCGACAGAAGAGTTGGGCGTCTCTCTCACGTTTCTCTCTGGCGAACGAGAGTTGGCGCTAGCCGGGACCGCCGCCGCGCAAGGGGCCGTTCCGGTTGAGCAAGCCGAGGCCGCATCGCGTGTCAGCCTGGTCCACGTGCTGTTTAATCACAATGACTTTGTCACCGTGCGGTAGCGCTGCGTCCGGCACTCATTTTTTTGACGAAGCCTTTTGAGAAACGGGAAGTCCGACATGCCCCTGATGTCACGCTGCTGCTCGCGTCGCAACCGTCGAACCTTTCTGGCCGATGTCGGCCTGGGGTTCACCGGGTTGTCGCTGGGGAGCATGCTGTTTCGCGATGGCGTGATTCGCGCTTCGGAAACGGGCGTGCCCGACGGTCTGCCGCTTCGCGATCCCCCGGCGAAGCGCGTGATCTGGATCTTCCTGTCAGGCGGTGTCAGTCACCTTGAGACTTTCGATCCCAAGCCGCTCCTCAACGAATACGCCGGAAAGACCTACGACGAAACACCGCACCAGAACCCCCAGAAGTTGCCGATCTTCCTGGAACGCTCTCGATCGGTCGTCGGGTTCGATCGCGATGTCGTCTCGAAGATCATGCCGCTGAATGTCGGCTATCAGAAGCGGGGCGAACTCGGCGTCGAGGTGACCGACTGGCTGCCGTATTTAGGGCAGGTCGTCGACGATCTGTGCATCGTCCGGTCGATGTACACGACCGACAACGACCACGGAGCCGAGTTCCAGTTTCATACGGGCCGACACACGCTCGACGAACAGCAGCCGACGATTGGATCGTGGATCAGCTACGGACTTGGAACCGCGAATCAGAACCTCCCGGAGTTTGTCTTCCTGGGGCAGTACAAAGACACCCGGGTGAAGAAGGACTTCGCGGCCGATTACCTCGGGCCGGGCTATGCCGGTGTCGAACTCTCGCTCGATCCGGCGAATCCGCTGCCGTTCGGCCGTGCCCTCGAAGGAAAGACTCCCGACCGCCAACGGCGCGAGTTTGAACTCGTCAATAAGCTCAACCGCATCACTGCGGTGGAGTATCCGGACGATGCCGACCTGCGAGCCCGGATCGAAAGCTACGAACTCGCCTACCGCATGCAGATGTCGGCTCCCGAGGCGCTCGACCTCTCTCAGGAAACCGCCGAGACGCAGGGACTCTATGGGATCGATGACGAGACGACCGCCATCTACGGACGGCGGCTCCTAACGGCACGGCGACTCGCCGAGCGGGGCGTGCGCTTTACCTTGGTCTATCTCAGCGACTATGGCGAGTGGGACTCGCACTCGAACATCAAGGAACTGCATGCCCGCTCGTGCAAGCGGGTCGACAAGCCGCTCGCAGGGTTCATTGCCGACCTCAAGCGCCGGGGCCTGTTGGACGACACGCTTGTTGTCTGCGCGACCGAGTTCGGTCGCACGCCCGGGCTCGAGATCACCAGCTTTAACAAGGCGGGAACCGGCCGCGATCATCATCCGCACGGCTTCACTGTCTGGATGGCCGGCGGCGGCCTCAAGCGGGGCTGCGTCCACGGCGCGACCGATGAATTCGGCTTCCATGCCGTCGAGCACCCCCACTACGTCACCGACATTCATGCCACGGTTCTGCATCAGCTAGGACTCGACTCCCGCAAACTGGAGATTCCAGGTCGGAAACGACTCGACGTCGATCATGGACAGGTGATTCGGGAGATCTTGGCCTAGGGGGCCAAAGTGGTTGGTGGTTAGTAGTTGGTGGTTGGTGAGAAGACGGACGGCGAAAGCGATGAAGTTTGACTCGCTGGCGGCTCGATTCGGTATCTGGGTGTTTACGACGATCGTTGCCGTCCATTGCTTCTCCGCCGCGACGGTTTTTGCTCAGGGGTTTTCGCCAGATCAAGTTGATGCCCGACTCATCGTTCCCGATGACCTGACCGCCACTCTGTATGCCGCCGAACCGCTGGTACGGCAGCCGAATTGCATCAAGTTTGATCGTCGCGGGCGCTTATGGGTCATTCAGTATCTGCAATACCCCAATCCGGCCGGGCTGAAGCGGGTGGCTGTCGATCGCTGGTCGCGAACGCTCTATGACCGTCAACCGGAGCCGCCGCCCCACGGACCGCGCGGCGACGACCGCGTCGCGATTCTCGAAGACACCGATGGCGACGGACGAGCCGATTCCGCCCGCGATTTTGTTGCCGGGTTAAACCTCGCGACAGGTCTCGAGTTCGCCGATGATGGCGTCTTCGTTTTGCAGGCGCCGTATCTTCTCTTCTATCCCGATCGCAATCGCGACGACGTGCCCGATGGCGATCCGGAAGTCTTGCTGACGGGCTTTGGTCTTGAAGACGCCCAGTCGATGGTCAACCACCTCACCTGGGGACCGGACGGCTGGCTGTACGGCGTCACCGGCAGTACGGCCACGAATCGAGTTCGCGATATCGAATTTCAGCAGGCCGTCTGGCGGTATCATCCGCGCTCGAAGGACTTTGAACTCTTCTGCGAAGGGGGCGGCAACCTTTTCGGGTTGACGTTCGACGAACTCGGCCGGATGTTCTTCGGGTCCAACGGCGGCCATGTCTGTTGCCACGGCATCCCCGGCGCCTACTATGCCAAGGCGTTCGCCAAGCATGGCGACTTACACAATCCCCATGCATATGGCTGGTTCCAGGAGATCCACAAGCTGAAGCCGCAGTTGGGCGGCCCGACGACCGGACAGACGATCTACCTGGGCGATCACCTGCCCGCGCGATATCGCGGCTCGCTCATCGGGGGTGATTTCCTCGGCCATACGGCGTCGTGGTGGACGATCCATCCCCGCGCTTCGACGTTTGAACTCGATCGCGGCGGCACGCTCCTCAATCCGCAGGATACATGGGTCGGCATCACCGATGTCTGCTACGGGCCGGATGGCGCGATCTACCTGTGCGACTTCTATGATCGCCGAACCGCCCATCCCGATCCCGATGCCAACTGGGATCGCTCCAACGGCCGCATTTATCGCATCGCCGCCAAGGATCGACCCCTTTCCGCTGTGGTCGATATGACCGCTCTCACGGTCCCGCAACTCGTCGAACACCTGTCGCACCCAAGCTACTGGCACCGCTTGCAGGCCCGGAGAACTCTCGGCGAACGACAGACAACGGAAGTGACGAGCGAACTGTGCGGCCTCGCCTTGAACGGTCCGACGGTTCCCGCGCTGACGGCGCTCTGGACTCTCGCCGATCTCGCTCCTCTCGATGCGGAACTCGCGAATCGACTCTTGGCACATGACGACGAAGCACGGCGGGCGTGGGGCGTACGGTTTGTGGCTCGTGACTGGGACAAGTTGCCAGCCGATGCGATCTCGCTGAAAAAGAATGCCACCGAAGAAAAGTCGTTATGGGTGCTGTCGGAACTGCTGAGTGCCTGTCAGCGGTTACCGGGGTCAGTGGCGATCGACGTCTTGTCGACGTTGCTGGCCGATGAACGGATCGCCAACGATCCGCAACTCCCCTGGCAGGCCTGGTGGGGGCTCGAACGGCACGCCGCGACGCACCGAGCTGACGTGCTGAACGCATTCGCGAAGGAGTCGGCTTGGAACTCGCCACTTGGCCGGTTCCTGCTTCCGCTTCTCGTTCGGCGTTTTGCCGCTGAAGGATCAACCGAAGGGGAAGCAGCCGTCCTTGCCCTCTGGGAGAGTTGCCCCGCCGGTTCTGAAAACGGACTTGTCCAGGCGGTGAAGCTCGGGGTGGCGGAGCGCCAGAAGTCGATCGCGCCGCCGGGGCAGGGGGATCTTTTCGCTGGCGTCGCTGGCAAGACCAATGTTGAGGAAGCGGGAACGCTGTCGCCGAAAGAACCGGTCGGGCCGGCGCTCATGGCCCGCCTCGTCAACTTTTGGCAAAAGGATCCTGCGGACGTCATGCGTCTGACGCTGGCCGTTGAAGTCGGTGTGCCTGCTGCCATCGCGACGGCTGAAAACCTGCTGCGTGAGCCCATGGCCGCTGCAGCCGAGCGTGTGGCAGCGCTCACAGCTCTGACCCACGGAGGGCGTCCCTTCGCTTCCGATGTCATGCTCCGCGTGCTGGATCCAGCGACACCCGCAGCGCTCTTGAAGGCCGTCATTCGCGCGCCGACTTCCCTCGAAGAAGGAAAGCTCGTCACAAGACTGCTGGAACTGCACGAAACCGTGCCAGCGCTGCGCGGCGAGATTCGCGGCGCTCTGTTCAGCCGTCCGGCCGGGGCGCTCGCGTTTCTGCGTGAGGTCGAAGCTGGGAGGATCGATCCTGCAAAGATAGACGTCCTGGAACTCCGGCCGCTGGCTTTGTTCGAGAATCCGGAGATCGACGGCCTCGTCCAGAAGTTCTGGGGAACCGTTCGCGCGGGAACTCCCGAAGAGAAACTCGCCGAAATGCGGCGGATGAATAACGATCTGCGCGCGGGCACGGGAGACGTCGTCGCGGGGAAAGTGCTCTTCAAAGAGCACTGCGCGATCTGCCATCTCCTGCATGGCGAAGGGAAAAAGGTCGGGCCCGACCTCACGAATTCCAGCCGCCACGACCGTGAGTTCCTGCTCACAAGTCTCGTCGATCCGTCGGCCGTGGTCCGCAAGGAATACACGGTCAACATCGTCGAAACGGCTTCCGGTCAGACCTTCAATGGGCTGGTCGTCGCCAGCCAGGGGGGCGAGATCACTCTTGTTGATAGTCGTGGCGAAGCACGGATGATCGCCGAAAGCGACATCGAACAACTTGTTCCCTCGCCGGTCTCGCTGATGCCCGAGGGGCTGCCGAAGAAACTGACACCCGAGCAACTGCGCGACTTGTTCGCGTACTTGCAGCGAAAAGCCCCCCTTCCGTCGTCCGAGTGACGAACGGAGCGCTCGACGAACCTTCAGAAGATCAACGAGCATGCTTGACCGAACGTTGTCGCGGCGTGACTGGCTCGCAACGGCCCTGGCCGGAGGCGCGGCTTGCCTGTCGCCACGGCTGATGGCCGCGGCGCCAAGTGACAAGGCCCGCATCGCGATCACGCTCGATCTGGAGATGTCGGCCGAGTACCCCGTCGCCGGGATGACCGAATGGAACTTTCAGAAGGGTAACCTCGACCAGGCGACGAAAGACTACGCGGTTGAAGCCGGTAAGCTCGTCCGCGAGCGCGGAGCCGTGCTGCACTACTTCTGCGTGGCCAGAGTTCTCGAACAGCCCGATGTTTCCTGGCTGCAAGAGTTGGCAAAAGCCGGGCACCCGATCGGTAACCATACTTACGATCATGTCTATGTCTTGGCTCAAACACCCGAAGAAGTGCAGTTTCGCTTTCGCCGGTCGCCGTGGCTGACCGCCGGAGAAACGCCCGCCGAGACCATCGAGCGCAATATCCGCCTCGCCGCGATTGCCCTAAAGGAGCGGGCCGGGATTGTGGAGAACGGCTTCCGCACGCCCGGCGGTTTTGCCACAGGTCTCAATGGACGTCCTGACGTCCAGCAGATGTTGCAAGGATTGGGATACACCTGGGTCAGTTCGCTCTATCCGCCAACCACCATGCCGGAGCGAGGGATGGCTCCCACGGAAGCGACGTGGCAATCGCTCTACGAGGCCCTGCCGCGCGCACAGCCATTCGTCTATCCCACCGGGCTGGTCGAAGTCCCCATGAGTCCCATCAGCGATGTGAATGCGTTTCGCAGCAGCAAGTGGAAGCTCGACTGGTTTCTGGAAGCGATCGAGCGGGCCGTGACCTGGGCCATCGAACATCGAGCGGTCTTCGACTTTCTCGCCCATCCGTCGTGCCTGGTCGTGGAAGACCCCGAATTTCGTTCGATTCGCAAGATTCTTGATCTCGTCGAACGGGCGGGCGATAAAGCCGAAATCGTCGGCCTCGATCGCATCGCCGCTCCATTCATCAAGTCGAATGCCTGAACAATCTCTGGATAGAAGGCCCGTTCATGTCATCCAAGCGATTGATTGTCTTGCCTCTCCTGGCATGCCTGTGTGCGACATCCGCTTTGGCCGAGGAAGCTCCGGCGAAACGCGTCTATCAGAACACGCTCAAGCGGCTGAAGAACCCGCCCCCGTTGCTCGCCGATCATCCCGAGTTCGTGGAACCGATCGTCGAAGAGGCTCGCTACGAAGCTCCCAGGCTCGTTGACGACGAAAACGCCACGCTTTCGGTCCGTGCCTGGCGATTTTCCTACAACGCCCGTGGCATCATCGAGATGCCCAATCACATCAATGGCAAAGAAACAGCCGTTATCATGGTTCATCCCTGGGGGATCGATGACGGCCAGGGTTGGAAGACTCCCGAACCGGCGGGCGTGTGCGACTTCTGCACGCCGACCAAGAATCATCTCGCGGCCCGGCATACGCGCACAGTCATCGATCCATTGCTCAAGCGCCTGCGCGACGACGTGGCCCTGACGATGTACAGCCTGCGCGGAGCCGAGTACCCGGTCCACACGAAGCTCTATCGGTCGATTCGCTATAACCCCACCGACGAAGAGCGCGCGGCTGCCAAACGGGAGCTGACCGAACTTCTGAATGCCTTCGACTATCGCGGGCAGCCGCTGCCGGCGTCGCTGGAATTGTCGAAAGAGACCCCCGTCATCGACTATTTCCGGCAGTTTCCGGGGCTCGATGCCTCGGCGAAGTACAACAACACGGGCTTCTGGGATATGGCGATTCCGGTCTGTGCCGACGTCACGATGCACCGCGACGACTATGTCTACTACGACGCGGATGGCTATCCGCCGCTGCGCGACTTCCTCAAGGCACAGGGAATCCGACACGTCATCCTGACGGGTTACGCGACCGACATGTGTTTCTGCGCGACGACCGCCGGCTATGAAAACCTTTCGAAAGACTTCAACGTCTTCCTGGTGGGCGATGCCACGCTGGCGACGTTCCCGTCAAACATCACGCCGCGCTTCGCCACCAACGCCGCCATCTCCTTCGCGGCCCTCAATCAACTCGTCACCCAGACGTCCTGGATCAAGTCGCTGAAGGAGTAGTCACGGATTCGCCGGGACTCGTCAGCGTACGTTGTGAGCCGAACGCCTGTTGGTGAGTGCCACTGCCGCCGCGATGCAGACGAGGCCGAACAGGCCCGTCACAACCAGGCATGCCGGAAGACTTGGCAGATTGGCGACGGCCGCCCCATCGGTAACCATTAGCCGCCTGAGCCCCGCGACTCCGTAGGTGAGCGGGTTCGCGCGAATGATCCAGCCGATCCACCCGGCTCCTTCGGCCGGGAAGAACGCCCCCGACAAGAGCCACATCGGCAGCAGGAAGACGCTCATGATGGCATGGAAACCATGTGTCGAATCAAGAGGCCAGGCAATTAGGTAGCCCAGCGCCGTCAGCGTGAGCCCCAGCCAGCCCAGATACAAGAGGACGGGGACCGCATTACTGAGAGTCAAACCCGTCGACATTGGTTCGGTCAGCCCCGTCAACGAGAGCAGTGGCCCGATGAGCAGGAACGCCACCGCCTGTAGAACCGCCAGCAGCATTCCCCCCAGGAGCTTTCCCAGTACGATCGCCAGCCGGGGAACGGGAGCCACGAGGACACCTTGCAGGAACCCTTCGCGGCGATCTTCGATGATCGAAATCGTCGAGAAGATCGCCGTGAACAGAACGATCATCACCGCGACGCCGGGAACGAAATACTCCTGAAACGACACGCCTCCCGGCGCTTGAAACGATCCCCGTAGCCCCGTGCCGAACAGAATCCAGAAGATGAGTGGTTGCCCCAGCGCTCCGACGATGCGCGTGCGCTGCCGCAAGAACCGCACGAGTTCGCGACGGGCCAGCGAGACGGCGGGCAGTACCAGTGCCGGTCGTGCTTCTGCAAGTTTCTTAACGTCAACCGCGTCAGAAACTGCACTCATGATGATCGCCTCCGGCGGGGCGAGGCCGACGAAGGTTCTTCGGCGGCACCCGCATCAAGACGATGACCGGTACGGGCAACAAAGACATCTTCCAATGTCGGCCGCGCGAGCGTGACGGAAGTCAGTTGATCGTCAAACGTCGCCAGCAGTTCTGGCAGCAGTTCCGGACCGCGATCGGATTCCATGCGCACGGTCGACCCGACGAGTTGCGTCGGAATCGCAAAGCGATCCTGAATGTCCCGCGCAAGTCGGGCCGGATCGGGCGACCCCAGCGACAGGCAGCGTCCGCCAAGCGAAGATCGCAAGTCCGCGGGCGAACCCGTCGCGACCAGCCGTCCCTGGTCGAGCAATGCGAGGCGATCGCACGACTCGGCTTCGTCCATCAGGTGCGTCGTCACGACAATGGTTGTCCCGGCCGATCGCCGCAGGTCTTCGAGCGTCTTCCACAGGTCTTGTCGCACGGCCGGGTCGAGTCCGGTGCTCGGTTCATCCAGAAGCAGCAGGCGGGGCCGGTGCAACAGACACTTGGCAAGCTCGACACGCCGGCGATAACCTCCCGACAATTCATCCACCATCTGTGACAGGCGGTCGCCCAGTTCCAGGGTGCCCACGACGTGGTCGATCCGGGACTTCAGATCGGCTCCAGAAAAGCCGTACAGATGACCCTGGTGCAGCAGGTTCTCACGGACCGTGAGCTTGCCGTCGAGACTGGGCGATTGAAACGCCACTCCGATCAGCCGCCGGACCAGGTCCGGCCGCCGCGCGACGTCGACGCCGAAGACTTCGATCGCCCCTTCGACGATCGGCAGGATGGTCGCCATCAGCCGAAACAGCGTGCTCTTACCGCTGCCGTTCGGACCCAACAGTCCAAAGATCGCGCCGGGCTCCACGTTCAGCGAGACATCGTCGAGCACCCGCTGGTCGCGATAGGCGAACGAGAGATGCTGTACCCGGATCGCGGTTGTCGGCGTGCTGGAAGTGTCTGTCATGGACCGACGATCAATGCGGGGCCGCGACGTGATCGGACGATGTCGAGGCAGCCTCGAGCCGCTCGAACTCGCGCTGCTGAGGAACGTCATTGGCGTAGTAGTGAAAAGCCAGATCGGCCGCCAGCGCGAACGGAACCGATGCGGCCAGCAGCAGCGTCGGCCCGAGCAGCAGGTATTTCCAGCCTCGCTCAAACTTCAGGTGCATGAAGTACAGGACGACGCACGTGGCTTTAGCCATCGCAATCGCCGCGACAATCGCGAGAACCACGCTACGATCCGCGACTTTGACTTCATCGGCAATCACGGACACGACCGTAAGGCAGCACAGGATGACGAATATCATCAGATAGGTTCGGCCGTGCGAGGCGTGAGAGTCTGTCATGAAGCACTCAGCTTTTTCTGGTCACGAATGAGACCGGTCAATATCCGCTACAGGATGTAAATCAGCGGGAACAGGAAGATCCACACCACGTCGACGAAGTGCCAGTACAATCCGCAGTTCTCGACGAACAGGGCGGAACATCCCGGCCCCCACGCCAGAATGATGAGGAACAGCAGCAATCCGACGATGACGTGAATCGCGTGGAAACCCGTCACGAAGAAGTACGTCGAAGCGAACAGGTTGCCATAGACGATGGGCTGCGTGACAACCACGTTCCCCAACACTCCTTTCAAGGCGTCCGACTGGCGGACCTTCTCGAACTCGTCCACGAACTCGCTGAACGATAAAGGTGGTGCGGAAGTCTGGCTCGCGCGGACATTTTCCAATTCCGCGAAGGGAACCGTAAACGAGATCTTATCGCGGGCGTGGTCGCGCAAATTGAGGTAGGCGGGAAGAAGCGCGTCCCAGGTCGTTTTGAACGACTCCAGCGTTTTCAGTTGAATCACTTCTGCCGGCGTCGGCTCGCTCTTGGCCTTCAGGTCCAGGAGTTCCTGATCGACGGCCGTCAGGCGGACGTCGCGCTTGTCCCCTTCGACGGGAAGGGACGCGACAAGGCGTTCCATGCGGGCATCGACTTGCCGCAAGACGTTTTCCATCGCCTGCGATTCGTTCTCGGGGATTCGTCCAGGAATAATGCCGTGATCGAATTTCCCCCGGTACTCGACCGATTTGATTCCGAGGAACGCCAGTCCACACACCAGCGCTCCGATGATCGCCAGCCGCGCGGCCGACGGTTTGTTCTGGAGCAATTTGTCGTGCGCCACCACGACCAGGTAGCTGGAGAACAGCAGAATAAACGTGTTGATCGCGCCGGCCCAGACGTTGATGTGCGTGACGTGGGGGTCGGTGGGCCATCCCCGCGAACCCAGGCGCAGGACGATGAACGTCCCGATGAACGCCGTGAACAGCATGATTTCCGTGCCGAGAAACAGCCACATCCCCAATTTGGAATTGGGAATCGGCAGCCCCATGCGGACGGGATGAGCGGCGGCGGTCACGTCAGCTCCACAACAGTCGCAAGTGATCGATCGTCAGGCAGCCCAGCACGGTCGGCAGGTAGAACAGCGAGACCCACAGCACGCGCCGCGCCGAGCGGCGGTCTTCGGTCAGGGCAAAACGGACCGAAGCTGTCAGATACCAGACTCCCAGCGCCAGCGCCGTCACGCCGTACCAGGTTCCCGCCAGTCCGAGGTGAACCGGCAGCAGGCTGATGGGGAGAAGTGCCAAAGCGTAACCCGTAGCCATCAGTCCGGTGATATGCGGCGCGGGAATCCGGTTCGGCAGCATCCGCAACCCCGCCGCCGCGTATTGCTCGCGGTACAGCCAGGCGATCGCCAGGAAATGCGGAAACTGCCACAAAAACAGAATCCCGAAAAGCGACAACGCCCCAAGGTCGAGCGAACCCCCCGCCGCCGTCCAGCCCAGCACGGGAGGCAGCGCGCCGGGAATCGCGCCGATCGCCGTGCAGAACGAAGTCGACCGCTTCAGCGGCGTGTAGACAAACGCGTAAAGCACGAATGTCGAGCCGCACAGGATCGCCGTCAACGGATTGATGAGAAACCACAGCCAGAGGCAACCGGCCGCCGCGCTGGCCAGGCCGAACGTCAGGACTTCCCAGGGGCGCAGGCGACCGGCCGGAAGCGGGCGGGTGCGCGTCCGCGTCATCCGGGCATCGGTGTATCGCTCGAGATACTGGTTGAGCGCGGACGATCCGGCTGCCACCAGCAGAATTCCAATCGACGCCAGCACGAGCGGCGCGAGTCGCCAATCTCCGGCCGAACCCAACCGATAGCCGGCGGCTACCGTTAATAGAACCAACAGGGCAATGCGCGGCTTCGTTAGTTCGGCGTAATCAGCCAGTCGGCTGACCATGCGCGGAATAGCGGCCGTCGGAAGGGACGCAGTCACGGGGGCGGCGGAAAACTCGGTTGCGGTGCTCATGTCAGGCCAGCCTTTCCGCCGGAAGAGTCGCCGTCCAGGTGGTCGAAGATCGACGGGAGACTGCCGCGATCATCGCACTCCGCGTGACCGTCAACATGACCGCCATGAAGGCCACCATCCCCACGACTTTATGCAGCGAACGAATTGCGGTTTGCAGCGATGTCTGCTGAATGGCCATCCAGCCGAACTGCGGGTACCCATATCGGACTGCCCACGTAGCGACGCCCAGGGCCGATTGCAGAAGGAGGCATGCCAGCATGACCAGCAGCCAGCGCCGCAGGAAAGAGTCATTGGTTGATCGCGCGGCCCAGGCGGTTGCCAGACCCGCACAGACCACGACGACCGCGAACCACGGATGTATCAGCCAGCTTTCGGCATGCCCCAGGTGACGCAAAAGCCCGCCGAGGGTGTATTGAATGACCATCGTCACCGCCGTCAGGCAGGCCCAGGCAAAGACGGATGGCCCGGCCGGATCGCTACTGACCTGCGCACGACCCGAGCGACTGGTCATTACGACAATCACGCACATCAGCGAGAAGACCCATGCCGCGAACTGCCCATGGATCATCGCCAGTTCGCGACTGTCGGCGACAACCCGCAACCCACCCAGGACACCTTGGGCGATGACTCCCAGCAACACGCCGATGGCCATCCACCGGACCGACCATCGCCGGTCGCAGGCAAACGCGACGACCACCAGTGCAATACTCGCGAAGCCCGTCAGCATGCCGGCCAGACGATGCCCATGCTCCAGAAACGCGTCTCCAGTCGACTTCAGCCACGGGTAGGCAAGCATTCCCTGCCCGTCGGAAGTGGGCCAATCGGGAAAGGCCATGCCGGCATCGACCGTGGTCACGACGGCTCCGACGCCCACGGGGAGCATCGCGAGCACGGCGGTTGCCAGTGCCGTCCAGTAAAGCAGTCGTTGTGAGTTCGAGAGACGTTCCATGAGCTTCACGCGGGGGGCCACTGACATTGCCAGTGCGAGGCCAATCCGATGTCTATTTTTGAAAAGCACTGGCGGAACCAGCGGCACACAATTCCTGTTTCTGACCTGTCACAAAATGCTAGTGCCGTTCAGCCATTTGACCGCCCCGCTCGTCGGATTGCAGCCAGTAATCTTGACCATCCGGAGCATCCGGGGCGCTGTACTCGTATGGCCCCCGGTAGACAACGGGTGTCACGTCAAAGTTGCCATGCGGCGGCGGGGACGGGGCAATCCACTCGAGGCCGTTTGCGTTCCAGGGGTTTCGGCCCGCCTTCCGCCCGGCGAACGACGAGATCACGAAATTGAGGAATAGAATGATCTGGGCAAAGCCCATGACGATGGCGGCCCACGTCATGACTTGGTTCAGCGGGAGCAGGTGCTCGAGATAGGAGTAGTGGTAGGGGTCTGCCAATCGCCGCGGCATCCCCTGCATGCCCAAGAGGTGCATGGGAAAGAACGTGAGATTGAACGCGATAAACGTGATGAAGAAGTGAATCTTCCCCCAGAACTCGCTCATCATCCGGCCGAACATTTTCGGAAACCAGAAGTGCAGCGCGCCATAGACGCCGAATAACGTCGCGCCGAACAGCACATAGTGGAAGTGCGCGACAATGAAGTACGTGTCATGGAAAAAGACATCCACAGGCACCGCCGCCATGAAGATGCCCGACAGTCCTCCCACCACGAACATCGAGACGAACGCGACGCAGTTCAGCATCACCGTGTTGAACTGCAATCGGCCCCCCCACATCGTGCCGATCCAGTTGAACGTCTTCACGGCTGACGGGAGCGCGATCAGAATCGTCGAGATCATGAACGCCATGCCGAGCATCGGGTTCATGCCCGAAATGAACATGTGGTGGCCCCAGACGATGAAGCCCAGCCCGGCGATCGCCCCCATCGAGTGGATCATCGGCTTGTAGCCAAAGACCGGCTTACGGCACATGCAGGCCAGCATGTCGGAAACCATGCCCATCACAGGCAGCAGCATGATGTAAACAGCCGGGTGGCTGTAGAACCAGAACAGGTGCTGCCACAAAAGGGGCTGTCCGCCGCCCACGGTCGGATCGGCATTGTTAACGATGATTCCCGCTGGAATAAAAAAGCACGTTCCCAGCGTGCGATCGCTGATCTGCATCAGTCCCGCGGCGGTCAGCATGGGGAGCGCGAACGCCTGCAGAATAGCCGTGATGAACATTGCCCAGATCGTGAGCGGCATGCGGAACAGCGTCATGCCCGGGGCACGCATGTTGATGATGGTCGTCATGTAGTTGACGGCACCCATCAGCGAAGAGATGCCGACGAGCGTGACCCCCAGCAGCCAGTACGTCTGGGCCACGCCCGAGCCCGGCGCCGCCTGGGGAAGAACAGCCAGCACGGGATACGCCGTCCAACCCGCAGCCGCTCCGGCGTGCATGGCCAGCATGAAGAACACGATTGCCGGCCACATGAACCAGTAGCTCAGCATGTTCAGCGTGGGAAACGCCATGTCTTCCGCGCCAATCTGCAGCGGAATGAGCAAGTTGCCAAACCCGCCGGCCAGAATGGGGATGATGACCAGGAACACCATGATCGTGCCGTGCATGGTCAGCAGCATGGTGTAGGTCTCGGGCGGAATCTGCCCCCCCTCGTCCGCGAAGGCATTCCCCAATAACGGCATGGGTTCCCACGGATAGGCCAACTGCCAGCGAATCCCCAGCGCGAGCGCTCCCCCCACGAACAGCATGAGGAGCGTCGTGAACATGAACTGAATGCCGATGACCTTGTGGTCGCGCGAAAAGACGTATCGCGACAGGAACCCCGGCGCGGCATGGGCCCCCGCGGCGTGATCAACCGACCCGGTCATTCCTGTCACTGCGCTCACGAGCTGGATCCTCTGGGGGGAGGTAGTTGGTGGTTAGTGGGTGGTGGTTGGTGAGAATACGCGAGCTGTTTTGCTTTGGCTTTTCACTAACCACCAACTACCAACCACTAATCACTCTTCTCCCCCTCCCCCACTCCGTCATCGAACTGATCTTCAAACGCCTGCTTCAGCCAGGCGGCGTAGTCTTCTTCCGACAGGGCGACGAGGCGGCCCTTCATCTTGTAGTGTCCCCAGCCGCAGAGTTCGGCACAGACCAGGTCATACGTGCCGGGTCTGGTCACCTCGAACCAGACGGGAATCCGCTTGCCGGGCAGGGCGTCCTGTTTGATCCGCAGCTCGGGGACAAAGAACGCATGCTGCACGTCCTCGGTCCGCAGGCTGATCGCAACTGGTCGATTGACCGGAACCCGCAGGTCGTTGACCGTGTAAACATCGTCGGGATGCGGGTCGGCTTCGAGTGTCTTGTCGGGAGCCGCGTAGCGGATCCTCCACTCGAACTGCCGCGCCGTCACTTCGGCGATGGTTCGCATGTCCTGGGGGTAGAACTCCCGCATGCGGAAACTCGCCCAGACATCCATCTGATAAAGAGCCAATGCCAGCAGGATGACACCCGGAATCACGGTCCAGACAACTTCCAGCGTCTGATTGCCGTGCGAATAGACGGCTTTTACCTCACTGGGCTGTTTCGCTCCCCGCCAGAGGACGTATCCCAAGGCGACATTCACGCCGACAAACACCACCGCGATCACCACGAGAATGACGTAAAACAGGTGATCGATCCGCGCGCCGATCGTGGAAAGGGCTTCCCCGGAACCGGGGAACCACAATTGATACGCCGGCGCCACGGCGCAGGCGGCCAAAGCCGCCGCCGCGAAGATGACAAAAACCAGCGTCCAGAAACGGCCTTCCAAGTGGACCTCTTACTCTATGCGATAATCGTCATGAACCAGTTTACCGGGACGTCGCGACGGTCGGAGATGGGTTCGCGGTCGTGGTTGATGGTCCCTCGAAGGGCATGGCCATCACGTAGTTGACCAGATGCCAGATTTCTTCGTCGGTCAAACCCGTTCCCCCAAAGGCGGGCATCGGCGTTCCCTTGATCCCCGCATAGAGGCGACGGAAGACATCGATCGGCCGGCGCCCTCCTCGATACTGGCCGCGAGTCAGATCGCGCGGGGGGACCAGGTGGCCCCATTCATCATGCAGTCCCCGTTCCGGATAGGTTTCGGACGAACCGGTAATGGCCCAGAAGTCTTCCGTGGCCGGGCCGTCCCCTTTTCCCGTGGAACCGTGGCACGTGTAACATTTCGTCTTCTGCGACAGGTAAAGCACGCGACCTTTCTCGCGCGATTCCGGTGTGTCGGCGACGCGGGCGATCGATGGCGTGATGATATTGTCGGTTGCGTCGGCCCTCTCCCACGGCCCAGCCATCAGGTCGCCTGCGTCCACGAACACGAACTCCAGGTCTTCCGCCATGCCTCGAAAGTCTTCTTCCGCACGGGTGGCCAGCTCGTCGGCGGTCGGTGGACGTTCCGCGTCCGGATCGTTTTTCACCGCCGCCTCGTATTCCAGCCGCGCATTCTTACCCTGCTCGGCAATCGCGGTCCGCGAGAAATCCTTCAGCTCGTCATTCAGCCGCTTCTCGAATTCTCCTCGCATGGAAAGCCAGCGGACATATTCAATCACCGCCGTCATTTCCTCGGGGGCCATCAGCAGGAATGACGGCATGTAGGTTCCGGGGATCCCATCGCGAATCGTTCGAGCCAGGTCGTCGCGCGAAACACGCTCGCCCGGCCGGGTCGACGTGAATTTCATGACGCCGCGGCGAAAGTCGCGCGGCAGAGGATTGAGATAACGGGCCGTCGGTCCGGCTCCATCCCCGGCGACGCCGTGGCAGTGCATGCAGTTCTTGAGATAGGACCGACGTCCATCGAGCAGTCGATTTCCCGGATTGAGCACGAACTCATCTCCGACATCCGGCACGGGATCGAGCCGCTGAGCCATGAGAACGGTTGATTCCGTTTCACCCGCGACAATCGAAGCCACTCCATCGGGCTCCGCTTCGTCCACCCGCGCGCCGGACTTCCACAGAAGTTGACGTGCCGATGCCGGGGCCGTGGTTCCCTCGCCCCGTTTCACCGTCAGCTTCGTGCCGCCACCCTCAACCGTCTCGACCGCGGTCACCGTCCCCGCGAAACCTCCATACTCGACGGGCAGCCGCTCCCAGGCCACGAGCTCATTCGGCGTCCCGAAATTCTGCAAGACCGCCCGCTTCACCCAGGCATTCGCCATCGGAGTCAGATCGTCTGTTTCCTTACTCCACGAAAAGCGGGCCTTTGGCGCGTCTCCGCAGCCACACAGCAGCAGACTCAGGCCGAGACTGACGAGCGAAACAGTACGTCGGTTGGAAGTCATCGAAGCGGAATTCACGGAAGACCTGGCGGGATGTGACAAGCAGTCAACTCTCTCGTTTTCTCTTTACTCATCAGCGGACGGCGTTACGGCGGGATCGGTCGATTCACTTTCGGAGGGGGATGCTTCCGCATCGGTTTTCCCCGTGGCCGAAACCGTTCCGGATTCGGCAACGATCGGTGGAACGGGAGCTTCGGCAGGTAGCCAGGTGACCGTGGGCGTGACCATGGTCCCCTCGCAACCCGACAGAATCGATGCAACGAACACCAGCAGGACGCCTGACAGAGTCCGCCGAGCGTTCCCGGCTGAGTCAGCGGGCGATTCGGGAGTCAGCAATTGCGGCGCTTTCACGCGTCGATCCTCGGTGCCAAAAAGGCACTCGTTTCGGCAATCACACTCTTAGACGCTGTTCCACCCCAACGTCCGTCGAAATGCGGAATGAGGCAGTTCCTGAAGGCAGGACAAAACAACTTGAGGTTTGCCCGATCTTCATCCGGGAACTGTGTCCTGGAAATTCTCCTCGCCAGCCACTTTTCGAACAACCGCGCGTGCTCCCGCAAGTCGCGATTTCTCAGAACGGGGAAATGGTTCGTCCTCAGGAACGCAGCTCGCAGGATTCGACCTGATAACAACTTCTGCCGATTTCCCGGAATGGCTCGGACCGGGAAGAGAATCCGATCACACGGGCACTTGCAGGCGCGGTCTATCAGCCCGACACTGGAAAAATGTTCTCGGGGAATGACCTGATCGAGCAGATGGAGTCGCTGATCCGCCGCGATCCCGCCGCGCGCGGGCTGCTCGCGGATTCCACGGGCGGCGACGGCCTGGCTCGCGGAGCACTCCTCGGGGCCGCCCGAAGTCTTTCCGAACGGCCCGGGCATGTGGTTCTAATCACTGGTTTCTTCATTCCCAGCGCGGAACCCGCCAATGCCGAGACCGATGGTCCGCCCGGAACGGCTCTTCTCGCCGCTGTCCTGGAGAAGCTGGGGCACACGGTCGAGATCGTGACCGATGAGCTTTGCGAGCCGGTGGTGACCGCGGCCGCGCGGGGCTATCAGCTCTCGGAATCGATTGTCCAGGCGGCTCCTGTCGAGCCCCTGCAATTTGAAAGCTGGTATTCCGATTATTGCCGACGCTTGGCGCTGTCTCGCCCCGCCCACTTCATCGCGATCGAACGGGTGGGGGCTTCGCACGACATGCAATCGGTGCAACAACAAGTTCGCAACGGTGATCCGCCCCTCGCCGAGTTTGCCGATAAAGTCCCCGCCGCGATGCATTCCCGCCGATTCACGATGCGCGGCGAATGCCTGGCCGCGTGGTCGGCCCCGCTGGAACGAATTCTGGAGGACCACAAGCGAATCTCGCCGGAAAGCCGCACGATTGGTATTGGCGATGGCGGTAATGAAATCGGCATGGGAACGTTTCCCTGGGAGACGCTCGTCGCTCGACTGCCGACCGTGTCACCTCCCTGGATTGTGTGCCGCACCCCGGCCGATCACACGATTGTTTCCGGCGTCAGCAACTGGGCCGCCATGGCCGTGGCTGCCGCCACGGCAAGGCTGTGCGATCGAGTCGATGCCCTCGCCGACTGGCATTGCGAGCACCACGAAAGCGTTTTGCGGCAAATGGTTGAGGCGGGGGCGGTCGACGGAATATCCCGCAAACCAGCAACGAGCGTCGATGGACTGCCATTTCCGGCTTATGTCCAGACCTGGCGGGCTATTCGCGAACTGCTGGCTCTGCCGCGGTAGTCGTGTGCGGAATTAAGTCGTGATTTCGCTGGTTGTTAAGTCTTCATGCTGTCGCGGACGTGGGTTCCCGGAACGCTCCAGATCGTCCAGCGGCTGTTCCGCCATTCTTCGAGCGGCGCTATCGCTTGGCTTCATGCGGGGCGGCCGCGAAACCGTTCGGCAAAAAAATTCAAACGGGGTCTCTTTTCGGAGTTGCGGAATCCGATTACACTACGCGACTCAATTTCCTGCGCGAATTTTCTGGCCGCGAGGAGGCAAGTCATGACGGGAGGCGTGTGTGGTTAAGCTGCGATTGCGAGAAAACGAGCACATTTCGGAGGCAGTGAAGCGGTTTCGCAAGTTGGTTGAACACGCGGGCATCAAGAAAGAGATGCGCCGCCGTGAATACTACGAGAAGCCCAGCGAAATCCGCCGCCGCGCTCGTCGCCGCGCTGAACGCCGTTCCCGCATCCAGCGAATCATTGCCGGGACCTGATTCTTTCTGGTTGCCGTCGTGACGCATTGACTTCGCGGAATTGTCGATTGTCAGGCCGCGCCTCTTCGTGGGTTGCGGCCTGTTTGCTGCGCGGTCGAAAACTGGCTAGCCCTGCGTTTCCGGGGGGCTCCAAGCCGGCGTGAAGTGAAACTCCCACGTTTGCCCCGCATCGCTCGTCGTGGCGATCAACAGGCGGCGACCCGAGTCATGGTGGAGCTCAATGACCTTCCGGTTCTCCGATCGGGTCAGCCATTCGCCGGTCCCTTGTTCGGCGATCGAGACTTCGCCACGCTCATTGCTGACCGGTCCGGCATAGTTCAGGTACAGCAGTCGATGTCGGGGGAGCGGCTCCGCGATCATTCGGGCTCCGAGTGCCAGCGGGAGCCTCCAGGCCAGGCAGGTATCGCCGTCCTCCAAGAGGAAATCGTAGTGATCGTACGGATAGTCATGTCGGAGCAGGGCGTAGCGCATCGCGGCGGTCCGAGCTGGAAGACTGCCTAGAAACCGTGCACACTTCCGGGCATGGTACTGGGTTTGCTTAATCGATTCTCCGTGTGATTCGTCTCAGCGCTCAGGAGAAACAGTCCGTGCATCCCCTTACCCCGCGCGAAGTCTTGGCGCTCTGCCGGGAGCGGGAAATCCGTGCCGTCGATTTACGGTTCATGGATTTTCCCGGTCTCCTCAAGCATTTCACCGTTCCCGTAAGCAGTTTAGACGAAACAGTTTTCGAAGATGGCTTCGGATTCGATGGTTCGTCCATCCGCGGTTGGCAGGCCATTAACGAGAGCGACATGCTGGTCGTCCCCGAAGCGGGAACAGCCTTTGTCGACCCGTTCATGCCGAATACGCTGGTCCTCACCTGCAACATTCAGGATCCGATCACCCGCGAGGACTATGCTAAAGATCCGCGCAATGTTGCCCGAAAAGCGGAGAAATATCTGCTGTCGACGGGATTGGCTGACGGGGCCCAGATTGGGCCGGAACTGGAATTCTATATTTTCGATGACGTGCGGTTCGATCAGAACGAGCACGAGGGATTCTACCACGTCGAGAGCTTGGAAGGGGAATGGAATCGCGGCCGGGTTCAGGCGTCCGTTAACCGCGGGCATACCATCCGCCGCCGCGAAGGCTACTTTCCGGTCCCCCCGGCCGACACGCTCCTGCCGCTGCGCACTGAAGCGATGCTGACGCTTCAGGACTGCGGCGTCCCGGTCTTCTCGCAGCATCATGAAGTCGGCTGCGCGGGGCAATGCGAGATCGATATTCAACCGGGTGGGCTCGTCCGAACGGCCGACCACCTGTTGATCGCGAAATATGTGGTCAAGAATCTCGCAGCCCGCTCGGGACAAACCGCGACGTTCATGCCCAAGCCCTTGTGGAACGAAAACGGCAGCGGTCTGCACTTGCAGTTGTCGCTGTGGAAAGAAGGCAAGAACCTGTTCGCCGGCAGCGGATACTCTGGCCTCTCCGAAACGGCCTTGCATGCAATCGGGGGCATTCTGAAGCACACCCCGGCGATCCTGGCGTTCTGTTGCCCGACGACCAACAGCTACAAGCGCCTGGTTCCCGGTTTCGAGGCTCCGGTCAACCTGACCTATAGCAGTCGCAACCGGTCTGCCGCAGTCCGGATTCCCGTCCATTCCCCGAAACCCGAGGACAAGCGCATCGAGTTCCGCTGTCCCGACGCGGCCTGCAATGCCTATCTGGGGATGTCCGCCATGCTGATGGCGGCGATCGACGGCATTCAGAACCGGATCGATCCCGGCCGTTCCTTCGACAAAGACCTCTATGACCTGGCTCCCGACGAGTTGCAGGGTGTTCCCGGAATTCCCCAGGCGCTGGAAGAATCCCTCGATGCACTGCGGGCCGACCACGAGTTCCTGTTGCGGGGAGACGTCTTTACCGAAGACGTCATCGACACGTGGATCTGGTTCAAGCGCGAAAAAGAAGTCGACGCGATTCGGCATCGGCCGCACCCGTACGAGTTCGCTCTCTACTTCGACACGTAGTCAGAGCCGCCCCGGCGGGCTTGTCCCGCCGGACGGAGAGTTTGGCGGCTAGTTGGTGAATGCAGGTCTTACAGCTCCCCTTCCGGGCAAGCCGGCAGGGGGAGGGCTTGGGATGTGCTGTGGCCGCGCTAGCCGCCAAACTGCCGTTCCCACCGGGCAAGCCGGTGAGGGACGTAGCGGCCCGGTTTCCCGAAACGTCGTCTGCAACTGTGGCGTTGTCGCTACTGGTAGATGACCACCAGAAACACAAGAGCGTCGGTCTTGCCGAGGTTTTCGAGGGCGTGAGGAGTGTCGGCCCGGTAACTGGCCGAGTCCTGTTTGCCCAGGTCGCTCGATTCCATCCCGGAGTGCAGGCGAATGCGCCCCTGTTCGACGGTGAGGAACTCCCGTGTTCCCTGGAAGTGGGCGGCGCTCCGCAGCGTGCCGCCCGGTTTCAGTCGCACCTGGTAGAACTCCACGTCCTTTTCGAGATGCAGCGGCGACAACGTCCGGATTTCGCACGATTCGTCCGAACGAAACAGATGGACGCGGTCGTCCGCGCGAATCACGTGGATGGCCGTCGACGCATTGGGGACTTCCACGAATTCGGCGAGCGACATCCCGAACGCCTGGGCGATCTTGCAGGTGACGGCGACGGTGGGATTGGCCTGATTGCGTTCGATCTGGCTGAGCATGGAACGGCTGACGCCGCAAGCCGCCGACAACTGCTCCAGCGACCAGCCCCGCTGCTTGCGGAGTTCCTGAACACGTCGGCACAGGTGCGAACTGACGGGATCTTCGGGCAGCGGCACGGCAGCGGGTGATGCGAGTTTGCGGGGCATGTTACGACGTTAGCCGGGGAGGAAGCAGACCGGGCCGCGCCGGTCACTGGCCTTTCAGAATACCGCCCGCACTGCAAAGGCGACAGGTGCGTTCGCGGCATCAAAACGGCAATCTTGCTTCAAACTCCCTCAAAAGGTTGGCGGGCCTCGGCAGGCTGCGGTAGCCTCGAAATCAGGGGATCGTCCTTGCCGGACGCCGCGCCCCGCTGCCAGGGAAACTGCCATGCGAGTGACAAGTCTCGTGAACCTCCCGTTCATTCTCGTGTTGGCGTCTCACGCCGCCGCGGATGAGTTCACGATCCTCGACGACACGGGCAAAACAGTCACCCTGGAGGCTCGCCTCGCCGCGACGGAACAAGGACTGACGGTCCTCGAACGCCGCGACGGATGCTGGGAGATTGTTCCCCACTCTCAGGTGCGCGATCGCAAGCCGGGCGATGGGCCCGTTCCCATCACCCCTGAAGAAATGCTCGACAATTTCCGTCGGGAGTTCGGCGAAGATCGGGTGCGCGGACTTTCCGAGCCCCCTTTTCTGGTGGTTCTGGTCCTGGCGGCTCCGTTGCCGAAATCGGCCGAGGTCCGCGCGAGCGGCCTACTCAAGAAGGCGGGGAAATTCCTGAAAACGGTCGAACGGGTGTTCGACGAATTCCTGAAGGATGTCCGACTGCCCTCAACCGAGGCACGCTATCCGCTCACGATGCTGATCTTCGAGACGGACGATGCGTTCATCGAGTATGCCCGCGACGTTACCGGCGGGCGGGGACTCTCGGCCGAGAACATCGCCGGCTTTTATTCCGCGCTCTCGAATCATCTCGCGATCCGCCTGACGGAGTGCCAGACGTTTGAAACTCCGCTGCACGAGGCCGTTCATCAACTGGTTCATAACCGGGGCATTCTGCCACGATTGGGGGGCGTTCCCGCCTGGCTCAACGAAGGGATCGCGACGGGTTTTGAAGGGAACGGCGAAAAGATTGCCGGGGGGCCCTTGCGGATCAATTCGCGCTATGCGCGGATGACCATGAATGCCCGTGCTGTCGACTGGCCCCAGGTGATCGCGGACGACGGTGCGTTTCGCGGCGATGTGCTGGCTGGCGAAGCGTACGCTCATGCCTGGAGCCTGCACTGGTTTCTCGTCACGAAGCTTCCCGAGCAGTATTCCCAATATCTGAAACGGCAGGGGGCGAGGTCGCCTCTCTCGCGCGTGACGGCCCTGGAGCGCGAGAAAGAATTCGCGGAGGTCTTTGGGAAACCCTCTGCCGAGTTGCAGCGCGACTTCGCCGATTGGCTCCAAGTTCAATCGAGGAAGCAGCGAGTCCTGTTCGACGACCTGCCTGCCGGAGTAAGCAAAACGGTCAGCAATCTGGCCGAAGTCGAGATGACGGCCGTTCGTCGTCTCGACAATGGCGGCGCGCTGGAAGTCGAAGGTCGATTGAAGAACATCTCGACACTCCGGCCGATGTCGTTTCATGTCACCGTCGAAACGGATGGCGGTGCCTACGCCGATTGGTATTTATCACAGGTGACCACGCTCAAAACGGTGCCGCTGCCGCGTCAGAATGCCATCAAGCGGATGAAGAATGCGCCGGGAGGCCCTTCCAGTCGCTTCGCGGTGCGCGTGCGCGCTGTCGTTCCCGAGAGTGAAGAGGGACAATCCTGGAAACGTGGCGAACTGCCGGTTCCGGTCTTTGGTGGTCGATGAATTCGAAGAGTTGAGCAAGATTAGCAGATGATTTCCCTCGTCTTTCTCGACGCTGGACACTCGACTCTCGACTCTTCGACGCGGTGAATTCGGTTTGCAGTTCCTTGCTCGCTTGCTATAACACGATCGCGCGAACAACGGACGTGACGGGTCTACGGTTTCGTCGTGCGGCAAGGAGTCTTGCTGCGGCAGGTCGCTCGGACACACTTCGGGATTGCCTCGCGCCTGGTGATCGAACGTCCGACACGGAGGTTGGCAGTGCAGCATCTCGTGACTGAACTGGCAATTGGAGAGACCATTCTCTTCAACGGTGTCGCCCTGACCCTGGTGGACGTGGAAGGCGACGAAGTCTCCTTTCGAATCGACGACGACGAGGCCGGACCATTCTGCCCGGAATTCGATCCCCCGAACTGGGAAGTTCGCCGAGGTTGATCGCGCGAGGCCCGCACCCGGAACTTAGCCGCGACCCGCAGGGGAGCGCTGCTCCCGCGAAACCTCAAACACTGCCATGGCCTGTCGCGTATTCAATAAGGCGCGGGCACTGGATTGACGGCGAGACCGCTTGCCCTGCCGTTCCCAGTCTGCCAGAATCGCGCGATCGATATTCGTCAATGGGTTTCGATGTCATCGGTGCGCGGGTTCGAGCGCGACGGAAGGTCGTGCTGCAAGTTCGGCACCCTGCAACGGCGACCCGCGGGATCGCCACCATCACGGAGGGGGGGAGATGCGGACACTGCTCAAGGGACTTTGCGGGCTGGGAATCGCCGGGGTTCTGGTACTTCCGGTGGGTTGCCTGAGTTCATCGAATTCGACCCCGTCGAAGTCCACGACGTCTAAGTCCGGCTCTTCCGGTGCCACATCCTCTGGTTCGACGGGAACTTCGGACCAGACCAAGACCGCCTTCTGGGAGGACTTTCCCGACGTCCCCAAAGTTCCCATCATGACTGACGTCGATGGGATCGTCATTCCCCGGCTTGAGCAGAAGGAAGTCTCGCTCGAACTGACTGGCGCGGTTCCGGTCGATGTCGGCAACCCGCTTGCCGCCTCAAAGCCGTCGACCCCCGTCACCGGGGATGCGATTATCATCCGTTTCAACTCGGAGCCCGAATCGCTCAATCCGCTGACCGAGTCCTCAGCGGTTCAGACCTATGCGCTCGCGAATACGATGGAGGGGCTGCTCCGGCAGAATCCCGAGACTTTTGAATACGAGCCGCACCTGGCAGCCGGGTATGCGAACGAAAGCTCCGTCAAGCTCGCCCCGACGTACCCCGGTCACGAGCGGCAGCTCGTCTTGGGCGACACGACAGGCGGCAGCGTCACGGTCACCGTTCCCGAACGATCCAAAGAATCCACCGAGGCGAAGCCGCTGTTCTTGAAGACCGTCGATGGAACGGGCGGCGCGGTTGGCGGCACGTGGGTGCATCTCATGCCCGACAAGCCGATCGCGGGAGTCTCGCTGTCTGGTTTTCATCTCTGGAGCGACGATGCCGGGCAACTCGATGTCGCCAGTTTGCCGGCGGGAACATACAACGCGCGCACCGGCTACGAGCTTTATGGGATCGTCGAAAAATCGGGAGAAGACTTGATCGTCAAGCCGGCCGGTCCCGAGAACCCGCTCACCGAGCGGCTCGCGCAGTCGGGCGACGCCGCGCTGACGCTCAAGAAGGGCGAGTGGATCGATCTGCAAGAGGGAATTGTTTTCACCTACAAGCTGCGGCCCGATGCCGCCTGGTCGGATGGAGCGCCTTTCACGACCAAGGATCTGGAATTCGGCTATGCAGTCGTCAACAACATGTCGGTCGATTGCGACCCCATCCGGACTTACTACTCGGACCTTGTCGAATGCCGTGCGCTGGGACCGCATACGATCCGCATGAAGTATCGGCAACAGTACTTCAAGGCGCTGGAATTCACGGCGGGGGTTTCCGCGTTTTCGCCCCCCTGGCACCAGTTTGAAAAAGCCTTTCGCGATAAGGGACAGGAATTGACCTTCGAACGCCTGACCCCCCAGGAGGAAAAGGCTCAAAAGAAGGTCAGCGTTCATGGCGGCGAGTTCGGGCGGTTCTTCAATAACGATCCGACCTACAACCGTGCTCCGCTGGGGACCGGGCCGTACGTCGTCTCGAAGTGGGACCGTGGCGACCGGCTCGAGCTGACCCGCAATCCGAATTACTGGATGAAAGAGCGTGGGGGCTACCTCGACAAAGTCGTCATCCGATTCATTCCCGACAACGTGACGGCACTGCAAGCCTTCAAGGCGGGCGAACTTGACTTCGTGTGGCCGCTCTCCCCGGAGCAGTTCTTCGAGGATCTGAAGGGAGACAACAACCTTCCAAAAGGTAAGTTCGTGAAGGCATCGTGGTTCACGCCGCTGTTCAACTATTACGGCTGGAACATGCTGGAGCCCGTTTCCAAGGAGGCTCCCGCGCGAGAGGCGTTTCTCGACCGCCGCGTGCGGATCGCGCTGTCGCTCTTGTTCAACAAGGAAGAGTTTCTGGAAAAGAAACTTTACAACGCGGGCATGGTGGTCTCGGGCTCTCAGTATTATTTCGGCCCCCTGTATGACCACGAGGTCAAGCCGATCGGTTACGACCCCGAGGTCGCGCGGGAGCTGCTTTCGGACGCTGGCTGGATCGACACCGACAATGATGGCGTGCTCGACAAGAATGGCGTGAAGATGCAGTTCATCTGCCATATTCCGCCCGGCAATCCGGTCGTGCAGGAACGCGTGGAACTGTTCCAGCGAGGGCTCAAGCAAGTTGGCATTCAGATGGAGATTCGCAACCTCGAGTGGGCCTCGTTCATCGACAAGGTGAAGAAAAAAGACTTCGACATCGTGACGCTCAGTTGGGCGATGTCGCCCGAGAGCGATCCCTTTCAGATCTGGCACTCTTCCGGGGCCGGTCCCGAGGCCCGCGGCAGCAACCATGTCTCGTTCAACAATCCGCTCGCCGATCAGTTGATCGAGATGCTGCGGCTGACGTTGGACAAAGACAAGCGGCGGCGGATCGCCCAGTCGTTCCATCGCGTGCTCGATGCCGAGCAGCCGTACATGTTCCTGTACGTCGTGAAGGATTTTGGCGCGTATCACGAACGGTTCCGGGGCGTGAAGTGGTATCGGCTGCGTCCGGGCTTCGACCTCAGCGAGTGGTACGTTCCCAAGGACGAACAACTGCGGAACTGACTAGATTGGCCGAGCAATTGCTCGCCGTGTCAATTGCCTGGTGTCATTGGTCCGGGGACGTCGTTGGCTACGTATCTCCTGAAACGCCTGCTGCTGATGATTCCCACGCTGGTGGGGATCGTCATCATTTCGTTCTTCGTGATTCGCCTTGCTCCGGGCGATCCTGCCTCGCAGAAATTCGGCGGAGTTGGCCAGGCCACGGCGGGGATCGATTCCGAGCGCGGGACGGCGGCCGCCGAGGCGCGCTTTCGGGAACGCTTTCACTTCGATGAGCCGCTGCCGTACCAGTTCGGCTACTTTCTGAAACGACTGGCGACCGGCGACCTGATCTTCTTTCAGACCGAACAACCGATCTGGACCGAACTGTGGCGGGCGATGAAGATCACGATCGTGCTCAACCTCGTGGTTTTCGTGCTCATCTACATCATCGCGATTCCCACCGGGATCTGGTCGGCCGCGTTTCCGCACAGCACGTCCGACAAGATCATCACGCTGATTCTGTTTCTGCTTTACAGTCTCCCCTCGTTTTGGGTCGCAGAGCTGTTACGTCTGGCCGCGAACTGGCAATGGTGGGCCGAGGTTGGTTTGCAACCCCCGATCTTCCCGATCTTTGGGCTCAGGTCGCAGAACTTCGATTCTCTGACGCCGTGGGGGCGGTTCATGGATTACGTCTGGCACGGAGTGCTGCCCGTGGTCTGTCTGACTTACGGGGGCCTGGCCTACATCAGCCGACAGATGCGGGCGGGGATGCTGGAAGTCATTCGCCAGGATTACATCCGCACGGCGACCGCGAAGGGGGCTGGCCGGACACGAGTGATTATGGTCCACGCGCTCCGCAACAGCCTGTTCCCCATCATCACTTTGCTGGCATCGCTGCTGCCGTTTCTGATCGGCGGGAGCGTGATTATCGAGGTGATCTTCAACATTCAGGGAATGGGCCTGAAATCGTACGAAGCCGTGCTCCGTCGGGAATACGACTTCGTCATGGTCACGCTGATGCTGTCCGCGGTCCTCACGCTTCTGGGGATTCTGGTTTCCGACATTCTGTACGTGATCGTCAATCCGCGGGTGACCTTCGAGGAGAAGGGCTAAGGCACCGCCGCGACTGGTGACCGATCGAGACGGGCGTGGGTTGAGCGAACAAAACGACAAGGCGGGGAAGGCAGCTTGTCCGAACGCGATGAATCTCAATGGATGCTGATCTGGCGCGAGTTCCGCAAGCGCCGGATTGCCGTGCTCGCCGCCGGGTTGTTGGCGATGCTGGCGGGAATCTCGATTTTTGCCCCGTTCCTGGCGAACGATCGGCCGATCTATTATCGGGGCATGAATCGTTTCGAGTATGACGAAGCCCGCCGCAATGTCCGCGCGCTGCTCGGGCTGCTCGCGGATCATCAAGAGCCCCAATTGAATCGCGATCAGGTAACCGCCCTGACGCTGCAGGTCGATTTGATGGCGGACGCCGCGGACGACAAGGTTTCGGGGCCGCTGCGGGAATTCCAGAGCGAAATTGAAACCGCGCTGGCGCTCGACCCGGCTCAGCGATCCGAAACGCTCAAAACCTTGCGCAATCGCTGGCGCGCGGAGTTCTCGGGAAACGAATTGCCATTGACCGTGAAATCCCGCTGGCCGGTCTTTGTGTCGCTCGACTGGCTGGAAGTCTGGTTCATGACGGGAGCCCTGTGTCTTCTGGCGTGGACCGTGCTGGGCGGACTGTTGGCCCGCCAGTCGCCGCAGTTCAGATCGCTGGCTCGGCTCCTGGTTTTACTGCTAGTTCCGTCGGCCGTCTCGCTCGTCTGGTGGCTAACGGTGCCGCAACGTCTCGACCGCAGTCCGTACAAACGCGGCGTGATCGCGACCAGCGAATCGGCATCGAGCGCGGCGGTTGTCTATGAAACGGTCTTGTGGCCGCCGATTGCCTATGGGCTCGACGAAGCTCATCTCGATGCCAAGTCAATTCCGCCAGCATGGATGGAATTGAAAGAGGGGCAGAAAGTTCCCGCCAGATCGATCTGGGAAGGGGTGAACTGGCTGGGGACCGACGAAATCGGTCGCGATGTGCTCTGCCGCATGATCTGGGGGGGGCGGGTCAGCCTTTCCGTGGGAATCGTCGCGGTCTCCATCTATGTGGTGATCGGCGTGATCGTCGGGGCCATCGCCGGGTATTTCCGCGGATTCGCCGATCTCGTCATTTCCCGGTTGATCGAAATCGTGATCTGCTTTCCGGCCTTCTTCCTGATTCTCACGATCGTCGCGCTGCGCGGGCCGAGCATCTTCAACATCATGATTATTATCGGTCTGACAAGCTGGACGGGAATCGCGCGATTGGTCCGCGGCGAGTTTCTCCGGCTTGTGGATCAAGAGTTCGTCCTCGCCGGGCGCGCCCTGGGGTTCAGCCCGGAACGAATCATCTTCCGGCATGTTCTTCCCAATGCCATGGCCCCGGTGATGGTGGCAGCCACGTTTGGCGTCGCGGGGGCCATTCTGACCGAATCGGCCCTGTCGTTCCTGGGGCTGGGCATTACGGCTCCCACGCCCAGTTGGGGGGGAATTCTGGCCTCCGGCCGCGATGCCATGTTCCGCGCGCCTTGGCTGATTCATTTTCCCGGACTGGTGATTTTTCTCACCATCACAAGCTGCAACCTGGTGGGCGAAACCCTGCGCGATGCCAGCGATCCCCGCCTGCGCGGTTCTCGCGCTTAGCCAATAGCGCGGACCAGCCGTCGCGCCAGCATTCCATGATGGAAATCGGTGGTCGTCGCGGGGCAGGTCGGCGGCTAGAATTCGGGCAAACGTAGTCCTCCTTCGAGAGCCGCATGCCCGTTGATGACTTTGCCCAGCCGCTGATCCAGGCCATCGATTGCGGCGTCGCATTCGCGCCGGGCTCCGCCGTGCTGGAGGGCGTCGACCTCGCGATCGCGTCTGGCGAATTCGTCTCGATCGTCGGTCCTTCGGGCTGCGGAAAGTCGACGTTCCTGCGGATTGTCGCGGGGTTGGTCGCTCCCTCGTCGGGGGAAGTGCTGGTGAGCGGTTCCCGGCCGGAAAAAGCGCGACGCGGCGCGGCTCCCATGGCGTTCGTCTTTCAAGATCCGACGCTCCTCCCGTGGCGGACGGTTGCCGACAACCTGCAACTTCCGGGAGAACTCCAGAGTTCCCTGCCCCGACTCGCGCCGCCGGACGTCCTGGCCCTCTTGGAGCGGGTGGGGTTGAAGCCCGATGATGCCCGCAAGCGGCCGCGCGAGCTCTCGGGCGGCATGCGGATGAGAGTCTCGCTGGCCCGCGCGATGGCGACGAACCCGAAGCTATTGCTCCTCGACGAACCGTTCGCCGCGCTCGATGACGTGTTGCGTCAGCAGTTGAACGAGGAACTGGCCCGCTTATGGCAGGCGGATGGCTGGACGGGGCTGTTTGTCACGCACAATGTCTCCGAGGCGGTTTTCCTGAGCCAGCGGGTGCTGGTGATGTCGTCGCGGCCCGGCCGGTTCGTCGCCGATGTTCGTGTCCCGTTCGCATATCCGCGATCGTTCGCGTTGCGGGGAGACCCTGAGTTCGCGCGCGTGACGGCCGAGATCGGCCATGTTCTGCGGGAGGTGTTGCGGTGAATCGCCTCGTGACGCGCTTCTTCGACACCGTCGTGCCGCCGCTCATCTTATTGATTGTCGCGGTCGGCGCCTGGGAGGCGTACATCGCCTGGTACAACGTCAAGCCTTACCTGTTGCCGACTCCGCGCGCGGTGGCCATGGCGCTGGTGACAAAGGCCCCGCAACTCACGCACGCGGTCCTGTTCACCGGGGCGGCCGCCGGTTTGGGGTTTCTGGCCAGCCTGGTGGTCGGCACGCTGGTCGCATTCGTCTTCTCGCAGTCGCGCTGGATTCGCGCGGCCGGCTATCCGTACGCGATTTTCCTGCAAACGGTTCCGATCGTGGCGATCGCGCCCCTCATCATCCGCTGGTTCGGGAATGGCTTCCAAAGCGTGGTCGTGGTGGCGTTCATACTCAGCCTGTTTCCGATTCTCGCGAACGCCACCGCGGGACTGACCTCGTTGAATCACGATCTCGCCGACCTGTTTCGCCTCTACAACGCGTCGCGCTGGCAGACATTGCTGAAACTGCGGCTGCCGAGCGCGGTGCCGTCGATCATCACCGGCGCGCGGACGGCCAGCGGCCTGGCGGTCGTGGGGGCGATCGTGGGCGAGTTCTTCGCGGGATACGGCACCAAACGCTACGGGCTGGGCTTTCTGATGCAGGTCACCATCGACCAGTTGCAGACCGATTACCTGTTCGCGACGGTGATGGTCTCGACGTTGTTTGGCGTCGGAATTTTCGCCCTCGTCAATCTGGCGGGGGGCGCGATCCTCCAGCGCTGGTATGATCTTCCCCGCTGAGGGCGGCTGCCCGGAAACTCCGTCGATAACTTCCCGTCAGGAAGAACTGCGTGATGCCACAGTCAGATATCGTACGGCGCTGGTTCGCGCTGCTGATTGCCATGACATTGGCGATGGGCGGTTGCGGCACCGCCGAGAACGCCACACCCGCGGCAAGCACCTCGGGCGCTCCCGCGAAAGAGCGCGTCACGATCATGCTCAACTGGTTTCCGGAAGCCGAGCATGGCGGATTCTATGCCGCGCTCGTGCACGGTTACTTCGAGGAAGAAGGGCTCGACGTCGTCATCGAACCTGGCGGCCCAAAGGCGCCGGTACTGCAAAATGTCGCCGACGGCGTGATGCACTTCGGCGTCGACAACGCCGACAAACTGCTGCTCGCGCGGGCGCAGCAGGCCGACGTGGTCGCCGTGCTGGCCCCGATTGTCGACAGCCCCCGCTGCATCATGGTGCGGGAAGACTCCGCCGTGAAAACCCTGGCGGACCTCGCGACGCAAAAGTCGTTCAAGCTGGCGATGAACACCGGGCAGCCGTTCGCCGCCTTTTTACAGCGGAAGGTCGATCTGTCGAACGTGCAGATCGTTCCCTATTCCGGAAGCCTCGCCTCGTTCCTGGTGGAAGAGAACTACGGCCAGCAGGCGTATAGCTTCAGCGAGCCATTCGTGGCCGCCGGCAAAGGAGCCAAAACTCGCGAGTTGATGATCTCCGATCTCGGCTTCAACACCTATACCAGCCTGCTGGTGGTGGGACGGAAGATCCTCGATGAAAAGCCGGAACTGGTCCGCAAAGTCGTTCGGGCTTCGCGACGGGGATGGCTCAAGTATCTGAGCGATCCGGAAGAAACCAACGAGTTCATCCATTCCGAGAACCCCGAAATGGCCCTCGACGTTCTGGAATTTGGCGTGGGCGTGCTGCGACCGCTATGTCCTCCGGCTGATGCCTCTCCCGAAACGTGGGGAGAGATGTCCGCCGAGCGCTGGGACACGCTGGTCCGGCAGATGGAAGAGTCGGCCTCGCTGGAATCGGGGAAGGTGACGGTGGCCGAGGCGTGGACCAACGAGTTTCTGAAAGCGCCGGCCTCGAAGGAGAAGACACCGTGAAAGGTCCGCGCAATCGCACCGTGCTGGACGTCCGCCGTGCGTGGAAATGCGGCCGCTGCGGCAAGGAACGCCGCATGCCGGCCGACATCACCAGCGTTCAGTGTTCCTGTCAATCGCCCCCCGTTTGGATGACCATCGTCGCCGAGCGATCGGGACGGTTGCCTCCCGGCCTGGTGACGCTGCCGGACCGGATTCCTCTTCCGGAATGGCGGCCAGAGGTCAGCGCGGGGAACGACTTTCCCGCCACTCGAGGAGCGGATCGCCCCAACAAGAGGCCGCCTCGTGCCAAGCCTCCCGCCCCCGGTCATGGCCCCGCCGCGAAGTCGGGCGAGCAAGGAGGTCCGCGTGCCGAACGTCCTCCTTCCGTTGAACCGCGCGACACGACCTCGCCAAATGACAACGAAGACTTCGCCGAAGGTCTGGGTCTCTCCGGCGACACCGCCAACCCTTCCGGCGAGTGAATGAGTCGTGCCGCGGGAAGGCGGATCCGCGGCGCTGAAAAGCAAACAGGGAAGCACGGTCGAAACCGGCTTCCCCGCGCTCTTGTTCCTGGTCCCAGGCTTGGCGTGGGACACCCTGACGCTTGGTCTTGGGTTCCTCAAGTTCGAGGCACGGCTCTTGAAGTGCGGGCGTTTCCACGCAAGGCATGAGAACCAGTTAAATTCGACAGCGCCGCTACTTGCTTTCAGGCTTCTCGGCACTTCCCGGACGATCGCCGTCTCGCGGTGCTCCTGGGGAACGCGGGCCATCCTCGCGCGGGGCATCGCGTCCTTCCGGACGAGGACCGCCACGGCCTTCGGGGCGAGGTGCATCGCGTCCCTCCGGTCGGAAGCCATCCCGTCCCTCGGGACGCGGTCCGCGTCCGTCCGGACCCGGTTCGCCACGTCCGGCAGGCGGACGTGGACCATCGGGGCCGCCAAACTCGTCCGGACGACCAGGTCCCGGTCCCCGGCGATCTCCGTCGCGCGGCGGACCCTGTCGCATCGCGTCGTGCATCCGCTCCATGTCGCGATGTCGCATTTCGTGCAACTCGCGGATCTCGTGACGCAGCCCGGCCACTTCATGCCGCAGGTCGCGGACCATGTGCATCAGTTCCGCCATCACGACATGCGGTGGGGGCGGACCATCTTCCCGGAAGGGAGGACGTCGACCTTCGTCCCCTTCACGCGGCGGCCGGGGGCCATCTTCGCCGAACGGGGGACGCGGACCACCCTCGCGGAATGGGGGACGACCTTCTTCCCCTTCGCGAGGCGGACGTCCGCCTTCAAAGGGAGGTCGATCGCCATCTCGTGGGCCCGGCGGTCGTTCCCCCTCGCGCGGTCCACGCGGCGGACCGCCATCGCGGGCTTCGGGCGGCCGAACTTCGCGTTCGCCCGGCGGAGGACCATCCGGTCGTTCGGGACGGTCTTCCCGGGGTTTATCCCCCTCCTGGGCAAAGAGAGTGGATGTCAAGGAGTCGCCGGAACCATCCGGCATCAGGAACACACCCGTCGCGGTTGCCAGCGACAGGCCCATGACGGCGGAACCTGTCAACCAGGGGCGCGCGACGGACGGAGCCGTCGACACACCCAATACTCTTCGAATCCGTTGCAGTAACTCCATCGAAGAACCTCCCAGAGCCAATGCCAACAACGGGCGTTCAGCCTGGCGACATGCCAGGGCTGCGAATTCCAGACCTTGTGCGTACTTGAGGGGGTGGCCGGTCAGCGACACCGCCAGATCGTCGCAACACAACTCGCGTTCGTGGCTGATCCGCGTCGACAGCCACCAGACGGCCGGGTGATAGAACAACCACGTTTCGGTCAGACGCTGGCACCAGACGATCCACACATCGCCCCGGCGAATGTGCGCCAGTTCATGCGCCAGCAGTGCTTCCAAGGCCTCGGGCGGCAGTTCGGTGACCCAGGCAGCGGGGAAGTAGATGACTGGTCGCCACGCCCCGGCGGCGCACGGGCTGCGTAGCCCGGCGAACAGGCGGAGTTCAACCCGGTTCGTTCCCGGACAACGCCGCTTCAGTTGTGCGAGTAACTGCTGCCAAGCCGCCGGTGCCGACGAGGATTGCCTCCGCCAGCGAACCAGGAACCACTGCCCGAGCAGCAAGCGAGCACTCAACAGCACCACCCCCAGAAGCCACGCTGAAACCAGCCAGGGAGCGATCGCTGTCGCCGATGCCGCTTCGTCTACAAGATTGGACACAGCTTCCGGAAGGCCAGCGCCGACTGTCGCGTTGGTGACGTTCCCAACATCGGACATGTTCGGCGAGTTCAACGCCGACTTCGCGCCGAGATGACCAACTGGCTGCGGCGCCGCGACCGAAGTAGGAAGCTCGTCCATCGGAACGACCTCCGAATACGCCACGCGCGGCGACACGGTTCCCCTCAGCGGTGCGGGAGCCCAACGGGTCGCCATCTCGGGACGCAAAACGCTCAGCGTCGCGACAGGCGCGAGAACCATGGCGAACAGAGCGATCACCAACACGGCATAGCGCGCCTGGGGCTTCATGAATCGCGCCGCTGCCAGGATGGCTTCCGCCGCCAGGGCGATCAGCGTTCCCTGCCAGACAAAGTGAATCAGGGCCGTCGCCAGCCAGGTCGTCCAGGTTTCGAAATTCATTCGTTCCCCTCCGACGACTCGAAACGCTCAAGAAGTCGGCGAATCTCCGCCAATTCCGTGTCGCTCGGACGGGTTTCCGAGAGCAGGTGGGCCACCATGGCGCTGGTCGACCCTTCATACGCCCGTTGCCAGACGTCGGTAATCAGTTGACCGAGCGCCCGCTGCCGGTTGATGGCCGCCCGGTAACGAAAGGCGCGACCTTCCGGCTCGCGCTGGAGCAATCTCTTGTCGGACATGACGTTCAGCAGGCTCATCACCGAGGTGTAAGCGCGAGAGTCGCCTTGCGTCGACATGTGATCCAACACCTCGCGGACCGTCAGCGGACCGCGCTCCCAGAGGATTTTGAGAACCTCCAGCTCGGCTGGCGTCGGATGCGGCAACTTGGGACGTGCCATCGAAACAAATCCTTTGATTAGCAAGGCGAAACTGATGCTACGGGTTTTGCCGTAGATGTCAACTGTAAAAACAGTAGATAGCGACGCTTCCTCAACCCTGGGTGCCTCGAACGCTCTTTCGAATTGCTCTTTTCTTCATCTCTTCATCGCACTTTCTTAAACCGCAGGGGTCGCCGAGAACGCGGAGGAAATGCAGGGGACGAAGAGAATCCCGCTTCGATCCAGGTGTTTGTGGAGCTTGACACAAACGGGATCAAGTCTGCTTTTCTCCGCGTCATCTGCGGTAAATCTCTGGCAACACGGTCCAGTCGAAGCCAGAACCGGTTCGCGCGCTGGAGTCTTTCGAGAACTTCGATCATTGTGCCCATGACGGATGATTCTCGCATTCCTGGGAACGCCAATGCAGCCTCTTTTTTCCTCCGACGACATTGCCCGCCGATTGACAGAAATGGGCCAGCAACTCGCCAATGACTACGCCGAGCGCCGGCTGACCGTGGTGAGCGTCCTGTCGGGGGCAATTTTGTTCACGGCCGATCTCATTCGAGTCGTCGGCTTGCCGCTGAAGCTCGAATTCCTGCGGGCGTCAAGCTATCGCGGCACGGCCACCAGTCCCGGGGAATTGCAGGTCGAGTGCCTGGGCGACCTGTCGGCTCTCGCCGGTCGTGATGTGCTGATTGTCGATGACATTTTCGACACCGGCCGGACGCTCGAACGGATCATTGAGCGATTGAACGAGGCCAGACCGCGATCGCTGAAAACGGCTGTTCTCCTGTGGAAGACGGAGCGTCGACAGACGAGCCTGGTTCCGGATTACTACGGCTTCCAGATTCCGGATCGCTTCGTCGTCGGCTACGGACTCGACTTCGACGGCGACTACCGCCATCTGCCAGGAGTCTACGCGCTCGACGAGCCCGGCTCATGAATTCCCCACGTCGATACGCTAGCCTGACGTTTGGAGTCGAGAGTCCAGGGGCGAGAGAAACGTCTCTTTGTTTTGCCTTCCTCGACTCTCGACTCTCGACTCTCGACTCCCCAGCCACAGAGATCGCCCCCCATGGCCGTGTTCCAACTGTCCGATGAGCAGCTCGCGTCGTTTCAGCGCGATGGGTTCTTTGTTGCCCGTCAACTGCTGAGCGAGAGTGAGGTCGACCTTCTTGGGAAAATCGCCCGGGCCGACGAACAGTTACGCCATGAGAAGGGAAGCCGACAGGATGGGGAAGGGGGGGCTGTCGAACTCGTCGTGCGGAACGAACTCCCCGCCGACTCGGTCTACGGCGCGATTGTCCGCAGCCGCCGCATCGTCGCGACGATGACCCGCCTCCTCGAAGACGAGGTCTACCACTACCACCACAAGATGATCCTCAAAGAGGCCCGCACCGGCGGCGCCTGGGCTTGGCACCAGGATTATGGGTACTGGTACAACAATGGCTGTCTCTGGCCCGACATGGCGAGTTGCCTGATCGCCGTCGACCGGGCCAATCGCGAAAACGGCTGCCTCCAGGTCGTGCCGGGCTCACACCGCCTCGGCCGCATCGACCACATGAAGGTGGGCGAACAGACGGGAGCCGACCCCGAACGCATTCCCGCCATTCTGGAACGGATGCCGCTGGTCTACTGCGATCTCGCTCCGGGCGACGCGGTCTTCTTCCACGCGAATGTGTTGCATCGTTCCGATCAGAACCGCAGCGAAAACCCGCGCTGGGCCTTCATCTGCTGCTACAACACCCGCCACAACGACCCCTACAAAGACTCCAAGCACCCCCGCTATTCCCGATTGACGATGATCGACGACGACTCCGTCGAAGTCATCGCGCAAGCCCACGCGGAACGCCTTGGCATCTCCTCCCAATGAAAAGCCGCCGACGCATTCGGCGGTCCTCCCCGACGACCCCCTCACACAATAATCGACGACTTCGATTTCGCGAGGTCTTCCAGCAGCGACTGCATCAGCTTCGCGGTCTCTTCCGGACGGCTGACAAGGCCGTCCTGGAGTTCGGCCGTGGCGTAAAGCTGACGGGCTGTCTGGCGGATGAAGTCGTCGTTCTCCGGGTTCGCGGAGAGATCGCACAATCGGCCAATCAACGCGGCGTGTGGGTTGATCTCCAGAATCCGCTTCGGCGGCTGGAAGTCCTTCTGGTTCTGGCGCAGCACCTTCTGCAACTGGCTGCTCAAGGAGCCTTCCGGATTGATCAGACAGCATGGGCTGTCGGTCAGGCGGTCCGATTGCCGGACGTCGCCGACACGCTCGTCGAGGCTGCCGCGAAAGAGTTCGACGACACGCTGGAAGTTCTTCGGCAGTTCGCGCGTTTCCATCGCGGCAGCGTCGGTACTGGCGGGGAACTTCACGTCGGACGAGTCGATCGAGACCAGGTCCTTGTCAGCGTATTTGTCCAGGCGAGTCAGCGCGAATTCATCGACCGGGTCGGTCAGGTACAGGACTTCCAGGTTCCGCTTGCGGAATGGTTCGAGGAGCGGATGGGCGGCAATGGACGTCAGGTCGGCTCCGCTGAGGTAATAAATCTGCTCCTGCCCCTCGGCTGCGCGTTGGAGGTAATCGTCCAGCGTGGTGATCGCGTCTCGGTCGTCGCCATGCGAACTGTGGAACCGCATCAGCTTGGCGATCCGCTCGCGATTGTCGTAATCCTCGGCGATGCCGGTCCGCAGGATGGGGCCGAACTCGCTGTAGAACGTCCGGTAGTCGTCCGGCTTCTCGGTCGCGAGGTCGGCGAGGAAGTCGAGTGTCTTCTTCGTCAGCACCTTCTTGAGCTTCGGGATCAGCTTATGGTCCTGCAGCGTCTCGCGCGAGACGTTCAGCGGCAGATCGGCGGAATCGACGACGCCGTAGAGGAAGTGCAGATAGTCGGGCAGCAGATCCTGGTTGTCGTCCTGCACCAGAATCCGCTTCGCGCACAGATTCAGGCCATGGTCGACCCGGCCGAAGCCCAACAGTTCATAGTTCTTCGGCGGGCAGTACAGGATCGCATGAAATTGGAGCGGCGAATCGCTCGACAGGTGCAGATGCCACAGCGGCTTCTCCGTCGAGCCATGCTTGAGCCATTGGAAGAACTCGACGTATTGCTCTTCGGTGACCTGCGACTTCGGTTCCACCCAGATTGGCCGCTGCTCGTTGAGCTGTTCCCCTTCCAGATGAATGGGGTGGGGAATGAACGTGCTGTACTTGCGGACGATCGACTTCAGCCGGAACGGCTCAAGGAACTCTTCCTGGTCGGCCTTCAGGTGCAGGCGAATCTGCGCGCCACGGGGAACCTCTCCTTCCACGGCTTCAATCGTGAACTGGCCGCTGCCGTCGGACTCCCACCGCCAGCCTGTGTTCTCGCGGTAACTGCGGGTCACGACCTCCACTTTGTCGGCCAGCATGAACGCCGAGTAGAAGCCAACGCCGAACTGCCCGATCAGTTCGAGGGCGTTTTTCGAGTCGCCCTGCAACTGGTTCAGAAACTCCTTCGATCCGCTACGGGCAATCGTCCCCAGGTTCTGGATCAGGTCGTCGTGCGTCATGCCGATCCCCGTATCGCGGATCGTCAGCACCTTGGCCTCTTTATCGGGCTCCAGCACGATCTCCAGGTCGGCTCCGCCCCGCGCCTGCTCATCGGTGAGCTGGACGTGGCGCAGCTTGTTGAGGGCATCCGAGGCATTCGAGAGCAACTCGCGGAGCGCGATCTCGCGGTTCTGATAGAGCGAATGCGAGAGGATGTTGAGAAGCTGTTTGATCTCGGCCTGAAACGTGAATTGCTCGGGGGTGGTCGTCGACATCGGCAATCCTCGGGTTGATAAGAGTCCCTAACACAACCGGTTGTGCCTGTCAGAAACCGTGCAAAAACAGGCAACACCACATTGCACAGAGGTTGTGTTAGAATTGGAAAAATAGTGAACAAAGATGGTCCGCCGGCCGTCCCGCGTCTTTGAACCGGGCGAAGGCGATTGGCACGCATTTTTCATGGGTAAAAGTAGAGCAACCCGAATGCCGTTGATAGTCAGTAATCACAAGTCTCTTTAGTGAATGAAGTTGTGGATTCTTGTTCGGAATGGGCGATGTCGCGACTGCTGCCAGAATGGCATAAGGACTGCCAACTTGGCGATCCAACAAAAGTGGCAGCTGCAGCGTAGTTCCCAGTGATCGTTAACACGGCGGGGCGGTCCCGCCGTGAGCATGAGGCGTGGTCGACAGGGTGTCGACCCGCCTTCACAGATGGTCGTTTTTGGGAGGATGAGCACATGTTTCCGAATCTTGCGACTCGGTGGCAGGCGGCGGCTGCGGATCCCTTCGTGGCCATCCGTCGGGAGATGGATCAGGCTTTCGAGGAACTCTTTCCGCAACGGACCGCCAATGGTTCAACCGGCTATCGTCCGGCGATGACGATTCGGGAGACGGATGACGCACTGCTGCTGGAAATCGACGTTCCCGGTTTCCGCCAGGAAGACCTCGATGTGCAGTTCCACGATGGCATGTTGACGCTCAGTGGCGAACGCCGACCTTGCGAAGAGGGTGGCCGCTGCTGGCACAACGAGCGCGGTTTCGGCCGGTTCGAACGGCACGTCCGTTTGAGCGATAAGGTCGACGCGTCGAACGTGAAAGCGGAACTGACCAACGGCGTTCTGTCGTTGCGGATCGCGAAGAAGCCGGAAGCGCAACCGGTCAAGATCGCTGTCACGTCGCCGACCGGCCAGCCGACGGAAAGCCCGAAGCTGCCCGAATAAAACCGGCGTCCATGACAGAGCGTGGATAAGAAACTGGCCGCGGGCTCTGGAGCATTCTCCAGTCCCGCGGCCGGTTCGTTTCTTGATCGCGAACGGGGCGAATCACTCAGCCGGCTCTTTGTCCGCGGGCTTTTGCGAAACATTCCCCAGCACGGTGACCACGACCATTGCCTTGCCCACCTCGACGTTCTGAATCGCGGCGTCCGCCTTCGGTTCGATGATCTCGGTCTTGCCGGTTTCGGTGTCGAGAATCACAACGCGGTCGCCGGCCTTGAGCATCTGGTATCGGCCACTCGGAACCGCCGCAGGCTTCGCCGCCACTTTCGGCGCGGCCGCGATCTCTTTAAGAACCGCTTCCAACTTCTGCAACCGCGCTTCCAACTGCGCCTCCCGCTTCTTTGCGGCTTCCTCCTTCACGACGCGAACCGATTCCGGTTTCGCTTCTTCCGCTGCCAAAGGATTCAGCGAGCCGAACGTGGCGAAAGCGAGCAACATCGGGACAAGAATCTTCCTACATGGCATGAGGGGCACTCCTTGGGCGCGTAGTCGATTGCGGGATCGCTCAATCGTACGCCGAGTGGGGGCCGGGCGATACCACCGAGTCAGTCCGCGAAGAGGTTCCCAGTCGGAGATCGCGTCCGCCCGGCGAGGCTGTTGGTCCGTTTCAAGAGGGAAAGAGAAACGGTTTGACGGCGTCTCTGAGACGGTTTCGCTCTCCGTCATTGTGTTGAAGTTGATCGTGGTCCCAGTGGGTTGTGATGCCGTCATTGCAATCTTCGGCGAGTGATCGACCGATTCGCTCCAGACTCTGCTTCAAGGCTCGTTTCAATGTTTCCGCTTCGTCACGTGCCCCAACAACAAATACGCGAGAGCCAATGTCGTCAGGAATTTCCTGCTGAAAGTGGCTGAATCGACGATCGAAAGCTCCGTCGAAGTCAATCAGCAAAATGGCGTGGTCGCGCTCGCGATTCCGGAGTAACGAGACATATTCACGCTTGAAGGTCTCCAGGACGTGTCCCCATCCGCCCGCGACCGGCATCACCTGGATGCGGCGACTGTCGACATTTTCCTGGAGCACAAATCCATCCGCGATCTGCCGGCAGGCATCGTCTTCCGGGATGACATACGCATGCGGGGGATATGCCATCAATCGTCATCCTATGATCTCATTCCGGATCAGAGCGTTGATGAGATCGCCTTCAAACCTGAAATCCGACAACGGCCTGATGACAGTGGGATCGAGATGCGATGCCCGCGTCAGCACGAAAGTGGTTTCGTCGGAGAACTTTCGAATGGTCTCGGGATGATGGGTCGTTGCGAGGAATTGCCCTTTGTGATGAGCCATCCTTCTGAGAGCGATGATGAATTGTCCGACTTCGGAGAGCGATAGGTGATTGTCTGGCTCGTCCCAAAAACAGAAGACCGGATAGCCGGCAGTTTGTAGCGCGAGGAGATAGGCGCTCAGAAAGTAGCATTTTTCTCCAGAGGAAAGGGCAATGAAGTCCGTCGCGAAGTGGCGAGTCGGATTCTGTTGCTCAAATTTGACGATCAACTGCGATCCGCTTTCTCCGCGATCGACATATTCAAGCGATGAAAAGTCGGGAATCGTTTCCTTGAGATAGCCTTCGATGATCCCGTAGGCCGCTGGTTTTCTTCCCAGAAGATGTTTCAGGCACGATGCAAGATTCGCTCCGTTGTACGAAAGTTCTGGCGAGGGTTGTTCTGAAAACCCAGCCATCAAATCCGGAATCGGCGCCACGATTATGGAAAACGCGAAAAAGAACCTGACGGGGGGAATGGCGGCGTGATTGATGATGGGCAGGGCGGCGACGTGCCAGTCGAGGCCAAACGTCGCGCCACCGGAGAGGGAGACCTGCGCATGTTGGCGAGAAAAGATCGACTGCCCATCAACGGACAGGCGCTCTTCAAGAATTCTGGCTTCGTGAAACTGGGGCGGCCATTCGAACGCGATGGCGTACGCGTATCGATTCTCGTCAATGACCAGATCGACTTCGATTCTGATCGGATGCTCCGGACGATGTTGGGCGAAATCAGCCGCCGAGACTAGAGTGCTAACTCGATTTGAACCGCGGCATAGTGTCTGTAGCAGCCGGAAACAATTCAGGATGGTGGATTTGCCGCTACCGTTCCGACCAATCAGGAGCGCCGTGGAATCTTCACCCGGAACGAACGTGAAGTTTTCCAGGCAGCGGAAATTGTGAACGTACAGACGCTGGATCATGGAACGGGCCAGGAGCGTGAGATTCAGGTCAGTCGACGGCTGCCATCATCGCCCATCACGGCCATCGTGCAAGGCCGGTCTCGACGAAAAGTCTTTCCCGACCTCTGGCAACCGTTGGGTGGCCCGACCTCTTGAAATCCTCGTCGGAAGGTTCCTTCCTCACAACTCCAGCAGCCGGTTCACGATCCCGGCGTCGTGGTACGTCAACCCCATCGCCGTGGCGAGGGTGTTGCGGAGGAGGGATTTGCTGATTGGCTTTTTGAGGACGTCGAAGGCGATGCCGTCGCGGGCGGTGCGGGCCAGGTCTTCGGTGTAGTCGGCTGTCATCAGCAGACCCGGGACGTGGAAGCCCCGGTCGCGGAGTCGGGTGAGTGTTTCCAGCCCCGTCAGTTCCCGCATGTGCATGTCACACATCACGATGTGAAACGTCGCGTCGTCAGCCAGTTCCAGGGCCTGTTCGCCGCATTCCGCTTCGATGGGGGTGAGGCACGGTTCCAGCAGTTCACACAAGACCTCGCGGAACGCGCGGTCGTCGTCGATGACCAGAATCTGGTAGGTCGGTGCCATCGCGGTCTCGTCGCCCGAGGGGAGTGCGTCCATGGTCCGCTCGCGGAAGGGCTGAAACAGGGGAATGCCCGTCTGATCGACAATCGGCAATTTCTGCCGATTCCAAACAGTCTCTTTCCCGTACCACGGAATCGCGGGTCTGTCAATTTTGAAGGTTCTACGCGGCGTTTAAATTGGGCTGCCTGCGTTGACGGGGTTGTTTCGAGGGGCCGTCCCTCACGTTTCGGATTTGCTTTCGCGGCCGTGCCGTGGCGTCCGATGACAGGGAGGCTGCAAGCGGGCCCGTCTTGGTCCCCAATTCTCAACCTTTGACCCCAGTCATCACGCGCCAGGGCGACAGGGCTGTTCGCGGCGAACAGCATCCGGCACTGTCTGGTGACGATTTTCGGCGATCATGTCACTAGCCGGTGGACGTACCAGCGATGACCGCCGCCGCCGTCGTCTGGCCGTTCAACCCGACGTCGGGGAAGCGGCAGCCGATGGTGAGGGTGGGCTGCGCGGAGTTCGCACCGCCGCGGGCCAGTTGATTTCGGTCCCTTGGGTGCCGAAAGCTGTCTGGAAAATCGCCGCGATGGGGGGGCTTTTGTCCCTCGTCTTTCTGGCGGTGGCCATCTCCAAGACCTGGTCGCCTCCCGTTCGCACCGAAGTCAAACCGCTCGCCGATCATTTGCTGGCGGGGGCGCACCCGCGTCTGATGGCGGCCGCCGAACTGTTCGGCTGGCTGCTGTGCGGGGCCTGGTGCTGGCTGATCGCCTGGTTCCGGTCGCAAAGTGAAGTCGATTACAACGGCCGATACCGCATCTGGGCGGCCGCCGGCAGCATCCTCGTCATCGTGGGATTCGCCGCGTCGACGGGGCTCACGGATCCTGTTGAAAACGTCGCACGCGGGCTGCTGGCCGCGCGTCTGCCGGCCGGAAGTCCCTGGATTTCAGCGACCTGGATGGTTCCGCTGGCTTTGATCGGCGGCTGGGTGGGGATGCATGCCGATCGCGATCTGCGGCGCTCGCGCGGCAGCGTGGCGCTGACCCGCTTCGGTCTTGCCGCGATGGTCTGGTCGACGCTCATGGCTCCACAGCGGTCGATTACGCTGCTCTCGAGCGAGTGGCGAATCGCCGTGGATGGCGCCTATCTGTCTGGACTGGGTCTGCTGTTCACGGGACTCTGGCTACAGGCCTGGTACACCGCCTACGTGTGTGCCGATCCTCCGGAACGAACCGTGCGCGAGCGGACTTGGCTGGGGGCCATCTGGGCTGTCGTTCGCCGCGTCTGGAACTGGGGCAAACCGTCCGGCGAGGACTCCGAGATCGAAGAGGAAAAGCCGAAGCGAACGCGGAAACGAACCACCAAACCGACGACGACGAAAAAGAAGACGTCGCGAACTCCACGCAAGACAAGCAGTCGTCGCAAGGCAGCGGAAGAGGTGGAAACCGCGGACGAGTCGGGCGAGGACTGGAGCGATGCGGGGGACTCGGAATGGGTAGAGGATGCTGACTCCGAAAGCTCTGGCGAAACCTCTGATGAATCGTCGTCATCCGAGGGAAATGAGTGGGAAGAACTCGAACGATTGACGGCTCCCGAAGAAACTGGCGGCGGTGCTAACGATGAGGATTCCTCATCATCGGGTTCCTCGCACGGCGGACGTCAACTGCGAGTCGACGCCGGAGGAGACCCATTCCGCGGGCTAAGCAAGAAGCAGCGTCGCGAACTCAAACGTCAGATGCGGCAATCCGGCGACGACGACGAATGATCATGAACTTTAGCCGCGACCCGCAGGGGAGCGCTGCCCCGAATTGAAAAAGACGAAGGCTCTGGTAACCGCGCGAGGCAGCGGATGGCGAAGCCCTCCGGCCACTGTTAGACTACCGGTAAGAATTGACGGTTCACCGGAGTGGTGAACAAGGCGATGGCCGCACCAATTGCGAGCCGCGGACCGATGAGCGGCGCGGTACGCGAAGGGAGCAGGAGACGTTGGGGATGCATGCCTGGCACGATGTGACTCCCGGTGAAGATCTCCCGGCCGAGTTTACTGCGGTCATCGAGATCCCCCGCGGATCCAGCGTGAAGTACGAATTGGACAAGGACACCGGGCTTTTAAGGCTCGACCGCATGCTCCACTCGGCCGTTTATTACCCGGCCAACTACGGCTTCGTTCCGCAGACGCTCGCGGAAGACGATGACCCGCTCGATGTTCTGGTTCTCTGTCAGGAACCGGTCGATCCATTGACGCTTGTTCAGGCTCGCGCCATTGGTCTGATGACGATGATCGACGGCGGTAAAAAGGATCACAAGGTTCTGGCGATCGCCGTCCACGATCCGGAGTTCAACTGCTTCCACGAGGCGAGCGAACTTCCGCCTCACCGGCTGGCGATGATCCGCCGGTTTTTCCAGGACTATAAGCTCCTGGAAGGAAAGGCGGTGGAAGTGGACGAGCTCACGAGCGCGAAGACCGCGTTTCCGATTATTCTCGAGGCGTTGGAGCGCTACAGCACGATTCGTCGCCGCGGGTTCAAATAGCGTCTTAACTCTCTGCCAGCCTGAATGTTGTGCCATGATTGCGACTGCCGCTTCAGGGCGGCGCGTGCGGTCGTGATCTTGGCGTGATTTCATGGGGGCTGCTTGACAGTCTGCCTTAAGACTTGTACCGTTCAAAGGGTTAGGCAGCGGCTGCAGCGCTGGTTCGAGGAGATCGAACCGGTTCGCGGTCCGTTCCCGGCATGGGGTGTGGTGTCGAAGGACCTGTTCCATGTGCTAATGACCGTAACTTGAATCCTCCGCTCGTTATCCGACGCTCCGTCAGGGGCAGTTTTCGTGGAGACGAAAGCACGGGTGGAGGCTGGATCGTCGTTCGGGTATCCCTGCGCGGCGCGACAAAGTGGGTCACTGCACCCGCTTTTTTCGTTGGTGCAGGTATTTTGGTTCATGAATTATGTGAGAGCTGGCGGACGACGCTTCGACAGGTCGGGCGGGGAAACGCTCGACAGCGAAATCGGCGAACGTCAGCGCGATGAGGACAGGCGGAAAGAGACCGCAAATGGGTCTAGCGAATTGATTTCGTTCGGCCGGGCGGCGGGGCTGTATGGCTCTGACCAGTCGGAACGACTGATTCTCGGACGATTGAGACGCTCGTTGGGACTTGACGGAACGTCGATCTATGAACGGTGCTGAACTGCTGCGGATCGTGGATGCGATCCATCGCGACAAGAATATCGACAAGGAGATCGTGTTCGAGGGGATCGAACAGGCGATCGTGTCGGCCGCGCGCAAGCACTATTCGGAAGAAGACGTCATCGAGGCCAATCTGGACCGCAAGAACGGCCAGCCCACTGTCACGCGGAATGGAGAAGAGATCAGCGCCGATGCTCTGGGGGACATTCTGGGCCGCATCTCGGCTCAGACCGCGAAGCAGGTAATGATTCAGAAGATTCGCGAAGCCGAACGCGACGCGATGTACGACGAATTCGCCGATCTGCGAGGGCAGATTGTTACTGGCTCGGTCAGCCGGGTCGAAGGGGCGACCGTCACGGTCAATATCGGCAAGATCGAAGGTCTGCTGCCGCGCAGCGAGCAGATGCCCGGCGAAACCTATCGCGTGGGCGAGCGCGTGCGGGCCATTATCCTGGAAGTTCGCAAACAGGGCAGCCGCGTCCGCATCATCCTCTCGCGAATTCATCCGGAGTTCGTGCGACGGCTGTTTGAACTGGAAATTCCCGAAGTTTCCGAGCGAATCATCGAAGTCCGCTCGTTGGCGCGGGAAGCAGGCTACCGGTCGAAGGTGGCGGTTTCCTGCATCGACAGCAATATCGACGCCGTCGGGGCGTGCGTCGGCGTTCGCGGGGCCCGTATCAAGAACATCCGCGACGAGTTGGGTGACGAGCGGATCGACATCGTCCGCTGGAACGATTCGCTCCAGGTGCTCGTTCCCAATGCCCTGCAACCGGCCCAGGTGGAAGACGTGATTCTGTGTCCGATGCTGGGGCGGGTCATCGTCCTGGTTCAGGACGATCAGTTGTCGCTGGCAATTGGCAAGCGCGGTCAGAACGTTCGTCTGGCTTCGAAGCTGGTGGGCTGGGACATTGAAGTGATGACTCGCGACGAGTTGGACGAGCAGCTCGAGCGGGCGGTCGGGGCGTTCTCGGCGATTCCCAAGATGACCGAGGAACTGGCCGAGAGCCTGGTGGCTCAAGGGTTTCTGAGTTTCGATGACCTGTCCGTGATCGAGCCCGATCAGCTCGCGGAAATGGGCGAACTGTCGGCCGAAGATGTGGACGAGATCATAGAATACGCGGAGCGCGAGAGTGAACGGCTGGAAGCCGAGGAAAAACAGCGCCGGGCTCTTATGAAGGAACAGGCGGCCATCGAACGGGAACGCGACGCGCTGGCGGCCCAGATCGGCGTCGCGAACCCGCCAGCGGGGGAGGTTCCCGCGCCAGCGGCGTCGACAGCCGAAGGAAGTGACGCGGCGGCCGCGCCGACGGATGGAGCCGTGGCAACCGAAAGTGTCGAGCCCGAGGCCAGCGCTGGCGAACCGGAAGCAGCGAGCGCGGAACCAGAGGCGGAAGACAAATCGGCGGAGGCCTGATGGCGAAAGGATAGGGACCGACGTGGCCGACCGCGGAGCGGAGGCCGTGCCGGGGACGAGTTGGCGGATGCCAGGACGAGGACGGGCTGATTACTGACGCGATTCGGGCGTCGAGGTTCAACATAGAGGAACCCCGTTTGAAGATTCGTATTTTCGCGCTCGCCAAAGAGCTCGACATGGACAGCAAGTTGTTGATCGATTTCTGCGCGAAAGCGGGAATCACGATCAAGAACTCGGCATTGGCCAGCATTTCCCCGGAAGAGCGCGACCGGGTGCTCGCGTTGATTCATGCGGACGAGGGTGGCCCGTCGACGGCTGTCCAGGAAGACTCCGCCGCGCCCTCGCGCGAATACGTTCCCGAGGTGGCGGGCAAGGTCCGCCAGATTCGGACAATGACCTCGCGTCCGTCAGGCGTCCGTCAGCGCCCCGCGAGCGCCGACGTCGAAGCCGAACTGATCGCGGAAGAAGTTCCTTCGGTCGAGCCGGAAGATGAGCCCGTTGACGAAGCCGCGGGCGTCGTCGCGGAGGCCCCGGTCCTCGAAGAAGTTGAACCCGAGCCGGCCGCGCCGCTTGCCGAAGAGCCTGAAGAGACCGTTGCCGAGGCCACGGAACCTTCCGCGGCCCCCGAAGAAGGCGGTCCGCAGGCTCCCGCTGGCCAGGCACCGGGCAAGAAGCTGAGTCGCTCCGACTATGTTCCCGCCTCGGGAACGCTCCGCACGATGCGCAACATGCAGCCGATGCAGGCCCGTGGAACGCTCGACACGTCGGGTGCGCCGCGTGGGCAGACTCCGGCTCCTGCTGGTGGTACTTCGGGTGGCAGTGGTGCCGCTCCGGCATCGCCTCAGCAACCGCCGGCCGGTGCCAAGAAGCCTCCGAAGAAGCAGCAGTCGGCTCCGCTGATCGCGGCGATTCCCGAATTTCGCGGACCCGTTGCCAAGCCGGGACGTGGCGAAGAACAAAAGGCCCAGAAGCCCGAGATTCGGCTGAGCGAGTCGATTCTCAAGGGACAAAGCCCGCTGACCGACCACATGCGGAAGGCGGCCGAGAAGAAGAAGGCCGAAGACGACCTCACGACCGTGCGTCGCGACGGCCGTCGACCGGCCGTCGATCGCAATGCCGGGATGGGCCTGGAAGAGAGCCGCGCCCAGCGTCGCGACCGTCGTCGGCAGACCACGCCGATCACGGCTGGCGAGGAAGAGGGTGATCGTCCCGTGGTGCGACAGCGTCCGCTCAAGCAGCGGCGGCGCGCTGGCGGCGGTACCGTTCAGTTCAAATCGACGGCGTCGGTCGAACTTCCCATCACGGTCCGCTCGCTCTCCGAGGCGATGGGCCGGCCGGCGAAGCAGATTTTGCAGATCCTGTTCCAGCAAGGCGAGATGCTCAACATCAACTCGCCGCTGGAAGAAGACGAAGCCACCGAACTGGCGATGGAACTGGGCGTCGATCTGACAATCCAGCGCGAAGCCGACCTGGAAGAAATTCTCGAAGAAGAGTTCGCTCGGCCCGACGAACCGGACCAGCTTTCGGATCGACCCCCGATCATCACGATCCTGGGGCATGTCGACCACGGCAAGACGACGCTCATCGACCGTTTGCGGTCGTCGAACGTCGCTGCGGGCGAATTCGGCGGAATCACTCAGCACATCGCCGCCTACCAGGTCGAACACAACGGGAAGAAGCTGACGTTCGTCGATACGCCCGGCCACGCGGCGTTCGGCGAAATGCGGGCTCGCGGCGCGAACGTGACCGACATCGTCGTCCTGGTCGTGGCGGCCAACGACGGCGTGATGCCCCAGACGGTCGAGTGCATTTCGCACGCCCGTGCGGCGGGTGTGCCGCTGGTCGTCGCGATGAACAAGGTCGACCTGCCCGACCGGAACGAGCAAAAGGTCTTGCAGGATCTCGCCCAGCACAACGTGCTGGCGTCCGAGTGGGGCGGCGATATCGAAGTCGTGCGGACCTCGGGCCTGTCTGGCCAGGGCGTGGACGACCTGCTCGATACACTGCTGCTGACGGCTGAACTGCACGAGTACCGCGGAAACACCTCGCGCGACGCGAGCGGTGTCTGCCTGGAGTCGTTCCGGGACGAAGGTCGCGGACCGATCGCCTGGATGATCGTGCGGAACGGCACGTTGCGGATCGGCGATGTCGTTCTTGTGGGCGAAGCGTATGGCCGCGTCCGCATGCTCTACGACGAGCGCGACCGGGAAGTGACCGAAGCGGGACCGAGCACGCCGGTGCGCGTCGCGGGTCTCGATATCGTTCCCAAGGCGGGCGACAAGTTCTATGTTCTGCCCGATCTCGAAATTGCTCGCGAGATTGCCGAGAAGCGGCGGGTTCGCGACCGGGTGCAGGCATTGGCCAATCGCGGTGGGCGTCGCACGCTGGACGACATTCTGCAAGCGGCGCGCGAGGGCGAAGTTCAGGATCTCAACGTCATCGTCAAGGCGGATACTCCTGGTTCGCTGGAAGCGCTGCGTGGGGAAATCGGCAAGTTCGAACACCCCGAAGTGCGGGTCAAGATTCTGCACGACGGCGTCGGCGGCGTGAACGAAAGCGATGTGTATCTGGCGGCCGCGTCGGACGCGATCATCGTCGCGTTCCACGTCATCGCCGAAGATCGCGCCCAGCAGCTTGCCCAGGCGGAAGGGGTGGAAATTCGCCGGTACAACATCATCTACGAAGTGATTGACGAAATCCGTCAGACGCTCGAAGGGATGTTGAGGCCGGAAAAGAAAGAAATCACCACCGGTCGCGCCATCGTGCTGCGGGTGTTCAACATCAGCAAGTTCGGGTCGATCGCCGGTTGCCGTGTCCTCAACGGCACGATCGAGCGGTCGAACCGCATCCATCTGATCCGCGATCAGAAGGTGATGAACAACTATGGAATTGGCTCGTTGCGTCGCGAGAAGGACGATGTGAAGGAAGTTCGCGAGGGGATGGAGTGCGGCATTCGCCTGGAGAACTTCAGCGACGTGAAGGAAGGGGACCTGTTCGAGGCGTACCGCATCGAGGAAGTCCGCCGCACGCTCGATTCGTAAGTTCCTGTTCCATGGCCCCCGTTCCTGACGGTTGTGGCCGCGCTGCCTGGCGGAGAAGGTCTCGGCTCCGATGAAATCCCGTCGTCTGCTCAAAGCTGCCGAAGCGGTTCGGGAAGTGGTCAGCACGACCATTCTCTTCCACATCCGCGATCCGCGCGTCAAGAACGTCACCGTCCTCGGGGCTGACGTCGCGGGCGATATGCGCACCGCGAAAGTCTACGTTTCCGTGATGGGGACTCCCAAGCAGCAGTCGCTGTGCATGCACGGGCTCGAATCGGCAAAGGGCTTCATCCAGTCCAAGATCGCCGACCGCATGCAGACCCGCTACACGCCCGTGTTGAAATTCGTGCTCGACCAGGGTGTTAAGAAGAGCGCCGAGACCTCTCAACTGTTGCGCGACGTGATTCCGGACGAGGAAACGGTCCCCGACGAGCACGCGGACGAAGGGGAAGACGCGGAACTCGACCTGGTCGACGACTACGATGCGGACGATTACGAAGATTTCGACGACGTGGACGACGAGTCGGAAGAGGGGATGGACGAAGAAGATTCAGGAGAATCAGGGGGGCGGTGACCCCTTGCCCACGGCCCGCGAGATCACTGCGAACAAGACAGCAAAGAACCCCTGACACAACCGGTTGTGCCTGTCGGAAACCTGCGAAAATCCAGGCAAACGGCTCATTGCACGGAAGTTGTGTCGGGAAATCCAACAGAGAGAGCGTATGGCAGCCGCAGCACGAACCAAGTCGTCCGATCGGGCGGGCGTGATCAAGAAGCTCCTTCCGCTGGCCAAGAAGCACTACAAGGTCGCGCTGCCGCCCACCGACCTTCCCGTGGTGGAGACGATGCTGTTCTCGGTGTGTCTCGAGAACTCTTCGGTCGAGGCGGCACGGGCCGCGTATGACCGGCTCTTCGCCGTATACCCCGATCTGAACGAGGCCCGCGTCAGTTCCATCACCGAACTGCAAGATGTCTTCAGCTCGCTGTCCGATTCGGACTGGCGGGCGTTTCGCTGTCGCCGCGTCCTGCAATACGTCTTCGACCGGTCCTTCGCCTTCGAGATGGAATCTCTTCGCAAGAAGACGCTCGAACTGGGCGTCAAGCAACTGGCGAAGATCAAGCAACTGACTCCGTTCGTCCGCGCGTACACCCTGCACGTGGCGATTGGGGCCCATCTGGTTCCGCTGGACGACAGCTCGCGCGGGTTCTTGTCGTGGCTGGGCCTGGTTCCCCGCGAAGGCTCCCTCGAAGAGGCCGGAGAGTCGCTCAAGTCGCTCGTGCGGAAGTCCGAAGCCGAAACATTTTGCGCGAGCATCCGGTGCCTGGCTGTTGATCCCAATCTCGCGCCGGCGTTCACCGAGGACGCAGCCAAAACCGATTCCTCCGCTGGAGACGCGGCGTCCGCGATCGAGCGGCTCGAACAACTGATGAAAATCGGCGCCGAGAAATATCTCGCCCAGGCGGCCAAGGCCGCGGCTGCCGCCGAGGAGAAAGTCGCCAAGGCCGCCAAGCCCGCGAAAAAGGTGGTCAAGGCGGCTGAGGACAAGGCAGCTCCCAAGACCAAGGCGGCTCCCAAGAAGGCGGCCCCGGCGAGTGCCGACGACAAGAAAAAGGCCACCAAGCCCCCCCCGAAGCCAGCGAAGGCCGAGAAAGCCGCGAAGCCGGCTCCGGCCAAGAAGAAAGCGGCCCCCAAGAAGCCGGCCCGCTCGACTAAGTCTTGAGGCTGGCTGCTGGTAGCTGGTGGCTGCCCCCGGCGGGGCTGCCGCCTCTTGCTGGCTTTTCCGTGTGCGGCGTTGGTTCCGTCCCCGGTCCATTCTAGAATGGAAGCCGGTGGTCGCCGAAGCAGGGCCGCTGCTGACTCCAGCCGGCGATGCCTCGTCGGACCTGGGTACGGGGGCGTCCCGCTTGCAGCAAGGGTTGGCTGCCAATTCAGAACGGGAGAACGCGCATGCGATCATGGATTCGGATCGGGATGCTGGCGAGTCCGGCCTGCCTGATGGTCTTGCTGGCCCCCAGTCCCGCCTCGTCGGCCGAATCGGCAAAGCCCGATTTTCGCCAGCAGGAAGCCGACGCGGCGGTCGAGCCATTGGTTCCCAAGGTTCCCGCCACCGAAGAGGAACGCAAGAAAGCCGACGCGCTGAGCTGGTACATGACGGGGCGCCTGCTGGAGACCCGCGCGGATCAGCGACGGGCCTTTCAGGCCTATCAGAAGTCGCTCGCCCTCGATCCCGATCTGCTCGACACGTATCGGGCGCTGGTGCCGCTGAGCTTTCGTCTCAACCTGATCGAAGATGCGGTTCGCTATGCCCAGCGCGCGGTTGAACTGGATCCGAACGACGTCGAAATGCTGCAACAGTTGGCAACGCACCTCGCCAATAAGCAGGAGTTCCCGGAAGCGATCAAGTACCTCGAGCAGGCGGCGAATTCCGAGCGTCTCGAGAAGAAATCTCCCGCCTACATTCTGCTCATGCGGAGCCTGGGGATTCTCTATTCGGTGCTGGGCGATAAGGAGAAAGCGGCGGATGCCTATTCGGCCGTCTTCGTGGGACTGCGGGACCATGCCGAGTACGGCCTCGATTTCCGGACCCGCCGCGCCTTGCTGAGCGATCAGCAAACGACGTTTGAGCGAATTGGCGAAGTCCTCCTGGACGGCGGCAAGGTCGCCCTCGCTGGCGAAGCTTTCGATTTGGCTGAAAAATCCGGCCGCGTGAGCGAAGGGAATCTCTACTTCCACCGGGCTCGGGTGCAGTTGCTCTCCGACAAGCCGGACGCCGCGCTGGAACAGTTGCAGACATACCTCGATGGCCAGCGCCAGTCGAAAGGCCGGGCGGCGTACGAGTTGCTGGCGGAAATTCTGAAGAAGCTCGGCCGCGAAAGTGAATTGCTCGATCGCCTGAAAACGCTCGCGGACAAGGACGCGCGCAACAAGCTCCTCCAATACTTCTACGCCGAGAAACTTGCCGAGGCGATGAACCTGGAAGAGGCGAAAGCCGTCTACGAGCGCTCGCTGGCCGGCGCGGGGGACGCGCAGGGCTACCTGGGTTTGGCCAGCGTCCTGCGGCAACTCAAGCAGCCCAACGAACTGATCGATGCGCTGGGGGCGGCCCTCAGCCGCGTTTCCCCGGAATCGGCCCAGCAACAGGAGGCGGAATTGAGAGCCGCCGCCGGAGACAAGTCGCTGCTGGCGAGTCTCTTCGATGCCGGGCGAGCCCAGGCGACGGCCGAGCCCAGCACGCTGACGTTCGAGGAGGCGTACATCCTGGGCAAGCTGGCCTCCGAAGGAGAAGAGGTCGATGTCTCGGCCGAGTTCTTCCGCAAGGCGCTGCCGCTGGCCAAAGAACGCAAGTTCCTGATCTATGGCGAACTGGCAGAAATCTATCAGGACGCAGGTCGGCACGCCGACGCCAGCGCGGTCTATGAAGAGGCCCTCAAGGAACCGTCGCTCGCCGAGCGCCGGCCCGATCTCTTGATGGCTTTGGCTCAATCCCGCGAAATGGGGGGCGAGACGGACGCCGCGATCAAGGCCATCGAGGAAGCGCTGAAGATCGTTCCCGGCAACCCGCAACTGCGGTTTCGCGAAGCGTGGATTTACTATCACGCCCATCGCTGGGACGAGGCCATTCCCAAGTTCGAGTCGATCGTCGCCGACCATCCGGAATTTCGCGAAAACCCGCTGCTGAAGTCCGTGATTCGAGCCTGCCAATACAGCATCTCGAATATCTACGTGCAGAAGGGGGATATGGCCCGCGGCGAGAAGATTCTCGAAGTGATCCTGGCGGAGGAACCCAACGATCCCTCGGTCAATAACGACTTGGGCTATTTGTACGCCGACCAAGGGAAAAATCTCGAACAGGCCGAGTCGATGATTCGCAAGGCGGTCACCGCCGAACCCGACAACGCGGCATATCTCGACAGTCTTGGCTGGGTACTGTTCAAGCAGGGGAAAGCCGCCGAAGCGCTGCCGTACCTGGAAAAGTCGATCGAAAAATCGACCGGCGCGGGGGACGCCACGCTGCAAGATCATCTGGGAGACTGCCTCCTGGCCTTGGGCCGCGTTCAGGACGCGGTCGCGGCCTGGGAAAAAGCTCTCGCAGATGCCCGCAAGCAGCGTTTCCCCGACCAGAAGCTCATCGACTCGCTGGAAGCCAAGTTGAAAGAGCACGCGAAGAAGTAGAAATGGTCGTGGCGAGTTGAGTGTCGTGGCGCGGAACCTGAAGCGGGCGCCCATCGGACGTCAGGTCGTCGTCAATTTCCTGGGAGCTATTCGGGCACGCCATGGCAGGACATTCGCACTGGGCAAACATCGCCTACAAGAAAGGGCTGGTCGACAAGAAGCGCGGCAAGCTCTTCGGCAAACTCGCGCGGCTGATTATCGTCGCGGCCCGGCATGGCGGCGGAGATCCGGCTGCGAACCTGTCGCTACGCTATGCGATCGACCGGGCCAAAAAGTCGAGCATGCCCAACGACACCATCGAAAAGGCCGTCAAGAAGGGGACCGGCGAACTCCAGGCCGAGACCTTCGAAGAAGTCCTCTACGAGGGCTACGGACCGCATGGCGTCGCCGTCCTCTGCGAAATCCTGACCGACAACCGCAATCGAACGGCGGGCGAAATCCGCCGGTTGTTCGAACATCACTCCGGGAACCTCGGCAGCACGGGCTGCGTCGCCTGGATGTTCGAACGCAAAGGTATCTACCGCATTCCGGCCGCCGGGCTCACGGAAGACCATGTCCTGGAAGTGGCGCTGGAAGCCGGTGCGGGTGACGTCCGCCAGGATGGCGACGCATTCGAAGTCACCTGCACCCCCGACGTCTTCGCCGAAGTCGGGGCTGCCCTCGAAGCGGCCGGCCTAGCCACAGATCTCGCGGAAATCCAGCGCGTCCCGGCCAACACCGTCGAACTCGACGTGGCAGCGGCCTCCGACGTCCTCGCGTTGATCGAAGCGCTCGACGACAACGACGATGTCCAAAGCGTGACGGCGAATTACAGCATCTCGGATGAAGTTCTCGCCGAATTGCAGGCCAGGGAGTAAAGGCGGACGGTTGGGCGTTTACTCTCTCCAGTTTCCAATCAGTCCCTTTTTTCCCGAAGACCTTGATCCAATGACGGTTGCGGGCGTTATCACACGGTGAGGCCGTGTCCGGCCTCAATCCGGTATCCTGTCTCCGCGTGACTCCGCTTCGAAACCCGTCTTCGGAAGGCCTCGTCCGTGGCGATTGAATTTCATTGCCCGCACTGCGACAAGTTTTTGTCGACTTCGGACGACAAAGCCGGCCGGGAGGCCAAGTGTCCCGGCTGTGGGGACTTCATTACCGTCCCCATGCCGGAAATCGCGGCACCGGCCACTTCGTCGCGCCCAGCAGCACGCGAGGCATCACGAGTTGGCTCAAAAACGTGCGCCGTCTGCGGGACCGAGAGCCGGGCGCGAGCGCGAATCTGCGAGTCCTGCGGAACCGAGTTCCCGGAGGACGGTCGCGAAGACCGCCCCCAGATTGTCGATGCCGGCGTGGTTCTCTCGGAGGGATGGAACCTGTTCTCGCAACGATTTGGCCTGGCGATCGGCGCGAATCTGCTGTTTACCGTGCTGTGCATCGTCGCGGCGATTCCCGTAATCGCGCTGGCTATTGTCGGCGGGAATCTCGCGGATCGGGCTCCTGGAGAAATGTTGCTGATCGCATTCATCGTGCCGACTGTTTTGATACCGCTGGCGGTCGGGGCCTATCTCTTGCCGGGGTTGACGATGATCTTTCTGGGAATCGCCCGTGGCGAGTCGGTCGATATTGCGACGCTCTTTAGTGGCGGACGATATTTCCTGCGGTCGGCGGCAGCCTCGTTCCTGTTCTTCATGGCGGTGGCCGTGGGCATGATGCTCTGTATCGCTCCCGGCGTCTACTTGATCCTGCGGTATTGGCCCTATCTGTTCGTCATGGTCGATGACGACGCTTCCGTGATGGGGTCTTTTCAACGAGCAGGAGAGCTGACCTCCATCAATCTGGGGACCAGCTTCGTCGTCGGTCTTGTCGGCTGGCTGGTGAATTTCGCGGCCAACTCCGTCTGCCCGATTGCGAGTATCGTGACCCAGCCGCTCGCGTCGTTGTGGTGGGCGACCGCCTACGCCAAGATGACGGCTCGGATCGACGACAGGTGAACGCTGTGGGACGGGCGTCCCTTCCGTTTGCCAGGTCGATCACCACCAGACCAGCGACGAAAGGTGACCACGATGCGGCGACAACTGGCGTGCAGCTTGATCCTTCTCGGAGCCTTCGCGGCCCAGGTGACGGGCGGCGAGATTCGTGAGACGCGGATTCCCAGCTCGATCGATGGTGCACCGCAGCCCATTCGCTACGCCCTCCCCACGAAACCCGCGACCGAGCCGCGGCCGCTCCTCGTTCTGCTGCATACATGGAGCGGCGGCTACGAACAACCCACGTATATCAACGACTTGGCGGCTGCTTGCGAACAGCGCGGGTGGTTGTTATTAGCTCCGCATTTTCGCGGTCCCAATGTTCGGCCAGAGGCGTGTGCGAGTGATCTGGCGGTGCAAGACGTGCTCGACGCGGTCGACTGGCTCTCAAAGCAGCAACAGGTCGACAAGTCTCGCGTCTATCTGACAGGGGCTTCCGGCGGCGGGCACATGACGCTCCTGCTCGCGGGGCGTCATCCCGAGCGGTGGGCGGGGGCATCGGCCTGGGTGCCGATTGTCGACCTCGCGGCCTGGCATGCCGAGTCCGTCGTTCGTAAACAGACGTATGCCCAGCACTTGGAGGCGGTGTGCGGCGGAAAGCCGGGTGACAGTCCGGCGGTCGATGCCGAGTACAAGGCGCGTTCGCCCCTGACGTATCTGGCCCGCGCGAAAGAGTTGCCGGTCGATATCCAGGCGGGAATTCACGATGGTCACACCGGATCCGTCCCGGTCGGCCACACGCTGCATGCGTTCAATCTGCTGGCCCGCGAGAACGACGTCCCTGCGGCTGTCGTCCCCGAAGAGTCCATTCGTGCGATCGTCGAGACGCGCACGATTCCCGCAGGGCTGGAAACCGAAGCGGCCGATGCGACCGACGCGAACCGGCAGCACAAAGTCCTCTTGCGCCGCCACGCCGGTCCCGCCCGGCTCACCCTCTTCGAAGGCGGACACGAAGGCGACCTGCTCTCAGCCCTCAACTGGCTCGCTTTGCAACAACGGCCTCGCTGAATGAGATGCGTGGACAGGGACCGGTAACGAGCGACGCTTGCAGCCTCTAACCACCAACCACCAACCACCAACTACTAACCACTATTGCTAACTACTACTCCCCCAACATCCGCTTGATCGCTTCCGGGGCATTCCCTGTCAGCAAAACCTGTCGATACTTGCGTTCTTCCTCCGCATTGCCCATGCGGCGGCAGGCATTGTGGAGATCGAACGCCAGTCGCCACGACGGATAGGCCGATTGGTTCCACAAGTCCTCGAGCGTCCGGATTCCCGCGGCCATTTCATTGTCATCGGTATCGGGCGAAGCCAGTTGCCAGCGGGCCAGATCGGCCTGGGCGCACAGGTTGTCAGGATCGGATTTGATGGCATTTTCCAGGTAGGCCCTGGCCTTCGGCGAATTATCCAACATCGCCGCGTGAAGGCGTGCCAGAATGCAATAGGCATGTCCCGCCACCGCGCGATCACGTGCATGGCGCGTCAGCCGCAAGGCAACGACCTCGGCCTTTCGGTCGTCGTGAATTAAAGCCTTGAGGGCCTCGATGACCGGGTTCCCGCCCGGTTCCGTGGTCCCGGCATCGTGAACCTTTTCGGCTTCCCGGAGTCGTTTCTCCGCCGTCGCCGGGTCTCCCAGGAGATGCGCGGCGAGCGCTCGTAGAACGAGCGCTTCGGTCCAGTAAGGGTCGCGGGCCAGCCAGTATTCGAGATAGCTGGCAAGTATCTCGAAATCTCCCCGCGCGAGCCGCATGACGGGCAGCGTCACCTCACGCCAGCGAATGCGGGCTGATGACAGTTCATCAATGGCGGCCGCCTGCTCTTTCTCCAAGGGCTCGATTTTCGTGATCAGCGCCTTGATCTCACTCTCGGCCTCTTCAATTTTGCGCTGGGCGTTCTGCGATTCGGCGGCGGCCGCTTCGCGTGCCTGTTTGCGCTGGTCAAGCTCGGCCATGATCTGTCCAAGCGTCGCCGCGTTCGGCGCCGTTGGCAGGGCTCGATTGAGCTTCGCAATCTCCAGGCTATGGCCCTGGTACAGCAAGTCGGCCTTTTGCTTCAGCTGCGCGAAGCGCGAATGCTGTAAGCGCGCGTTCTCACGGTTCTGGTACAGGGAACTCAGCTCTTTTTCGACAGTCGTGACTGTCTTGACTGCGTTCGCGGCCCGGTTCGCGAGCTCCGCCAATTCTTTCCGGCCGGCATACGTCAGATCATAGTCGGCCGACGGCGTCGCAATCGATTGAGCCAGCACCGTCGGGACGGGGGCCAGTGACGCGATCGTCAAAACGACCAGTGCCTGCCAACACGACACGGAAACAATCGGCATGCCGATGGGCCTTTCGGGCGAGGGGACGGAAAGCCGTTGGATTCAGTCTGCGACTCCGCCCGCGCTCCGTCAAGAATGGCACGACCTTAGCCGCGACCCACCGGGGAGCGTTCGCCTTTATCTTCATCGCCCCATCTCCCCCTCTCCGTGTCTCCCCCTCCCGCAAATGCGCACCCCCGCGCCATAGGACGAGGGGACGCAATGAGCTAGCCCGCGAGTCACGCTCGCGCCGGAGCATCCCTTCCGGGCCAGATCGGGGCCCACATTTCCCAGCGGGGCTCACCCCCCTCTGGAGGCGCGCCAGGACCGCGCGCTGCCTGACGTCAGGTACTTATTCGCACGCCAGTGCGAACCCCTGATCGACGCCAAACGGAACTCCGGCGGACCGAACCCAAACATCGGTCCGCCGGGGAACCCCGGCGACAAAACTCGCGTCTTCCGCAGGCATCGCCCCAACGGCGCGACAGCGCCCGGGGACCGCGCCCATTGCACCCCCCACCGAGCGTCAGGCATATCGAATAGGATCGGAAACTCCCGCCTCGCGGAAGCCCTTGAGCCGCAATTGGCACGAATCGCAATGCCCGCAACTGGTGCCGTCGGGCAACGGGTCATAGCAACTGTGCGTCAGACCGTAGTCGACACCCAGCCCGGTTCCCCGGCGAATGATGTCGGCTTTCGTCAGATGAATGAGCGGTGCATGAACCCGCCAACGCGTTCCTTCGACGCCCGTCTTCGTCGCCAGATTCGCGAGTTGCTCGAAGGCGGCGACAAACTCCGGCCGGCAATCCGGGTAGCCGCTGTAGTCGACCGCATTCACACCCAGAAACAGGTCACTTGCCCCGAGCACTTCCGCCCAGCCCAATGCGAGCGAGAGAAACACCGTATTGCGGGCCGGGACATACGTGATCGGAATCCCGGCATTCATCGCCTCGTCCGACCGGTCGCGCGGGACCGCGATGTCGTCGGTGAGAGCCGATCCCCCAAACGCCCGCAGGTCGATCGGGATGACAATGTGCCGGGCGACTTCGTTGGCTGCGGCGACTCGACGGGCCGCTTCCAGTTCAAACCTGTGGCGCTGGCCGTAGTCGAACGAAATCGCGTGGACTCGATAGCCCTCCGCTTTTGCGATCGCCAGCACCGTGGCCGAATCCAGTCCGCCACTCAACAGAACCACGGCTGGACGTGCGGTGTCATGCATGAACAGGTCATCCCGGAAGTGAACCGGGACCGACCGCCAGCTACCATCCGCGGTAGACCCGAGTTCCCCCCGTGTAAAACGGGTAGAAGAAGGAGTTCATTCCGTAGCGATTGTACGGCGGCGGAACGAAATCGGCACTCGGTAGGTTGACGTCCACTTTGGTCGTGCCCCGCTGAATCACCGTCGGCCGCATTTGCCCGAACAGGAATTCCATGGTCGCATCATGCCGATAGCTCGGGCTGGCGTCGTATTCCGCCCGGCTGAAGGGAATGGCGTTGTAGACCTGCCGATACAGGCGAACGAGATCGGCCGGCGAACCCTGCGGACAGGCAGTCGTGGCGCCGTCTGTCGCCGACGTATCAGTTCCAGCCGTGGGGACGTCCGTCAAACCCACGTCCGACGTCTGTTCCGGGACGATCGCCGGAAGGTCTTGTGTCGAAGATGCTTGCGACACGAGCCGGATTGCCGATTGGGGGTGTGCTGCCACCGGCCGAGACACCTTCGCCTCGACCGTCACCGTCCAGTCGCCGAACGTGTACTCCTCGGCCCGAATGTTGGGCGATTTCTCGGAGAACAGCAGCACGGCGAAGAGGATGGTTTGTCGCAACATGTCATTCAATCCTTCCTAAAGCTCCTATCTTGATGCTCAGGGGACATCGTGGACATGCGTGACAACCCGTGTCAACGTAAAACTCGCTCGGTACCGGAGTCTCGTTCAATTTGATACAAACCGAGAGTTTTCAACCTGTTCCGCGATCGCTCATGCGATCCCGACAACCCTGCGAGCCGAAGGACAATCTGCCGTGTCTGCCAAAGCCTGGGGCGGAAGATTCGCCGAGAAGACCGACGCGCTGGTCGAGCGATTTACTGAGTCGATCAGCTTCGACGCACGCCTGGCCGCGGTCGATATCCGCGGCTCCCAGGCCCACGCGCGGATGCTGGCGAAAGCGGGACTGCTGACAGACGACGAGTGCCGGCAGATCGTCGAGGTTCTGACGACCATCGGCGAGGAAATCACTCGCGGCGAGTTCGTCTGGAAGATCGAACTCGAAGACATTCACATGCATATCGAGTCGGAACTGATCCGGCGCATTGGCGATGTGGGGCGTAAGCTGCACACCGGCCGCAGCCGCAACGATCAGGTCTCGACCGACCTGAAGCTCTACGTTCGCGACGCCATCGACGAACTCGATCGCCTGCTTCAGGACGTGCAGTTGGCCTTCGTGGGGCGGTGCGAGCGCGATGCCGACGTGGTGTTGCCCGGCTACACCCATCTGCAACGTGCTCAACCGGTGATGGCGAACCATTACTGGCTGGCCTACTGCGAGAAGTTCCAGCGCGATCGTGAACGCCTGGCCGATGCGCGCAAGCGGGTCAACATCTGCCCGCTGGGAGCCGCAGCTCTCGCGGGGACATCGCTCCCCATCGATCGCTTCGAGACAGCGAAGCTTTTGGGATTCGAAAGCGTCGCGGCTAACAGTCTCGACGTCTCCAGCGATCGCGACTATCTCGCCGAGACGATCGGCGCGCTGGCTCTCATCGCCGTCCATCTGTCGGGCTGGGCCGAAGAATGGATCCTGTGGTGTACGACGGAGTTCGGCTTCCTGAAACTGCCGGATGCCTTCACCACCGGTTCATCGATCATGCCCCAAAAACGCAATCCCGATGTGCTGGAACTCATTCGCGGTAAGTCGGCTCGCGTGCTCGCCGATCAGCAACAGATTCTCACGCTGCTCAAAGGACTGCCGCTGGCTTACAACCGCGATCTGCAAGAAGACAAACTGGCTTTCTTCGATGCCTTAGACACAGTGGCCGCGTCGCTGGAAATCGCGGCCCCGCTCATCACGCGGGCGGAGCTTCGTCGAGAAACGATTCGCGCGCGCATTGAAGAGGGTTACCTCGACGCCACCACGCTGATGGAATACCTGATTCAGCGCGGCGTGCCCATGCGGACGGGCCATGAAGTCGTCGGCGGTCTCGTCAAACTCGCCGAAACGCGCGGCTGCCAACTCGCGGAACTCTCGCTCGAAGATCTGCGCGCCGCGTGCGATCTCATCGAACCCAACGTGACCGATGCCCTCGGGGTCGATCACGTCGTCGCGAAGCTGAAAAGCTTCGGCAGCGGAGGACGCGAGGCCGTTGCTGAACGTGTCGCGGCCTGGCGGGAACGGCTGGGTGTGAAGTGACGCCGCGATCCTGCGATGATGAAAAGCCGGCGACGCTGTTGTTGGTCTTCCGGCTGGACGGGAAATCGCTCTGATTGGAATGTCAGCGTGATACGGCTGTTGAGCTACAACATTCACAAGGGAATCGGTGGACGCGATCGCCGCTACCGGCTGGAACGGATCATTGAAGTCATTCGAGCTGAGTCTCCCGACATCATCTGCCTGCAAGAAGTCGATCGCGATGTCCGTCGATCCCGATTTCACGATCAGGCCCTCATGCTCGCCGAAGAGTTCACCGCGGTCGCTCATCTCTATCAATTGAATGTGCGGGTGCAGCGCGGGGGGTATGGGAACCTGCTCTTAAGCCGATGGCCGTTGCGACACAGCCATCAGATTTCACTGACTCGCCATGGCAAGAAGCCTCGTGGTGCCCAGATTGCCGTGATCGAGAGCGAGGAAGGGCCGCTGCAAGTCGTCAATTGGCACCTGGGACTGTCCGAGCAGGAGCGCCACTGGCAGGTGCGACATCTTCTCCGGCATCACCTGTTTCGCGAGTCGGCTCATTTGCCGAGTATTCTGATTGGCGACACGAACGACTGGCGAGACACGCTCGAACGCGGACCATTCTCAATCCATGGATTTCACCAGATCACCCGGCCCCTCTCGCGCTTCCGGTCATTCCCCGCTTATCTGCCCCTGGGAGCACTCGACAAAGCGTTCGCGCGCGGGAATCTCGTCGTGGAACACGCCAAGGTGAGTCAACGGCGCGTCGCCCGAGATGCGTCGGACCACTTGCCGTTAATCATCGATGTTCGACTGACGGCTCCATCGACCTGACAGCGCCCACGTGTGCCACTGGCTCCGCCAGTGCTTCTTATACGCTGGTCAACTTAAGGCACACTGGCAGAGCCAGTGGCACACGACCGCAACATTCACATCAACAGATCACGACTTCACCACGACGGGATCACCCTGTTCCCGCAGCCACGTCTTGAGAGTCTCCTCCAGATCGGAACGCTGCTTCTGAAACTCCGCGGACTCGGACAGATCATTCAGTTCATGTGGGTCGGCTTTCAAATCGAAGAGCTGTACGCGGTCGATTTGCGGGTACCAGATGAGCTTCCACGAATCGCGGCGGATCGCGCGTTGCACGTCGCCATAGTATCCGATGATATATGGCCGCGCGGTGTCTGATTGGCCACGAAGAACGTCCGCGAAACTCTCGCCGTCACAATGTGGCGCTGGGACGTTGGCCAGATCGCATAACGTGGGAAACAGATCCCGCAACACGCACTGGGCATCGGTCACCTGACCTGAGACAACGCCGGGACCGGCAACGATCAGCGGCACATTCAAGGTGTGCTCATACATGTTCTGCTTGCCCGTCAATCCATGGCTTCCCAGTGCCAGTCCATGATCGCTCGTAAAGACGATGAGCGTGTTCTCTAACTCTCCCGTCTCAGCCAATCGAGCCAGTATGCGACCGATCTGGCGGTCGATGTCTTCAACCAGCGCCGCGTACACCGCCCAGGCTGGCTTCAGTGCGTCTGGCGTTCGTGGAAACGGAAACAGCATCTCATCACGACCGTGGGCATTGCCATGATCGAAGGGATGTTCCGGCAGAGAGTTCGTCGGTAAGACGACCTGTTCAACCCGCGAAAGCGGATCGGTCCCCGGCGGAATTAAGAGTGGGTCGTGCGGAGCCGTGAAATTGACATGCAACAGAAAGGGCTGGCTCCGCGGCCGGTCGAGAAACTCGATGGCCGCATCCGCGAATCGCGATGAGATGTCCGGCGTCAGGCCAATCCCGAGTGCCGGCAACGGCTTACCGGTTGCATCGCGGAACTGCCAACCGCGATAGCCCGTCGCCTCGACACCGCGAAAGTCGCGATAGTCCTGATCGGGCGGTTGCCGACCGCTGGCATAAAAGCCAATAGCCTCGTCGTAACCGAGTTCGTTGGGTTGCGCGTTGTGATGCCACTTGCCGACATAGGCGGTGCGATAACCGGCTTCGCGAAAGGTGTTGGGCAGGTATGGCAATCCCTCGCGAAAGCGAGACTCGATCCGCACTCCCGATCGAAAGCCGGTGCAACCCGTGACGATCTCGGCACGGCTCGGATAACAGAGCGGGTTCGAACAACTGGCTTGCAGGAACCGTGTTCCGCGTCCTGCGAGGGCATCCAGGTACGGCGTGCGAAAGAACGCTGACCCCGCGCACGACAGCGAGTCGGAACGCTGGTCATCAGTCACGAGAAGAAGGATATTCGGGCGCTCTGCCGCATCACTTGAGGGGTTCAATCCCGCGACCGCGGCGGCCATCAACAGGGTGGCTCGAACAGAGTGCCAGCGAGCATGCATCGTCATGTGTAAAGCCTTTTGATAGCTCTAAGACGGTGTGTTCCGATTCTCAGCGATTGCCTGTTTCATGCAGCAACTCTCGGCAATTCGCGTGGAACAAGCGTTTCACGATCACCGGCTCCATCGTTGCGGATACGGCTTGAGAAATCTTGAGTCAAAAGCAGGTGGACCGGCAATTTTTTCGCAAGTTGCTCTTCGCGCCGCGGAGCGGGTTTCGATATAGCTCCGCCCGTCGTGGCGCGGGAACCACGGCGATGCCTCGGGCCGGCGTCTCTGTCGCCCATGGGCCAGTCATTTCGAAAATTGCCTCTCTGCCATCTCCTCTCGATCACGGATCCCTTCGGAAGGTTCAAAACCATGCGGAAGAAGTTTGCGTACGCCTTGACTGGCCTGTCGATTCTGGGTTCGGCCCTGGGTTGCTGCTGCTCGCACGCCAATCGCTGCAATCCTTGCGGCGGATATGGCTATGGAGCCGGTTTCGCTCCGGCTGCCAGCCCCTGCGGTCCGGGTGGCTGCCAGCCCAGTTATGGCCCGATGGGCATGACCGGCGGGTATGACAACACCGCCTATGCCCTGCCTGCCGGAACGATGGCTTCCACCGCCACGACCAGCGGCTATCCGATGACGGCTTCGCTGCCGCTCAACTCGCTGCCGACGCACCACTAGAGTCTGCTTGAGTGACACGGCACCCCTTGAATGTCGTGTGACGAGGCTCCGCCTCATCGTGGGGAGCCTGATGCAGAACCGGTGCATCCCGCTGCGTCGCAGAGCATCGTTGCGAAGTTGCAGGCTCCAGCAATGGACCAGCTCAGCGCGACCAACCCGGCTCAGGACGAGCCGGTCGGGCCATCGCGGGCCATTTTCTCATGCGGTGGATTGCGGTTTCCCCGGCCCTAAAAAGGCCAGAAGTAGACCACGACGCCAATCGCCGCGGCGGCCATCGCATAGCCGATGGCCACGATCAGACCGTCGCGCGCGGTGAGTCCCACCGCCAGCAGCACGACGGCTGACGATGGCACCGTCACCCCCCACGGGACGAGTTCCAGCGGATAGAACGTGAGCGCCAAGAGAATGCTCACCGCGGCAATCACATATTTCGCCGGTCCTTCCGCTAAAAGACACCACCGACGGCAGACCATCTTGTCGATCCAGCGGGCGGCTGGTCGCGAATTCTCGGTCCCCGATTCAATTCTTTTGCGAGAGATCGTGATCTCTCGCAGTCTTCGCGGCAGCCATGGCTGACTGCGAAACGGCATCTGGGCCGAGATCAGGATGATAATGGTCGCGGTTATCGCCGCCATTCCTGGAATCGCCCCGAGGGGCGAGAGCACGATCGCCGCCGGCAGGAGCAGCATCGGCCCGAAGCCTCGCGAGTTGACAGCTTCGAGAAGCTCGCCGAGCGAGACGTGATCCGTCTTCGGCGTTTCCTCGACCTTATCGACCAGGGAAGTGAGGGGGCGGGCCGTCATGATGGTACCGAGTGCGCTACCAGCTTCCGCTTACTTGCGGACGATGATCCACACAGCGTGGATAATCCCCGGGATGTACCCGAACAGCGTCAGCAGAATGTTCAGCCAGAAGTGCAGGCCCAGCCCCACCTCGAAGAAGACGCCGACGGGGGGCAGAAAAATGGCCAGGAGAATGCGGATCACATCACCCGTTGTTGAGTCTTTTGGTACCACATCGGTAGGCATGGTCTCGTCTCCCATTCAAGATTCCCGAAGCCGATGCCCGGCCCGAGGCGCGAGCCGACATCGCGTGACCGAAGAGTCAGAAACGCGAGGATCGTGCCAGACGGAGGCATTTCTGGGCACGAAGGCGCAGGTCTCTGTCTGGAAATGACTTACGGCGAGATATTTCTGTGTCCCCTCATGCAGTTCCGAATCCGAGACCGGTGTTCAGGACCAACAAGCTGGTCGCTGGGCGATCAGTATCGGCCATTTTGCGAAGTGGGAGCCGCCTTGAGCCGCGTGGCTGAACCCGCGACGATGAAGGCGTGTCGAAACAACACCGACGCGCTCCCTCAGTGTGGTTGCCTTTTTTCCGTTCTCGGAGCCTCGATGAAATCCCACACCGAATACCTGACGTTCAACCTCCCCGCGCGGATGGCCTTCCAGAACATCACCCCGACGATCGAGGAGATCGTTCGCAAAAGCGGCGTGCGGGAAGGGCTGGTGCTGGTGAACGCCATGCACATCACGGCGTCGGTCTTCATCAACGACGACGAACCCGGCCTGCACGAAGACTACAAAACCTGGCTGGAAGGCCTCGCCCCGTTCGACGCCTCCCCCCAGCGCTACGCCCACAACCGCACCGGCGAAGACAACGCCGACGCCCACATGAAACGCCAGGTGATGGGTCGCGAAGTGGTGGTCGCCATCACCAACGGCCAACTCGACTTCGGCCCCTGGGAACAAATCTTCTACGGCGAATTCGACGGTCGCAGGCCGAAGCGTGTTTTGGTCAAAGTGATTGGAGAGTAGTTCATTTGCCATGTTCGAAGGACTTCGCGAGATCGAAGCGGAAATCCGATATCTGACCACCGAAGAGGGTGGCCGGAAGACTGGTGTGTTCAGTGGCTACAGAGGGCAGTTCTACTACGGCGGGAACGACTATGACGGATTTCAGTTTTTCCCTGACCTATCCGACGACCAGATCGTGGAATTGGGAACGACTGTCCGAGTATGTGTGCGGTTTCTTCAAGAACGATGGGATGAGATTCACTCAAAGCACATCACCGTGGGAATGCCTTTCGAGATCAGAGAGGGAAACAGAACAGTCGGTCGTGGTCGCGTGACAAAGTTGTGATGGAAAGGCAGGTTGCCCTATGTCATTTCGACGAAATCCCGATCGCCCGTTGGCCTGGAAGCGGTGGGTGGGTCAGCACTTTGACGAGCTGACCGCTGCGGGCGTACGGCTGGAGATCTTCTCGAACGAGTACCGATGGGCGAATTTCCTCGAAGAAGGCGGGATCGATTGGGAGAGCGGCTGGCGGATCGAGATGCTTTCGCCGCAGCAAGCCGAACGTCTCCATCGGTTTCTCATCGCGAACGAGAATCGTTCGGGGCTTGCGACTTGCTTTCGGATCCTTGCCGAAATCGCCGAACTTCCACGAGAATCTCCGCAGTCTCGTGAATGACGTTCGTCGCAGACGTCTTTGCGGACCTCTGCGAAACAGCGCCGGAAGTTCCCCATGCCCTACAGTGAATCCCTCGCCAGCCGCGTCCGAGCCGCTCTGTCCCGCAGGCGAAATATTGACGAGAAGAAGATGTTCGGCTGCGTCTGCTTCCTTCTGAACGGCAACGCCCTCGGCGGTGTCTGGAACGACCGGCTCATTGTCCGCCTCGGCCCCGAGATGGGAGAGGCGGCCCTTCACGAACCGCACGTCCGCCCGTTCGACATCACCGGCAAACCGATGCGCAACTGGGTGGCGATTGATCCGGAGGGTATCGCGGAGGATGACCAGTTGACCGACTGGATCGAACGGGCTCTCGAGTTCGTGAAGACGCTGCCGAAGAAGTGAACCGGGGAGTCGCAGGGCAGGGGGGGGGAATACTGGTTCTCGGTTCACAAGCTCACGGGGGGACAAGTGCAGAAAACGCACTAGATGGCCCGCGCGAACTTCTCTTCCCGCGAATTCGGGGATTGTCACGGGTTCGATCGTGCCTATCATCCAGACGATACTGGAGCCCGCCTCGGAACTGCGCGACTCGTGAGATTGTTCCGGGGCGACCAGGTCCGTGGTCTGCGGTCACGCGGCGTTCTGTTCGTGAATCCCCTCAGAAAAGTCCCTTCTTATGCGCCCTGCTCTTCTTGGTTGCTGCCTCGGTCTCTTTGCGTTGGTCCCTCAATCGTCCTGGGCCGCGTTGCCACCGGAACTGGAAGACGTCAAACAGCAGATCATTGACATCTGCGTCGCGAACACCAATCGAACCGACAACATTCCTGAAATCCGGGCACAACTCGAACCGTTAATCACGCAACTGGGCACCTGGTTCGATGCGAATCGACCGGAGAACGAGATCGCGTTAACTCAGCAGCCCTGGCAAAACCTGTGGTTCGACGACCCCGACATCGAGTTCGATTTCTCGTTTGGACCGATCGCCCTGTTGCAGCCCCGCGATCAGATTTACCAGGTCGTCGAAGAAGGCTTCTACTACAACGCCTCGGAGATTCGTCTGAGGTTCTTCCGCGCGCAGTTCGCGCTCCAGGGCTATCTCAAGGGAGCCTACACGATTCTGCGTCCCGCCGATGAAAGCAACGTTGGCGAGTCCCGGTTGAACACGGTCGATCTGGAGTTTGTCGCGAACTCGATTCAGTTCGGACCTCTTCCGCAGAACATCGGTCTGTCGCAACTCGTGAAGTCGGTGGATGCTGGCCTGTATCCCACCATTCCCATTCCGGGCCCGCTCGGCGTGACCGGTGAACTCTGGAACGTCTACATCGACGAAGACCTGCGAATCTCCGCCGGTTTCGATGACTCGGAACCGGAAGTCATCGATCTCTACATTCTACGCCGCGTCGACCGCGTCCAACCGTCTAATAACGATTGAGAGACCGCCGTCCGTTGATCCGATTCTGCGATGCTCATTCCTGTGGCGATCGACCCGGAAGGCATCGCGAGCAGTTACCAGTTGACCGATTGGATCGACCGGGCCGTCGAGTGTGTGTAGACGCTGCTGAAGAAGTGAACGGGAGACGCGGATGGGCAGATGGACGTGTGCCACGGCTCTGTGAGCCGTGTGTATTTACATTTCCCCAGGACGCACGGCTCGCAGAGCCGTGGCACACAGATTTGGTAGCGTCTCGAGCAATTCGGTTGTGACGCGCCGTTCACGACAAATCGACCGGATCCATTTTGAGCGGGACATCCTCAATTCCCGCATGAGCCTGAGCACTCGACCATCGCCAGTCCGTGGGGCGCTCGACAAGCCCGCGACGAACGGGATTGGCGTGAATGTAGGCAATCACCTGCTCGACAGTCTTTTCTTTCCAGATGTTTTCATCGTAGCCGCCGCCGGGTTGCCAGAAGCGGAATGTCTCACGATCTCCATGTCGGACGGTGAGTCGCCGCAGCGAGACGTCATTACCTGTTTGCTGCAGGAACGCTTTCGCGGCGCGGGAAACGGGAGCCTTCAATCCCGCGAGAATCGGGCCCATCTCGTAAATGCGGTCCCGAGGGAGAAACAGCAGATGGACATGTTCGGGCATGATCACGTACGCCCAGATCGCCACATTGCGATTTTCTCTCAGGCGGCTGAGCGCATCGATGACCCATTGTCGCGAACGATCTTTTGAAAGTAACGGCGAGCGTTTTTGGCATGAGAACGTGAGGAAGTGTGCGTGGCCTGGTTCGTTGATTGTCCGTCGTGTCTTTCGAGGTGGGTATTCGGACTTTGTCATTTGGGCGTTCTCCGCCTCAAAGTCGTTTTTTCCATTGCACGGCTCGCAGAGCCGTGGCACACGGGGATTAACTTACTAACCGCGTCATCCGATACCCGGGATGCGCGGGATCAAACAGCTCCGGTAACAGCCGGGTTCCCAGGCCGGGGCCTTCGGGGAGGGAGGCGTGGCCGTCGGCGATGTGGACGTTGGTGTCAATCAGCGCCGGGTACAGCGTGCGGATGTGGGCGCGGACTGTTTCCTGCCACATCACGTTCGGGACCGATGCGGCGACGTGCAGGCCCGAGAAGAGCGTCAGCGGGCCGGTGCAGTCGTGCATCAGCGTGGGGACGTTATAAACCTGCGCGAACTCGGCGACGCGGCGGGTTTCGCTGATTCCGCCGACCCATGTCGGGTCGGCCATTACGAAATCGGCGGCACCATCTTCGAGGGCACGCCTGTACGGTTCGCGATGGACGAGCATTTCGCTGATCGCCAGCGGTACGCCCGATCGCTCCCGCAGCACGCGCAGCGAGTCGATGCAGTCGGGCCGCAGCAGGTCTTCCGCCCATAAGAGCTTGACGTCTCGCAGCGCTTCGCCGATGCGCGTCGCTGCCGGCAGCGAGAAGAAGCCGTGGCCGTCGAGCATCAGTTCGATGCGATTGCCAAGTTTTTTGCGAATCTCAAAGAGGGGATGGAGGGCCACATCCAGTTCACCCGGCGGGACATAGTTGCCGCCGTGCCGCTGGTAAATGTGGTCGAGCGGCCAGACCTTCATGGCGTGATAGCCCTCGGAGAGCAGCTCTTCGGCGAGTTCCACCGCGGCATGCACGCTCCGCCAGTTGTCTTCCAGCGGGCCGGGTTTGCCGGGTGACCCATGCCCCGGCCAGCCTTGGGCGTCGGGCGCATCCGGACCAAGTCGGCCATAGGTCGGACCGCCGCAACTGTTGTAGACCGGCACGCGATCTTTGACGGGACCACCCAGGAGCCGCCAGACCGGTTGCTCGGAGAGTTGCCCGGCGATGTCCCACAGCGCGAGGTCGACAGCGGACAGGGCCCGCATCTCGGCTCCGAAGCCGCCGAATGAAGCGAAGCGGTCGTGAAAGAACCGCCAGTGGCTCTCAATGGCCAGCGCATCGGCCCCCAGCAGTCGGCGGGCCATCCAGTCGTGCAGTGTCGACGCGACCGCATGCGGAATGTAGTACGACTCGCCGTGACCAATCACCGGCGTGCCGTTCACGGTCCCCGCATCGGTATGCAGCCGCAGCAGGATGAGCCCCGGCATGATGTCGTGCGGGATGAGCGTCTCGACGGCCACGATGCGCGGCCCCAGCCGGAACGCATGCGCCTGGTGCGGACTGGAGGGACCGACCAGTTTCATCGACGAGTCATTCGCCATGGGGCACCAATGGAGACGCGGGGAGGGGGAGAAGGGGCGATGGGGAGCGAAGACCTGGATGTCGTGATGATGACGGATCGCGGGCGCTGGGTCGGTCAACTCACGTGACGGCTTTCGGAGCGATCCGCAGTTATTCGGCGTGAACGCGGACGCCGATTTTGCGGAGCTCTTCGAGTTGCTGCTTGCCCGCGTCGCTGAGCGGATTGCCGCCGACGTACAGGTTCCAGTACGGGGCGAAACGGCGATCTCCTTCGACGTCTTTCTTGGCCATCTCGACCAGCGGGGCGAGGTCGGCGATCTGGTTGTTCTGCAGGAACGTCCAGCGGAGTTCCGTCAGACCAGCGAGCGGTGAAACATCTTTCACCTGGTTCTTCTGGACGTCCAGACGTTCCAGCCACTTCAAAGACGCCGCCGGTGCAATGTCGGCGATCTGGTTCTGTTCGAGATACAGCGCGGCCAGCTTGGGGAGGCCGGTGACCGGTTCCATCGACGCGATCTTGTTGCGGCTGAGGTACAGAGCGTTCAGCGCCTTCAGCTCGCGAACGGCGTCAATCGCGGCGATCTGGTTGTCTTCAAGTTGCAGGTATTGCAGCTTGACCAGCTTCGCCAGTGGAGCAATGTCGGCGATCTGGTTTTTGGCGAGGTCGAGCGACTGAATGTTGGTGCATTCGGCCAGTGGGGCGACATCGGCGATCTCATTACCCGTCAGCCGGACGAGAGCCAGATTGCGGCACTTTTCGAGACCAGCCAGCGACTTGATCCCCCGCTTGGGCGCTTCCAGGAAGAAGATCGTGGAGACGTCGTCCTCGGTGATGGGCTTGGACTTATCGAGCTTGTCGATCTGCTTCTTCTTGAGGATTTCCCGGATGACGGTATCGAGCTGTTCATCGGGGAAGGCGACATCGGCGGCGGTGGCCGTCGCGGCAGAGGCACAGACAAGCAGGACGCCCAGGAGGCGAATCGTCGGCAGCATGGCGGAAGTTCCTCGTCGAATGATCTCAAACTCTCCCGCCAATCTAGCCGCCGGGGAGCGGGCTGAACAACCCATCGCCGCCGGTTGATTGGTTCCGGCAGCCGGTCGCGCGGCTCGTCTCCGCCCGTTACGACTGGAAAAACCGGCAGGTTCGTCAAAATCCGCACAAGTCCTCTTGACGGCAAAGTCGATGTCAGACGGTGAAAGCTCCTTTGCGGGGCGCGATCTCTGTTTCGCGGTGCGGGCGCTGGGGGGGAACCTGTGCAACCCAAAGACTTGTGTGCCGGCTTATTGGCCGCACTGTGCGGCACGACGGCGGTCTCCGCCCAGGACAACGTCCAATATCAGCAAATGGCCCCCATGCAGGGTGGCTATGCGGCCCCGCCGACCTATCCCGGCGAGTACTACGAACAGGACTGGTCGTCGGTCGATGAACCGGGATTTTTCGGGACTTCGTACAACCCTTGGATCGGGGTTGAACACCGGTCGCGCGGCTACGGTTACGAACGCGGATACACGGCGTTCGAGTCACAGGTTCCGCTCTTTGAAGAAGTCGGTTCGAGCCTGACCAGCTTTCAGGGGAACCTGCTCCTCGACAACGCGGCCGACTTGGGCGGCAACGCGGGCCTGATCCATCGGCGGCTCATCGGCGCGGGCAACCGATCGATCGGCGGCAGCATCTTCTTCGATCACCGCGAGGCGTACGACCAGAACTTCTACCAGATGGGCCTGGGAATCGAGAGCCTCGGCGAGAACATCGACTTCCGCGCCAACGGCTACATCCCGCTCGGAAAAGACACCAGCGATCCGCTGGCCGGGACCATTCGCAATCCCCGCTATGCCGGACGCAATCTGTGGCTGGACGGCCTACGTGCCCAGGCATTGGCCGGGTTCGATGTCGAAGTAGGAGGACGGCTGCCGTACATCGGCGATCTCTTCCGCAGCTACATCGGCCTGTATCACTTCCAGGGCGACGGTTCGGAGGACGTCACGGGCGTGCAGGGCCGGTTCGAAGCCCGCATCAACCACCAGGTGAAGCTGCACCTCGCCCTGACTTCCGACGGCACCTTCGGCAACATGGCCGTCCTCGGCATCGGGCTGTATTGGCCGTCCATCGCCCGCGATCGTGCCGATGGCCAGTTCACCGTGGCCGATCGGTTTAACGAGCCGGTCTACCGCAATCAGAACATCGTGGTCGCCAAGCAGCAGCAATACACGACGTTCGCGGCCGAACATCCCGGCGGCGGCATCATCGACTTCGTGCATGTGAACAGCGGAGCCCTGCCGGGCGGCAACGGCAGCGTCGAGTCGCCGTTCCAGTCGCTCGCCGACGTCGCCGGGAACAGCAGCCCGCGATCGGTTATCTTCGGGCACGCCAACAGCGTGTTCAATGGGCAGTCAATCACCCTGCAATCGGGGCAGCAACTGCTGGGCGAAGGGGTCGAGCACATCATCGGCACGGAGTACGGCCCGGTGATTCTGCCGACGGCCACCGATCCCGACCTCATCACCAGCGTTCCCCTGATTCAGGGCTTCGCCGGCGATGGCGTCACGCTCGCGGGCGACAACGTCGTCTCGGGCTGGACGATTCGTAACGGTGGCGGCAGCGGGATCGTCGGCACGAACGTGGCCAACATCGTCATCGATGAGGTTGTTGTCGAAGGGAATGGCGGCGACGGCGCGGCACTGTCGCCGGCGAGCGGCACCATTCGCGTGACCGACAGCCGTTTCGATTCCAATGGCGGCGACGGCCTGCGAATTCAGGCGGCTGGCAGCGGAACCGCGAATACCTACATTCGGCAGGTCGCCTTCATCGACAACGATGGTAACGGCCTGCAGATTGACACATTCGGGACCATGCGGCACGACATTGTGGTGCTGGAGAATTCCGCCCGGATCTTCCTCGATCCCACAGAAGACACGCATCCATCGCAGATTCAGATCACGTCGAACGATACTTCAACCGTCCGCCTGAGGATGGAGAACAACTTCATCGACGACATCGGGACGGACGACGGCGTCAACACCTCAGAAGATGCTTACTTCCACCAGGTTCGATTGGAAGCCGCGAATGCGTCGCAGATGTATGCGGCACTCATCGACAATCGCCTCGAAAGCAACCGCGAGTTCTTGAACAACAGCCCCGCGAACGGACCCTTCGGCGTCACCGCCAGTTCGAACGGCACGTCCCAGATGTGGCTGCGGATGGACACCAACACCAGCATGCTCAACTACGCGTTCCAGGAGCTCGACCTGTCGCGATTCCGCATCGAAAACTCGCTGGACAGCAATACGGGAACATTCTTCTACTTCCCGTCCTCGGTTCACTTCGAGACCATTCCGGTCAACTCGTTCGTCGTTCCGTAGCGATCGACCGAAGAGCGACAGCAGTACGAACAAAGCCCCGGTCGGCGTCTCGTGAGGACGCATGACCGGGGCTTTTCGTGTTTTCAGGTTATGCAGCCGAGACACTACCAGACGAAATTCGTGTCGCGGTTGTAGACGGCACGGCCGGGGTAGTACCACGGGGCGCGGTAGTTGTAGTACGGGAACCGGTAGTGCCCGTGCAGCGAGTGTCGGTGAAAGCCAGGACCGAAGTGATCGTAGTAGGGGTTCCCCGTCATGCTGTATTGCCCCCCGGCCGGATCGTTGTAGTAGTAGGGTGACCCGATCCGGGCCTCGTATCCGCCGGGGGCCCAGTAGGCGGGGCCTGGCGCTTCGGTGGGAACTTCAACCAGGCTATTCATGGTTGGCGTGCCGGCTCGACGCGGAACCGGAATCGGCACCGGCGGCGGGTACGTCGTCCCCGGTTGAGGGGGAATTGCTGAAGTGGCCCCCGGGACAGGCTGGTAGCTGGGGGCCGGTCCGATCGGCGTCGGAATCGCATCGGGCACGTTCGTCCCGGCATCGACCGGAGGCTGCGGCACTGGAGTCAGGGGATACGGACCCGCTCCCGGCAGCAGCGTGGGATCGGAGGGGGGAGCGGGCGGAACTTGGCCACGAATGGGGACCGGGGGCAGGGCCAGCATCAAAACGAGGACTGCGATCGCGACCAACACCAGACGTAACATGACAGCCAGCCTTCCTGGATGTGGAGAACCCGGTCAACGCGCGAAGGAAAACTCAATTCGCGACGGATTTTTTCCGGAGGGTGAAGGACTCGCGAACATCGCGATCCCGTTCACAACAGTCTCCCTCCGGCAAAAATAGCCGATGATCCGCGGGGAGGTCGGCGGTTTCCCGATTCGAGCAGACCTTCCGCGTCTCTCGCCCGCGCGTCACAACGGTCGCGGAAAGTTTTCCGCATGCGGGAAGACGGCCGAGCACGCCAGATCGGCGGAAGTCAGCGGTCGTGGGAGTCGATAGGTCAGTCGAAGGCGGGAAGTTCCCGGCCGAGGTTTGGCCATCGTTGCCGACTCGCCGGGATTTCGCGTCGGATCCTGCTGGACCGGTTTCGGACGTCGACGAACGGAGGCGCGGCATGCTCACATCCGTGATAGTACACCTGGCCGCGGCCGCGACTTCGCAGGCGGGCTATCCGCCTGGCGGTCCGTACGACGTGAACGGCTATCCGGCTCCCATTCCGGCGAACCCGGCTCCGGCCTATGCGCCCGCCTATCCGGCATATCCGCCGGGCGGCATGCCCGGACCGACACCGCTGCCGGGGGCTTACGGACAAGGCCCCTACGCCCAAGCCCCGGCCATGACCGGTGGCCAACCCGTTGGAACACCCGCCCCTTCGGAAACGCCTGGCTATCCGGCGATTTCGGATGCCTACCAGCAATACGCGTTCGGCGGACAGGCCGAGCAGCGCTGGCCGTTCGATACCCAGCAGAACTGGGTCCACGGCTACTTCCAGGAAATCCCCGCGTACGGCGGCCACCACGTCTATCGTCCGTACAACTACAAAGACATCCTGTCGCAGTCCCAGACGGCCGCCGGCTGGGGCCTGAGCCCCACGATGCCCTACTCGCAACAGTTCTGGCATCGCTACCAGGACCGTGCCGCGATGATGAAGCTGTCAGGGACCGCGCCGGCACCTCGTCCGGCTATGCCGGTCGAAGAGTTCGGCGTTCCGGCTCGGGTCTATCCGGAAACCCAGGTCCAATGGGTCACCGAGGGGGCCATTCCCACAAGCGAATTTCGTCCTGCAGAGCAGCCTGTGCAGCCGGTGATGCCTGCATCCAGCGGTCCTGGCGCCGGGCCCTATTTGCCGCTCCTGACGGGACCGGGCCGTTAGTGCTCCGTCAATGTCGGCGATTCGGGCGTGTGCCACTGGCTCCGCCAGTGCCTCTTTTTGTGGATGAAAGACTTAAGGCGCACTGGCGGAGCCAGTGGCACACGAAAATCAAGCCCTGATAAAGCGCTAGGTATTCCCGGTTCTTGCGACCGACGATCAATCTGGCAGCGATCGCCGCCCACGCCGAATAATTGCTTTCGTCGCCGGGCTGTCGCTCCGCGCGAGCCAGTCGTCGCACAGCGCGGCCACCCATTCGGGTCGCGACTTGGCGGCGTCGTTCAGCCAGTTGCCGACCGAAAGCTGCACATACCGGGCGGGGTCATTGTGCAACGGCTGAAGTAGCGTGAGCGCCAGTTCCGGCTGCTCCTTGAGGAGCGGCACATGGCTCGCCCAGACGCCGCGCGGTCGTGTCGCCTCGCAGGCAAAGCGGCGCAAGTTCTCGTCGCGATCTTTGGCCAGTGGAACTAGCGCCTTGATCGTTTTCGCCGTGCTGGCGATCACATCGTCGCGAATCGCCATCCACGCCAGTTCTCGCACGCCGAAATGCGGGTCCGCCGCCAGCGGCTTGAGCCACGTCAACCGTTGCTCAAACGGCATTCCCATTGCGAGCCCGCGGACAAAGCAGGCCCAGCTACGGACCGAGTCGGATGGATGCAGAACGAGTTTCTGCCAGGCGGAGCGGGCACTTTCGCTCGGCGGAACCTGACTGGCAAGATACTGCCCCACGCAACGCGTCTGTGCCATGGCCGTGGGCCTGGGCAGCGAACGCAGCCGGGTGGTGACTTCGCCGACATGGCGTGCCAGGCCCAGTTTGGGGAAGGTCGATTCCACCAGAATCTCATGATCGACGATCAGGCATTCCACAAGCGAGAGCGTCGACGTTTCACCCGCATTGAGCGCGGCGCGAACGTCCGCTGGGACGTCGACCGTCCGTCGTGCAGGCTTGCGGTTGGTCAGGGGAAGGGGAGAATTCAACCGGCGTCCTTTCGTTGACCTTGGTCAATGATCGTCACGATCATCCGGAACCGAACATCACGCTGGCGATTCTGTCCAAAGGTCGCAACCTTTCGTGACAGTCGCGGCTCGGAAACACGGCTGCCAGAACGACCTGCTTGAGAATGATGATGCGCAGCCTGTGTGTTTTCTGCGGTGCCAACCGCGGTTTCCTTCCCGAATACGCCGACTCCGGTCGTGCTCTTGGGCGATTGCTGGCCGAGCGATCGATTCGCCTTGTTTACGGCGGCGGAAGCGTTGGCATGATGGGAATCGTCGCGGATGCCGTGCTCGAACATGGCGGCGAAGTCATCGGCGTCATTCCCGACTTTCTCGCGACAAAGGAGTTACTCCACGCGGGTGTGACCGACATGCGCGTGGTCCAGACCATGCACGAACGCAAAGCGCTGATGGCCGAACTGGCGGACGGCTTCGCCGCGCTCCCCGGCGGGCTCGGAACCTTCGAGGAACTGTTCGAGGTCCTCACCTGGACGCAGTTGGGCCTCTACCGCAAGCCGATCGGCTTCCTGAACGTCCAAGGCTTCTTCGATCCGCTCATCGGGTTGATCGACCACGCTCGCGAGGCAGGCTTCTGCCGCCCAGAACACCTGGGACTCTTTTGCACGGCGGAGACACCCCCCGACCTGCTCACGCGCATGGCCAACCACGACCTGCCAGCGGTCCCGAAATGGTTTACGAACGAGCAAATCTAATGGGTCTCTTCGCCGAGGTTAGCCGCGACCCATCGGGGAGCGCTCCCCCCGATTCAATCGACTCCCTCTCCGTGTCTTCCCACGAACCACCAACTACCAACCACTGATCACTCTATCCTCCCCGACGTACTCGCTTCGCGGCGGGGATGACGGTACTTTGAACACTCTGCCGTTAACTCATTCGCACCATTCTGATGGACACCCAAGATGCTCAAACTGCGAATCGGTGGCCTCCTCTTTGTCTTGCTGGGATTGTCTGCTGTCAGTTCCGGCGCCGACGACGCGGTCGTGACCAAAGAATTCATCTACGAGAAAGCCCCGTTCCCGGAAGCGCATGCTTCAACCATCGAGGAAGGCCCCGACGGGCTGGTCGCGGCGTTCTTTGGCGGGACGGAAGAGAAGAACAAAGACGTCGGCATCTGGGTGTCTCGAAAGACCGCCGAAGGATGGACGCCGCTGGTCGAAGTCGCCAACGGCGTGCAGGCCAACGGGGAGCGCGAGCCCTGCTGGAACCCGGTGTTGTTCCAGCCGAAGGAGGGGCCGCTGCTGCTGTTCTTCAAAGTCGGTCCCAGCCCCAGCGAATGGTGGGGCGAACTGATTGTTTCCCACGATGGCGGCAAGACGTGGGGCGAACGCCGTCGTCTGCCCGATGGCATTCTTGGGCCGATCAAAAATAAGCCCATTCAGCTCGCCGACGGCACGATTATCTGCCCGACAAGCAGCGAGCATGACGGCTGGCGGGTCCATGTCGAGTTCACCAAGGATCTGGGCAAGACTTGGACATCGACCGAGGCGCTCAACGACGGTAAAGCCTTCGGTGCGATTCAACCGACGTTCTTTCGCCATGGCGACGACAAGTTGCAGATGCTCTGCCGCGGGACGAAGCAGCACGTCATCGAGGGTTGGTCGGACGATGGCGGCAAGACCTGGAGCGAACTGAAGCCAATCGATCTGCCGAACCCCAACAGCGGGATCGACGGCGTGACGCTCAAAGACGGTCGGCACCTGCTGATTTACAACCACACGCCCAAGGGCCGCAGCCCGCTCAATCTTGGACTGTCGGCCGATGGAAAGTCGTGGAAGTCGGTCCTGGTGCTGGAAGATCAGCCCGGCGAATACAGCTACCCCGCCGTCATTCAGACGAAGGATGGGCTGGTTCATGTCACCTATACCTGGAAGCGGCAGAAGGTTCGTCACGTCGTGGTCGATCCGGCGAAACTGACGGCGTCGAAATAGCCCGCGCGTCGCGAGGTTGGTCCCACAAGCTTCCGCGGAGAGCCTTCCCTATGCGGTCCGTTGCCACTCTGCTCATTCTCTCGATCGTGGCCGCCCCCGCGACCGGGCAAGATACGACATCACGCTTGTCCCGCGTGAAGTACAACAACCCCGGCCTGGTGGTCGACTTGGGGGTTGGACTGTGGGCCTGGCCGATGCCGATGGATTTTGATGGCGACGGCGACATGGACCTGGTCGTCAATTGCCCCGACAAGCCCTCGAATGGCGTGTACGTCTTCGAGAACCCGACCGGCGAAGCCTTTCCGGTCTTCAAAGCGGGACGACGAATCAGCAAGGGCATGCAGAACGTCGCGGTGTCATATGGTGACGACGGAATCGACGTTCTCTCACCCGCGATGAGCTACCCGCAATTTCTGAAGACGGGGCTGGAGCAGGGGGAGAAGATCGCGCTTCCCGGCAACATTCATCCCAACAAGGTCCGTCAGAACGTCTGGAAGCGGCTCGACTATGATGGCGACGGCACGCGCGATCTGATTGTGGGAGTGGGCGACTGGACCGAGTACGGCTGGGACGATGCCTTCGATTCGCAGGGCAAGTGGACGCGCGGTCCGCTGCATGGCCACGTCTACTGGCTGCGGGGACTGAAGGATGGCAAGTTCGGCGAAAAGGAATTCGTACTGGCAGATGGCAAGCCGGTCGATGTCTTCGGCTGGCCGTCGCCGAACTTCGCCGATTTCGATGGCGACGGCGACCTCGACCTGTTGTGCGGCGAATTCCTCGACAGCTTCACCTACTTCGAAAACATCGGTTCGCGCACGGCACCCAGGTACGCTGCCGGCCGCAAGCTGATGTCGCAGGGACAACCCCTGACGATGGACTTGGAAATGATCGTTCCCGTCGTCATTGATTGGGACCGCGACGGCGACCTCGATCTGATCGTGGGCGATGAAGATGGCCGCGTCGCGTGGATCGAAGGGACGGGGAAGTTCGTGGACGGGCTTCCCGAGTTCCTCCCGCCCCGCTACTTCCAGCAGGAAGCTGACGAGCTTAAAAGCGGTGCGCTGGCAACGCCGGTGGGTGTCGACTGGGACAACGACGGCGACACCGATCTCGTGTCGGGCAATACCGCCGGTTATGTCGAGTTCTTCGAGAACCTGTCGGGGCCGGGCGTCGAAATGCCAAAATTCGCGAGGCCGGTCCGCCTCCAGGCCGGCGGCGAGACCCTTCGGATTATGGCCGGACCAAACGGTTCGATTCAGGGACCGTGCGAAGCGAAGTGGGGCTACACCACGCTCAGCGCGGCCGACTGGGACGGCGATGGATTGACCGACCTCATCGTCAACTCGATCTGGGGCAAGGTCGTCTGGTATCGCAACATCGGCAGCAAAACGAAGCCCGAACTCGCGGCGGCCCGCATGGTGGAAGTCGACTGGCCCGCCGGTCCTCCCAAGCCCGAATGGACATGGTGGACTCCCGAACCGACGGAACTCGCCACCGAATGGCGCACCACGCCGGTTGCCGTCGACTGGACGCGCGACGGCAAGACTGATCTCGTCATGCTCGACCATGAAGGCTACCTGGTGCTGTTCGAGCAGAAAGACCAGCGCGACGGCAACCCGATTCTGTCGCCGGGGCAGCGGGTCTTCACCAACGAAAAGGGCGAACCCCTCCGCCTGAATCCGAATCGTGCCGGCAAAAGTGGCCGCCGGAAGCTGACGGTCGTTGATTGGGACGGCGACGGCAAACTCGACATCCTGCTCAATTCGTCCAACGCGAATTTCCTCCAGCAAGTCGGCGAGAAAGACGGCACGTGGCAATTCCAGGATCGGGGACCGGTCGATTCACGGAACCTTGAAGCCCACGACGTCAGCCCGACAGCCGTCGACTGGAACGGCGACAAGGTCCCCGACCTGGTCATGGGCGCGGAGGACGGGCGGTTTTACTATCTCAGGAACAGTCGCTCCCAATAGTCCGCGAAAAAACGCCTCCTGGTTGGTCACAGCGTCCTTTTCGTGTGCCACTGGCTCTGCCGGTATGTCTTAAGTTGATTGGTAATAATAAGATGCACTGGCGGAGCCAGTGGCACACGCACGAATCTTTGACATTGCAGAGCACCTCCCCCCTTTGAATCGATGGTTCATGTCGCAACAGGTTCTCGTTCGTTACGGCGTTGTTCCCGAAGTGATTCGCTGCCGGTTTGCCGGCGACGAATCGCTGAGGCGCGAACAGGCCGTGGTTGTTCACTCACCCCGCGGACTCCAGATCGGAGCGGTCCTCGAATCGTTCCGGGGGGCGGTCGATGAAGAGCGCCTGTTCGATGTCGATCGCATCGCGACGAGCGATGATCTTGCGGATCGGGATCGCCTCGAACAGCAAGCGGGCGACGAGTTCGAGACCTGGCAGGGTCGGATCGCCGAGTGGGGATTGCGGCTGGAACTGCTCGACCTGGAATACACGCTCGACGGCCGGAAGTTGATCGCCTACGTCCTTGGCGATCGCGGCCCGGACTGCACGAAACTGGCCCTGCAAGCCGCCGCGGCGGGTTTGGGAACCATCGAAGTGCAACCTGTCGAGGCAGGGGGCCTGGCCCAGGTCGAAAAGTCCGGCGGCGGTTGCGGCAGCGGCAAGTGTGGCTGCGGGTGAGGCCGGGACTGTGCGGTAATCCGGCATTCGGGGTTGCGGACGCATCAGGCAATGCTGATGATTGGGCGTCACGGTTTCCCGTCACCTCGTCGCGAGGGCCGCCGCCATGTTGTCGATTGTCGAGCCGACGCAAGCCGGCCTGTCGCGTCGCAACCTCTTGCAGATTGGCGCGCTCGGTTGGGGCGGCCTCGTAGGGAGCGACATTCTCGCGGCGAATCGCGCGCAAGGTTCGCGTCCGCGCTCGGTCATTCTTTTATGGATGACCGGCGGCCCGTCGCACATCGACACCTACGACATGAAGCCCGAGGCTCCGGACATCGTGCGGGGGCCGTTTGCGTCCATTCCCACCACCGTGCCCGGGCTCGACATTTGCGAGCTGATGCCGCGGCAGGCACCATTGGCACATCATCTGACCGTCATTCGCTCGTTCACGCACCAGTGGTCGGTGCATGACGACGCGCAGCACCTGGTCCAGACGGGCTATCCGCAGTTCAACGCCCGGCAGGCCGGCCAGCAGCATCCCTGTCAGGGCTCCGTCCTCGCGAAATATCTCCGCTCGAACGACGCGGGGATTCCGGGATATATGTGCGTCCCGGAAGATTACCGCCGGCACGCGGGCTTTTATCAGGAAGCGTCGTTTCTGGGGTCCACGTATAACGCGGTCAACAGCGGCGCGATTCCCGAAGATACTCGCGCACGACCGTCGGAGTTCGCGCTCCCCGCCGAACTGTCGCGAGATCGTCTCCAGAGTCGCCGTGACCTGACGGAATCGCTCGACGGCCTGCGCCGCCGCTTCGACTCCCTTCCCGCAGCGACCCGTCGCGACGACGTTCTGCGGCAGGCATACGACCTGATTCTCGGCGATCGCGTGCGGTTGGCACTCGATCTTGAGCAGGAAACGACCCAGACGCGCGACGACTATGGTCGTCATCCGTGGGGACAGTACACACTCTTGGCCCGGCGGCTCGTCGAAGCGGGAGTCCCCTTCGTCACCGTGAACCTGTATGAGAAAGACGTCGACTGGTGGGACGACCATTACACCATCGAGGCGAATCTGCGCAAACGGCTCCCGGTGTACGACGGGGCTTTCTCGGCGCTGATCGGGGATCTGGAACGGCGCGGGCTCCTGGATGATGTCCTCGTCGTGGCGTGCGGCGAATTTGGCCGTGCTCCGAAGATCGACGGCGGAGCCGGTCGTGGTCACTGGCCGCGCGCGATGCACGCAGTGCTTGCAGGCGGGGGCTTCCGGCACGGTCGCATTATCGGCAGCACGTCCCGCGATGGCGGCGAACCTGCCGACCGCGCCATGCCGCCCGGCGACTTGCTGGCCAGCATCTACCACTGGATGGGAATCGATCTCGACCTGACTCTGACAGATCGCCTCAACCGTCCGAAGCGGCTGATCGAAGAGGGGCGGCCGATACCGGAACTCTTCGCCTGAAAAATATTTGCGGAGACGTTTATCCCGCGAAATCACCGCGGCTCGCTGGCAGGAGCGGTTGCGGAACCGGACGCATCGCTGACTGGCGTCAACGGCTTCAAATTGCGGAAGTTATCGCCCAGAACCAGATCGAAGCGGCCATCGCTGGCGCGGAGCGTGATCCGGTCGGAACCAATCGTTTCGACCGTGAATTGCCTTTCGGCGATGACGAACGATTGGCCCTTCTGCAACTTCGTGATGTTGTCCGTCAGTCGATCGCGCAGCCATGCCTCGTCTTTCCCGTCGACCATCAGGCAGGCGATCAGGAACGTCAGGGCGGCCGGGTCGTCCTGCACGCGAACGGTCAGTTGCAGTCGATCGGATTCCGACGGTGGGCCCTTGTCGCGCACCACCACGGCCAGCGAGTGTTCAGCCAGCGGTTCCGTTGTCGGAGGCATCCATTGGAGGCGGCCGGTTCGCGAGTCGATCGTCATGCCGGCCGGGGGCGTTCCCTCCAGCGAAAACGTCAGTTCATCGCGCGGCAGGTCGGGGTCTTCCACGGCCAGGACCACGTTCAATGGCTGCCCCGGATAGGCGGAAATCTGGTTGCCGGCGCGGAACCTGGGCGGATGATTGGGAAGCCGCACTTCCAGCGACAGCTTGGTCGTGGTGACCGGTTCTCCCCCTTTAGCTGGGAGTGCCGCCACTTCGACGGCGTATTTCTCGGTGGGAGTTCCCTCCTTCGGTTTCCAGGAGAGTTCACCCGACGTCTGATTCAGTGTCAGCCCTTCGGGAGGCTGGCCGACGAACTGGTAACGTGGTTCGCCATCGGCGGGATCCCAGCCGGTGACACTCAGCTTGAGCGACCATTCCTTGCCGAGGACCACCGGATCTGCCGTGACGGGGGAGAACTTGGGATCGTAATTGATGGGCGGGCGGGGTTTCACGAACGGACGAAGATCGGTCCACGCCGGCCAGGACGCGGCCAGCTTCGCAAGGTCATCGTCGGAGCGCGGCGGGGCATATTCGACGAGCGCTCCCTCGGCGTGAGGCATCGGGAAGCCGCCAATCGCCCGCGTGACCGTCCACTCCGTTTCCTGGCCAGCCGTGACGTCGACCCACTCGCCATCGATTCGCACGCGAAACGGGGCCTCTTTTGGAAACCCTGGCGGAACCGACTTCAGCGACAGGCGGGTTTCCGTGAAATCCATGGTCTTTGCCAATTCCGCGGACGGAAAGAGCCGACTGCGGTCCGAAGCCCCCACCACGGAGACTCCTTCCGCCGTCAGGTTGACCTTCAATCGCGGTTCCCCATTGGCGGTGGGGCTTTCAATGGTCAGCCGGCTGATTCGCTGGAGGAGGGCCACTTCCTCGAAACGGGCCAGGAAGTTCGCCAACTGCTCGCGCGTGGCAGAACCTTGAATGGTGACAGGAATGGTGACATAGGCATTTCCGCGAATGGATTTGCCATCCAGTTTGACACCCAGTTCCGTCCAGCCGGTGGCCTGCGCGATGTCGGTCAGCCACTGCGCGTAGACGCGCTGGGCGACCAGCGGATCGGGCGGCAGGCTCTGATCGCGCCAAGTCTTCAGCCGGGCGGTGGCCCGCATCAGTTCGATCTCGCGGTCTTCCTTGGCCGAAACCTCGGACTGAACGCTCTCTAGAGTTTCCCGGGCATCGCGCACCGGCTGCAAGAACGCGGCATCGAATCGAGGCGCGAGAAACCAGAGAGCGACAATCGCCCCCAGTCCGCCGGCCAGATACTTTTCGCGAGTTTGCATGAATCGGACTTCGTCAGGCTCTGGTTGAAATCGAGGTTACAGGGGTTCCGATGGGTCGTCACGGGGACTTCTTCGTCGCGGCAGGAGCCGCTGGCGCTTCGCGGAGTATCGCGATGTCGAGCGCCATCGCGACGGGATATTCGGGATCGCGGGGATTGCCGCCAACGGCCTTGGGTTGCTGCCGCACTCCTTCCTGGTCGAGCGTGTGACCCAGTTCCGCGAAGTCCGATCGGTCTCGTGCCGCCATGTCTCCCGTGATGCGGACGAGCGTCTCGTTCGTCCCCGGGCTCCAGTCGACGCGGGTCAGGTAAAGCCGATCGGTCTCGGGGAGGACAGTCACCAGTTTCTGCCAGGTCTCGGTCGGCGAGACATCGGTGGCTTCCCAGGCACGCAGCAATCCGTCGGCGTCGAAGGTCGGTTTTCCCTTATCGAGAAGCTCCTGGAGATTGCGGGATTCGTCGCGCGCGGCGGCGATCTTCGCCTCCAATGACGACACCGATGCCCAACTCCACCAGGCCGTCAACAGCAGGAAGACGACGGCGGCAGCGGTCGCCATGGCCCAGCGGGGAATCTTCAGTTGCCGAGGGGGCTGCGGCCGGCGCGGGCGCAGGAAGTCGACTCCCGGCAGTCGGGGCATGCACTCCGCGAGCAGCATTCCCGCGAGCGCCACCGAACAGTCGGGAGCCTCGGACCAGCCGCGAATTTCCGAGGTCAGGTCAATCCGCGGATCGACCACCACGAGCCGGTCGCCATAGCGTTCGCGCAAGAGCGCCTGAATCTGGTCCGAGGTTTCAAGCTGCTCGGGGATATAAACGACGCGGTCGAGCTCCATGCCATGATGGACCTGCCCGAGCGCGACGGTTGCCCGCGTCAGTTCCGCCGTCAGCGGACGAGGATCGTTCGCCGCCGACAATCGCGTGGCGTGCGAGAAGACGACATGGCCTTCATCAATGATGGTCAGTTCGAGCCGCGGACCGCGTTGATGGATGACGAGCGCCGGCTGAGCCGTGGTTCCCAGCACGCGGACGGCCGCCTCGGCCACGGCCGTGCTGGTGACCGCCAGGCCGACCCATTCCAGATTGGCCGGACCGAGCAGCGACCGGCACTCAATCAGCCGGGCCGCATCGATCGTGAAGGCCAGCACGCGCTTGGCGCTCACCGCCGCGTCTTCCGGAACGGGCAGATAGTCGAGCGTGATGGCATCGCCCGGAAGGCCCGCTTTCGTCGCCGCTTGCAGGCGGACGATTTCGGGAAGCTCCCAGGCGGGAACATCGGGCACGTCGAGCAGCCGCGTCACCGCCAGCGCGCGGGGGGCCAGCACCAGCGTTCGCCGCGTGGTGATGCCCGCGGCTTGCAGCCGTTCCCGCAGCTTTTCTCCCCATTCCATGGCGGCGGTCGGGGAATCCACGGTGACCGGACGGTCGACGACGACGCTCTTCACCAGTTGCACGCCGTCCTTGCCCACGCGGGCATCGACGGCAGTCAACTGGTCCGGTTCCCAGAGAATGGCGAGGCAGTCGGTCATGGACGGTCGGCACCTTCGGGTTCTTGGTCGGGCCCGTTCAATATCACTGGCTGGCGAAGGGCTGCAAAGCTCTAACTCCGCGTATCGCCTCGGGAATCGCGTTTTTTCCGCAAACACTAGCCCGAAGCGTCAGCGAGGGAGCAACGTACAGCCCTCGCTGACGCTTCGGGTTAGTGAATCATCCGGCTCAGGGGCCGGATTGTCCGATTAATTCGTGCAATCGATATCCCGAGCCGAGGTGGGACAGGTCGCGGCGAAAGGTGACGGCCGGCGGTTGCACGCTCGCGTTGACGATTGCTTCCAACCGGACGAGCGGCCCGCGACTCCCGGAATGGCCGATCGCCGTCGCGCGGTACACGTCGCCTCGCGCCGTCAGGTATTTGTCGAGCTTGCGGAGCGTGGCCACGTCGGTCAGCCCCTCGGTCAACAGCCAGCCGGTCGTCGCGCGGCTGAGCAACTGCTGTTCAGACAGACCGTCCGGCCCTGCCGCCCACTGCGCCCCGACGATCGAGTTGGCGAGGGCCTCGTCCATTTCCGGCAGGCCCAGCAGCGTTTCCAGTTTGGCCTGATTGACGTTAACTCGGCCAATGATTGTCGTCTTCGTCGAGACCGACAGCGTGTCGAACAGGGTGACCAGGGACTCGGCGAAGTCGCCATTGCTGGAGTTCCAGGGGCTCTTCAGCGTGGTGCTGGACCCGTCCTTGGCCACTTCCACTTCGGCGTCGACCAGTTCGTACAGGGAGGTCAGACGCACCGGTCCGCCCGTCGACAGGTCCATGCCGCCGCGCGTCACCGTTCCTGCCTGACCGCGAGCCATCTGGCGGGCAATTCCTTCGGCGAATTGTTGCAGGGCGTTGTCAGTCTCGTTATCGCCGGTCGTCGCGACCGCGGCCCCGTCGGTGACTTCGACATTCACCGCCCCTTCCATGCGATACGCGACGATAAAGTCGGCGTATTCCTCGCCCAGCGTCTCGCTCAACTGATCGTAGAGCTCCGTGAGAATCGATTGATTGACGTCAATCTTCGCTCCCCCGTCGCTTCGCAGATTCGTTTCGCAACTTTCGACCGTCAGGTACGCATCCCAGCCCAGTTGCAGGACGCCGTCGCCGTTGTCCACCGGCAGCGAAACCTCGCCATCGTCTTCGTTGGGGTCGAGCAATCCGTTGCGGTTGGCGTCCTCCCCGTAAAGAAGTTGCGGCGTGACTCCGGTCACCAGCAGCAGTTCATCGAGCGATTCGAGATTGCCGTTTCGCGGCGCGTAGGGGGGCGTCTGGCCCTGGTACTCGATCGATTCGGCTCCATAAGGCCGCCGCTGATCGTCCGCGTCGATCCAGTCGAGAATGGAGTCCGCCAGCGATTCCGTCATGCCGGGAAGCGACATGAGGAGAGTCCGTTCCTGGTCTTCGTCCAGACCCAGCGCGGCGATCGCGTTCAGGTTCAGCTTGGACGATTCGTCGACGAGGCCGTAGCGCAGGCCCCGAGGTTGCTGGGCCGAACCGAGCGGCGCCACGACCGTGAAGTATGTCTGGGAATTCGCCGTCGACCCAGGTTGGACCAACACGCTCTGAAACAGGGCCGGGTTGTGATACAGGTTTTCTTCGCCCGGCGCGAGCCGGTTCCCCAATTGCGAGGCCACGTACTCAAGTGCCGATTCCGCCGCCGCCCGCGTCTGCACCTCGCGCCCGGCGAGGCTGACCGCTTCCGTCTCCGCGATCATGAACTCGGAGAACGTATAGGCCGAGAGCGTGAGGATCACCAGCACGATCAGCACGATGATCAGCGCGCTGCCCGAGCGCGGACGATTGCTCTCCGGTGTTCGTGCCTGACGTCGTGTCATCGCCGGCCTCCTCCGCCACCGCCGCGCGGACCGCCGCCGCCGCCGCTCGGAGGAAGCGAAATCCCTGGCGGAAGCTGGAATCCCGGCGGAAGCTGAAAGCCGGGAGGAAGTTGAAATCCGGGCGGCAACTGAAACCCAGGGGGAAGCTGGAATCCCGGCGGAAGCCCTCCGGGCGGACCCCCGGAGGGAGGATTATTTCCTCCGCCAGACGGGGGACGTCCCGAGGGAGGGCGGCCCGATGGCGGCCGACCGCCACCCTGGTCGGGGCCGCCGCCTTGCGGGCGCCCGTTGCCATCGGTTCCAAATCCACCGGCACCATCGCCTCCGCCAAATCCCGTCCCATCGCCGAAGGCCCGCCGACCCGATTGTCCCGTCCCGCCGTCGGTCCCATCGCCCGACGTCCCATCCGACATGGTTTCGTCTTCGGTGAGCGCCCCCGCGGAACTTTCAGTGACCGCAACGGGCGTGATCGGAATCGCGATGACTGCCCGGGCCACTTGCAGCGGGGCCGCGGGTGCCGTCGACAAGGCGGCCCAACCGGACGAGGCGGCCGGACCGCTTTCGGCGTCATCCAGAAAACCCAGCGAAACTTCCACCGCCTTGGGAAGCTGCCCGTAAGAGACCGAGTCCCATTCGTTGTACCAGGCTTGCCCGTCGAAGTAGCGGAACTGGAGACTGCCGATTTCCGGAGCCAACAGTCGCGTCGCGGCAGTCACCGTGGTCGTTCCCCCATAGTCCATCGCCAGACGATCGCCCTGCTGAACCGCCAGCCCGGCGATCCCGCCCAGCGACTGCGTCCCGGTCATCGGCTCCGAGATTTCGCCCGGCGTGGCGAGAAAATAGGTCACGGCGACCTGGTCGCTGGCGGGCCCGGTCCCGCTGAACATCGGCTCGTAGCTCAGTTGTCGCGACGGTCGCGTGATGTGCAGCGTCAGGCGATCGGCCGTCCCGATCAGGCCGGCAGACATTGCCGCCGAGGTCGCCGCCGGGGTCGTCGAGCCTCCCGTCGTGCCGCTGTCCCCGGTCTCGGTTTCCGTATCTGCTGCGTAGGTGACCGTCGAACCCTCGTCGGCAGCGGCGCCGTCGGTTGAAGCGAGTTCGACTTCCGGCGTGCGGAAGACAATCGATTGCGCATCGAGCCGGATCTGCCTGAGAAGCGCCCGCGACAACTGAGCCCGCTCGACGCGAGCCCGCCCCAGCGACGAAAACTTCCAATACAATTCCAGCGACGCGTAAACCGCCGCGATGAGCAGCAGCGTCAAACCCAGGGCGATGAAGACCTCGAACAGCGTGAACGCCGCCCGCTCGCGCGACGCCTCGCGTTCCCGGGGGGCTCCCATTTTTTGAAAGACGCGGGGGGAAGGGCTCACAGTCCCAGCTCCTGCATGATGGAGGATGAACCCGTGGCGGCGGCCGCCGCGTCTTGCATGGCCACCGGATCGCGAATGATACGGGTCAGGGAAAACGATTCGTTCAATGCCATCGCGGGGACGGCGCGTTCCAGCGTCACCGTCACGACCAGGAGGTCCGGTTGCGTTCCCGGCTCGACCGTCGCCAGCCAGTTCCAGCCCGGGGCATCGAGCGATGCCTGGGCCGACGTTGATTGCAGCGGATAAACCCCGGTCGCCAGTTCGTCCATCCGCGATTCCGCGAGGGCGACGGCCTCTCCCAGAAGCTGTGCCCGCATCGCCGCGCGGGTTCCCACCGTCACGATCTGGCCGATCGCGGCGACGCCCCCCAGAAAGATCGCGAGCGCCAGGACCACCTCGAGGAGGGTGATCCCCTTGCGATGTCGATGCGAAGCGGGTGTCCTCATCGCCGCTCCCTTCGTGCGATCGGGTCGACGGTGATGGCCGAGGTCAGGTCGCGGACGCTCAGGCGGACGACGCGGCGGGACGAATCGTGGACCCACACCTCGCCGCCGCTAGAACTGCCGTCCGGAAAGAACCGAATCGCCGGAGCCCAGCCGACATCCCGGACATTGAAGTGAGCGTCGGTGAAGAGATTCGCCCACTCCTCGCCCAGTTTCTCGACGACGACGGGTTCGGTCATTCGCAGGCCATCGGCCACATCGCCAAAGCCCATCTCGGCTCCCAGTTCGCCGGAGACAACCGGTATGATCGACGAAGGAGGCTGCGCGGCGGTCGGCGCGCTCTCGCCCGGGATCTGGCTGCCGAGATCGGGACGCTCTTCCGGCAGAATCACGAATTTCTGGCCGTTAGGCTCGTGGCGAAACTGGTAGATCAAGCCCGTCTCGATCGCCTTCAGGCGGCAGCGGTCCAGTTCGCTCCGCACGATCTGCACGTTGCGATTCAGGTCATGATCTTTCAGGTAACGCATGGCGGCCGGCCACGTCAAACCGGCGAGGAGCGCCAGGACGGCGACCACGAGGATCACCTCCAGGAGCGTCATCCCGCGCCGGCTTGCGAGCCGAGTGTTCATGACAGCGCCGCCTCAATTCATCATTCCAGCATCAGATACTGCCGTCGGCCCAGTTCGAGATATCGTCCCCGCCGCCATTGTCGTTCTTCTGGTCCGGACCCGACGACCAGATCGCCGGCTTCGTCGTCTGCGCCTTCGAGTTCGGATACTCGTAGTAGAACGGCTGGCCCCAGGCGTCGGTCGGGATTTTCTCCAGGTAGGGTTCGAGCGGCTTGCCGTCGGTTCCCACCGGGTTCATCAGCAGGTTGAGTGAATCCTGCCCGCCTACGGGAAACTCGGCATTGTGATCGACGGCGTACATCTTGAGCGCCTGTTCCAGGCCCTTGATGCTGGCCTTCGTCGCCCCAATGTTGGCTTGCCGTTGCGACCCGAGCAGCCGCGGCACGACCATGGCCGCGAGGACGCCAATGATGGCCAGCACGATCAGGAGTTCGAGCAGCGTGAAGCCGCGACGACGGTTTCGATTTGAATTTCGCAAGGTCCGCATGGCAATTCCTGGAGAGACGGTCAATTTCGCGAGGCAAGGTCTTGAGAATACGTGTTCAGAATCAACGGGCGACACACAGGCGGTCAACCAGCAAGGCTTGAGATTTGCAAAATAGGCAACAACAGCGCGATCGCCACGAACAGGACGATGGCGGCGAGAATCATCAACAGAATCGGCTCGAGCATCCGTACCACGAGTTCGAGTTCACGATGCGTCCGTCGTTCCAGATTCTCACTGATATTAACTAACACCTCTTCCAGATTGTTGGCTTCCTCGCCCACGGAAATCATTTCCACGATTTCGTCGGGAAACTGCTTGCTCGCCGCCAGCGGCCGCGCGAGCGATTTCCCCGCCGAAATATTGTCGGACGCATCGGCGATCGCCTGCGTGAGCACCCGGTTTCCCGTCGCATCCTTGGCGATGCGCAGCGAGGGGAGAATCGGGACGCCGTTGGACAGCAGCGTTCCCAGCACACGGCAGAACCGGGCGATCGCGAGGCTCTTCACGATGCGGCCGATTCCGTACGCCCGCAGCCGGAACTGGTCCATCCGCAGCTTGCCTTCGTCGGTGTTCAACCACCACCGCGCGGCCAGCACGGCCGCGATCATCGCCGCCGCAATGAGAATCCAGTAGGTCTGGGCGGCACGGCTCATCGACAGCAGCATCGTTGTCGCGGCCGGCAAATCACCTTGTTCCTTCTGCTTTTTGAAGATCTCCTCGAATCTGGGGACGAACCAGACCAGGAGGACCGACAGCACCAGACCACCGGTTCCCAGAAGGAACATCGGGTAGATCATTGCCCCGACGACGCGGCCCTTGAGCTCTTCCGAATGTTCGGTGAAGACGGCGACCCGTTTGAGAACATCCTCCAGGAAGCCCCCTTCTTCACCAGCCCGCACCATGCTGATGACGAGATCGCCAAAGACGTCCTTGTGGTAGGACATCGCGATATTCAGCCGCATCCCGTCCGACACTTTTTCGCGGACGTCCTGCAAAATGCCGCGAACGACCGGCGTTCCCGCCTGTTTGCCCAGCAGTTCGAGTGACCGCAGCAGCGGCACGCCGGATTTCAGCAGGTCTCCGAGTTGTGCATACAGGGTCGCGAGTTGTCGCTGACTCACCCGACGACCGCCGAACGAAAGCAGCGGGCGATTCGCTTCGACCGCGTCGACTTTCACCGGAAACAACTGCCGGCCGGCCAGCAGCGCGAGCGCATCCTGATTGCTCGCGGCCGAGATGACCCCTGTCACCTGCCGTCCCGTCAGTTCCTTCGCGATGTATTGAAAGTCGGGCATGTTTGAGCGGAAAGCTATTGGCGGAAAGCGGAGAGCCGGAAATAGTGAGTTTTGGTGATTGTTCTTGCTGGTTGCTGGTGGCTGGCTGCTTCTAATCTTTGGTTGTGTGCCACTGGCTCCGCCAGTGCATCGAGTCATGGTCCAACAACTTAAAATCTAACACAACCTCTGTGTCATGAAGTGTTTGCCCGGTGTTCCGCAGGTTTCTGGCAGGCACAACCGGTTGTGTTAGGGTTTCTAAGGCACACTGGCAAAGCCAGTGGCACACGAAACTGCGGAAAACGGTAACTGTCGCCTCTCGTAGTTCTTCTTGCTCGTTGCTGGAAGCTGGCGGCTGGCCGCTCCTCTTTTAGCTATCATCGCCACGGGTAATTCGTAGCACTTCGTCCAGTGTCGTATCGCCCCGGCGGGCTTTCAGGTAGCCCGATTGGCGGAGCGACGTCATGCCATGTCTCAGGGCGTAATCGCGAATCTGACCGCTGCTGGCTCGTTCCACGCACAAATGGCGGATGGCCGCATCATTCTTCAGCAGTTCAAAAATCCCCGATCGACCGGAATAGCCGACTTCACGACAAGCCCGGCAGCCAACCGGTCGCCACAGGGTTTCGGGGACCGGAGACAGATCGGGTGGCAGATCGTCGGCAGCGGGCGTGTAGACCTGACGGCACGAGGGGCAGAGTCGTCGTACCAGCCGCTGGGCCAGAACTCCCTCGACGGTGCTCGCCACCAGATACGGCTCGACGCCCATGTCGACCAACCGGGTAAACGCCCCCGGAGCATCGTTCGTATGCAGCGTGCTGAACACCAGGTGGCCGGTCAGCGACGCCTGAATGGCGCTCGTGGCCGTTTCACCATCTCGAATTTCCCCAATCAGGACGATGTCGGGGTCGTGCCGCAGAATGCTCCGCAGCCCGGCCGCGAACGTCAGGCCAATCTTGCTGTGAACCTGAATCTGGCTGATGCCGTCGAGATGGTATTCGACCGGGTCTTCGACGGTGATGATCTTGGTTTCCGGGCTCTTAATCTCCGCGAGCGCGCTGTAGAGCGTCGTGGTCTTGCCGCTCCCGGTCGGGCCCGTCACCAGCACAATGCCGTGCGGCAGCGAGATCAGTTCATGGAACTGGTGGAAGACATCATCGGGGAAGCCCGCCCCCTTCAGGTTGAACGTCATCCGCTGCTTGTCGAGCAGACGCAGCACCACCCCTTCGCCATGCAGCATGGGGATGATCGACACACGGACGTCGATGTCGCGCCCCTGGACCCGCACGTTGATGCGCCCGTCCTGCGGCAGCCGCTTCTCGGCGATATTCAGCTTCGCCATGATCTTGAGACGCGTCACGATCGCCGAGGCAAACTGATGAACCTCCGCCGGCAGCGGCTGTATGCGGAGGATGCCGTCGACGCGGAAGCGGATCGTGAGGCCGCGCTCGCGCGGTTCGATGTGAACGTCGCTCGACCGCTGCTCAAGGGCTTCGACGAGCAGTTCGTTCACGAGGCGAATGACCGACGGTGCCTGGGCCGACTCGGCGAGCTCGCCCGCCTCTCCCGTCAGCCCCTCGATGGCCAGTTCGTCTTCGCCCCGCTGGGCGACCAACTGGTTGATCGTGTCGCCGCCGACCCCCAGGTGCTTCTTGATGTGCGAGACGATATCTTCGCCGCACGCCAGCACGGTTTCGATGGGCGACTGCGCGATCGATGCGAACTCGTCGAGCCCTTCGAGTTCAAACGGGTCGGCGGTGGCGATCGTCAGTAAGCCATCGTGCCGGGAAATCGGCAACAGGCGATGTCGGAAAACAGCCGATGGCGGGAACTCCAGCAGCAAGTCCGGGTCGATGGTGACCTGATCGAGCCGGACGAACTTCTGGCCCAGCGCTTCCGCCAGCATGCGGAGCGAATCTTCTTCCGAAAGGACACCATCATCGACGAGAATCTGGTCGACCCGCCGTCCGTTCGAGCGGGCGCGAGCCGACTCGACCTGCGACGAATTCGCCAGACCGTGTTCCAGAATCAGCGACGCAATTTCCATATCGATTCGTTTCTCGCCCCAACCTCACGCGGTTGCGGCGGCTTCCTGTATGGCGGGCACGCGGGTGGCGTGTGGGTGTGTCCAGGGTGTCGGGTGATTGCTTTCCGGGGGGATGACTAATAATACGGGGTCGGCAAGGGGTGGGTGGCCAGAGGTTGATGCGACACAATCACACGGACGTCGTCGACGTCGAGGTTTCAAACTCCAAAACTCACTTCACGCGGCTCGCGTCATGGATCTTACCGGTTTAGCGTCCTCGACGGCCTCCTCCATCACGTGACGAGTCGCCTCCACCACCTGGAAATCCACCGCCAGGGAAACCACCGCCCGGAAAGCCGCGGAAACCGCCGCCTCCCGGACCGCCTCCGCCACCTTCCATTCGCTCGCGCATTCGCTGCTCGAAGAACCGCCGCATGTCGTCGGGGTTCGGCCCGCCGCTGGGTGCAGCGGGGGCTCCCGAACTGCTGGAACTGCTGCTTGATGACGTATCCGAGGAACGCGAGGACGATCCCGACGAACGAGTCGTGCTGATCTTCACGCGCGGCATTAGCGAGCCCAGCGCGTTCTGCAACACCGACGAGCTGACATTGTCGAGCGGCATCACGCGAACGGTTCGCCGGGCTTCCAGCGCCGCCTTGTCGATCGACTCGACGAGTGCCGTCACTTCGCGAAACGTGCCATCGTTGGCCGAAACGATCAGGTGATTGGTTCGCTCGTCTTTACTGAGCGTCATCCGCAACTCGGGCTGTTGGGCCTGGCGGTCACCTCCGCGTCCGCCGCCCCCCATCAAGGCCGCCAGGGCCTGTGCCCCTTGTCGGGCCTGGTTGTTCTGGTTGGGATCCTGCAGAAAGTCCTGGTAGACGTCCTTGACGATCGTGTAAACCTCGTTGACGTCGGCATGGTTGACGGGAATCATCCTCGGCACGCGATCCCGCAACGAGTCGGGCCACTCGGAAGCGTCGAGCACTTTCAGCATTTCTTCGACGTCGCGAACCTTTTCGCTGGGGCCGGAGACGAACAGGGCATTCAGCCGCGGCTCGGGAATAATCTTCAGCGACAGTGAAGTCGACAGGTTGTCGAGGCCCGCCATGTCGACCAGGCTGCCGCCAAAGTTCGACAGGCTCCCCATCATGCCGGAACTCGCCGACGAACTCCGGCTGGCCACCGTGACGTCGGGAATCAGTTGCGCGAGGACTGCGGCGACTTCCGTCGCGTCGGCAGACTGGAGCGTGAAGACCGTCCACGTCGTGCGCGGCGGAACGACTCGCATCGCGCTGGCCAGCATTTCTTCCAACTGGTCGAGAGCCTTCGGATCCGAAGACCCGATTACCAGTTCGTCGCCCACGATCGTCATGGTGATACTGCTCTGCGCGGCCGGCTGAGCGGGGGCTTTGGCGTCGGTCGTCGGCTCGTTCGGGTCAACCGCCTGGTCTTTATCGTCCGCGTTCCGACCCTTTTCGTCAGCAGCTTGCTGCAATGTGGCTGGCAGAACCCGGAGTTCGCCGGGGCGGGCCGGGCGGCTTGTGCTTGGTTCAGACGGAGCCGCGTCGTCTTCCGCTTGCGGGCGCGGTCCGCGATCGGCCGGTGCGCGAACGCCGCCGACGGGGCCACGGTCGCGGGGCAGAATCACTCGGATCGGAACGTCGGACGAAGCGCCCCACATCCGCTGAATCACCTGCATCAGTTCCTGCGGATCGCGTCCACTCAGCGGAATGCTGCGGACGGGGCCCCGGTCTTGTCCCGACCGCTGGCCGCTGCCATCTTCTCCCAGTTGAGCCATCAGGGTTTTGACCTGGGCCAGTTGATCCTGGGTTCCGCGAATCATGACCTGGCGACTCAGGAGGTCGGGTTCAATCGTCGGGGCATTGGTTCCGTCGGCGATGAACATCGATCGCAGCGTCGAAGCCGCCGAGACGGGGTCCATGCGGGACAGGGGAATCACCATGACCTGCTTGGCTCCGCCCACGCCATCCAGTTGCTGAATCAGCAGTTGGGCTTCCTGGTGCTGCGAGGCCGTCCCCATGATATGCACGCGGCCGTTGCGGCCTTCTTCGTTGACCACGACGCCCGGCATCAGCGCGTCCAGCGTCTTCGCGATCTCGCGGGCATCGCCCGTGGTGATGGCATACGACGCGAGGTACGGCTTACCATCTCCGCCCGAGGCGCCGTCGCCCGGCACATCAATGGTTTGCAGAGTGTCGCGAATGATCGCGTGTTCGGCGGCCGTCGCCGTCACCAGCAGTTGGCTGGTCCGGGTATCCGCTGTAATCACCGAACTGCTCAGCCCCGCCACTACGCCGGGAGCGGACGGCGTTCGCGATCGCTCATTGGCGGCCGACACATTCGGGGCCACGCTCGACATCCCCAGCAGACTGCGAACAATCTGTTCGGCCTCCAGCGGGGCGACGTTCTTGAGCGGGTAAGCCGAGAATGTTCGATCCGAAGGACCACTGCGGGCCGCGATCGATTTCAGCATCGCGTCGATGCGACGCAGGTTGCTGCCAATGTCGGTCACCAGCAGCGAGTTGGTGCTCGCCAGCCCGACCACGCTCCCCTGCGGACCTTTGATCTGGTCGACCTCGGCGGCCACAGCCGCCACGTCGACCCCGACCAGCGGGAAGACAACGGTCAGCAATTCATTCTTGCCGCGCTTCGGCAGTTCTTCCGGTGTCACATTGGGGACGATATTCGGAGGAATGGGTTTGTCGATATTGAGGCAGACGAGGAAATCGTCGCGGCGCACCAGGATATAGCCCTTGGGAAGCAGATACCCGTTCAGCACGTCGAGAGCTTCCATCGGCGTGTACGATCGCTGATCGAAGTAACTGAATGTCCCCGGCGGGACATCGTTCATGTCGAGCGAGAGACCCGCGGCGGCGGCGAACATCTTGAGGACGTCGCTCCACGGGGCGTACTTGAAGTTGAACGACATCGATTCGGCCGTCTTCGGCGATGCTCCGGGGGCCAGGCCCGGCCGTTGTCCGTCAGCGGGCGATGCGGGGGCGCCATCTCCCCTGGAAACAAAGGACATCACAGGCTGTGCCCCGGCCGGAACTTCCTCGACGCGAATCACGCGCGGCACTGGCGGTGCCAGCGGCGCTCCGGGGACCATGCCCGGAAAACCGAACGGAGGGCCAGCCGCGGCCTGCATTGGGGTGCCCAGCTTGCCAGTCCATTGGGTCTTCTGATCGGGCGTGAGCAGGGCGAGGAACTTGGCATCCCACTCCGCGGTCGCCTTGTTCCGGTCTTCCTCGGACATGCGGAACATGTCGCGACGGGCCTGGGAGTATTCTTCCGACAGCGCGGTGATCTGCTTTTTCTGTTCGTCGGTCAGCTTCAGGTCGTTAGCCACCGAGGGACGGAGCAGGGCTCGAACCCCCGAGCGCTGCAAACTGATCTGCTGCAGACGCGTGAATTGTGAATCCTGCAGCAACTGCTTCACAGCCGTCTCGGCGTCGGCCGCATTCTTCTCCATGATCGCCTGGATCTGGGCCTGCACGGCCGCACGGGCGGCTTCATCTTCGCCAGCCTCGCGCAACTGTCCGAAAAGCTGACCCATTTCCTCGCGGCTGTCCGGCCGGTTGGTCTGAAGCTCGAGCAGTTTGGCTTTCTGCTCGTCGGTCAGGCCGAGTTCCGTCTGAAAATTGGGGTCCGCCAGATCTCGCAAGAGGTCGGCCGGCATGCCGGCGAAACCGCCCCCGAATCCTCCGCCGAACCCCCCGCCGCCAAACCCGCCGCCGCCTCCCCGCCCACCACGCTGAGCTTCGGCGAGTGTACAGAAAGACACAATTGTCAGTGCAAGAAGAACTCGCACGGGAATCGATCGAATCATGGTTCAAGCCGCTTTCCGGAACTGACGCTCACCGTACAGGCAGGTCATCATGTCTTCTCGAGTTTCCGAAACAGGACAATTGTACTTACCTCTCAAATTGCCAAGAGGTTGCATCAATTTGGGCAAACTCGGCTTGCCCTGACGTCCCGTCGCGAACACCATGAGAACGACATGGTCCCAGCGTATGCAACACCGATCCGACGTCGATGAACCGGGGTTTCAAGGATTGGGATCAAGAATTCATTCGACCGGGACACCTCGGGCCGATTCGGAGGTAGCGCATGACACGGCTTGTGACGGCTGGAACGGTTCTCGCAATGATCGTGGTCGCGACGAGCAGCCTGGCGGTGCCGGCACCCGTTTCCGCCCAGCCACCAGGTTTTCGGACGCCGTCGCCCGAGGGGATGTTCCGGTTCATGGATCGGAATCAGGACGGAACGCTCGATGCGGGGGAGTTGGAACGCATTCAGGGGCCGATCCGCGACTCCCTGGAGCGCGCCGGGGTCGATTTCCGCCGCGGAGTCAGTCAGTCGCGGTTCATGGAGGTCATGCCCCGCGCGATGGAGCAGATGCGCGGGTCATCGGGCGATTCCCGAGGCGGTCGGGATGAACGGCGCGGCTCCGACCGCGATCGGTCGCGTGATGTCACGCCGACCCCCGCCGCGCCGGCGGCTCCACCCCCTCCGAAGGTCGTTGTTCGCGTTCCCAAACCTCCCGTGACCATCGCGCTCGCACCGACTTATGGCGATTGGGATAGCAACGGCGACGGTCAGATCTCCTTTTCCGAATGGCGGTTGCGAACACAGGGGAGCATCACTCAGTTCGATGAACTCGATTCCAATCACGACGGATTCCTGACGCCTCGCGAACTTCAGGGTTCCGGGACGAATGTCACCCTGACCGCGACCGGGACTCCCTCCACCGTGACGGGCTCGCCCGCCGTCGGAGCCGTGGCTGTTGGATCGGGCTCCCCGGCGAGCGGAACGAACGCCGCCACCTCGACTTCCGGTTCATCCGGCACGACTTCGAATTCGGCGACTTCCGGTAGCGGAGGCATCGACGCACGCACTCGCTCGGCTTTTCAATCGCTGGACGTCAATCGCGACGGGCAGATCGACCCGGATGAGTGGAAACGCTCGCGATCGCTGCGCCCGCTGTTCGAAAAGATCGGTTTCGATCTGACAACGCCCGTGAAACTGGAAGCCTTCGCCGAAGGGTATGCCCGGGCGCTGAAATCGTAGATTTGGCCCCACTAACCCATGTATTCGCTGGCTGCTCGCTGCTCGCTGCTTTCATTCACACCCCGTTTTCTTCATCCAGGGAGGGATTTCATGACCCGTTTTGTTGCCGCGATGTTTCTCGGGCTGGTCGCTGGTGGGGGGAGCCTCTGGGCGGCCGAAGCGGCGGAGCCTCGATCACTCCTGGGAATTCTGCCCGAGGATGGAGCCTGGAGCCGCTTCGCCGTCACCATCGAAGAAGGGGGAGCCGAGTATCAGGTCCACTGGGTCACTCGTTCCGTCGGGAAGCTGTTGCATCAGGATCGGCCCTGCCGTTGGATCGAACTCGAGCAGCAGTCGGAATCGCTCATCTACCCGCCGCGCGTCTACCGGTTGCTGATTCCCGAAGAAGCGTTCGGTCCGGGCAAGAACCCCACGACGGCCGCCATCAAGATCTGGGTCCGCGAGAAGACCGGCGGTCCGCGTGTCATTTCCTCGATCGCCGCGTACGACGAACGCCTGGCGGCTGTCCTGGAAGGCCCCGATGCGAATCTCGCGCGATCCAGCAAGGCCGAGACGGTCTCCGCGGGCGAGAAGACCTATGCGTGCGATCGTCTGGTGGGCGACCGTCAGACCCGCATCGAGGGCTTTGGCGTTCGGATGGAGCACTCGCTCTTGCTCTGCGCGGACGTCCCGTTTGGCATTGCCGGCTCAAGCCTCGAAGTTTTTCCGGCGAACGGCGATCAGATCATGGGCCGCGTGACGAGCAAGCTGGAAGCGGCTGGCGACGGCGCGGTGGCGGCCCTTCCCGATGCGGTCCCTTGACGGCTGCTGTCAGGCGCTCTGAAGTGATGTGACGCCCCTCTCGTCACGGATTCCCTTCTTCGGAGATTCCCCATCATGCTGGCCGTGCTGCTGACCACTGCTCTGCTCGCCGCCGAGCCGACCTCGGTCCCCTTGATCCAGACGCTTCCGGAAGATGGCTCCTGGGTGAAGTTCGACCTGCGTCTGGAGGGACCAAGCATCGACCAGACGCTCACCTGGACCGTGCGCTCAGTGGGGAACTTTCAGCAGGCGGGCAAAGACCTGCGGTGCATCGAAACCGACCTGTCGGGCGGAACCGACCTCAGTCCCAGCGTGCATCGTTTGCTGGTTCCCGTTGAAGCGTTTGGCGAGAACAAACACCCGCTGGAACGGGCCGTGAAAATGTGGTTCTTCCGGGGGATGGAAGCGCCGCAGGCGGCGAGTGGACTCGAAGCCGATGCCATCACCGCGTTCTTTCTCGGTGGACCGACGTCCGACGTGGTAAAACTCGCCGAGCCTGAAGTCGTGAAGTGGCAGCGCGGTGAACTGAACTGCACGGCCTATACCGGCCAGTCAAAACGAATGGTCAACACGGCCCTCTTCGATTCCGACTGGAAAGTCCTCCGTCACCCGGAGATTCCCTTCGGACTGGCCGGCCTGACGCTGAAGATCAATCCCGGCAACCCTGGCGAAGAAATCAAGGTGACGATGACGCTGCAAGACCACGGCAAAAACGCCGAAGCGGCGCTGCCAAGCCTGGTGCCTTAACGCTTGGTTACGGTTCCATGATTCGTGTGCCACTGGCTCCGCCAGTGTGCCTTCGTTCCCAGGCTCTGCTTGGGAACGCCTCTTCCCGAGGCTCCGCCTCGTCTTCGCGAGCGTGGGGCTTGTCGACTCTGATTCGTCCCCCACCGGCTTGTCCGGTGGGAACGGGAGTTTGACGGCTAGCCATCAAAGCCGAAATCGATTCGCCTACTCTTCGGCCGGCGGCTTCTTCTTCGTCGCCTTTTTCCGAGTCGTCTTCTTCTTCGCCGCTCCCGTCGCGGCAGCACCTCGGCCGCGGGCCGTTTTCTTGCCCCCGCCCTTGGCCGCGCGATCGGCGATCAGTTGTACGGCTTCTTCCATGGTGATTGCCGTCGGTTCCTTTTCCTTCGGAATCGTCGCGTTCACCTTGCCGTGCTTCACATAGGCGCCATAGCGGCCTTCGAAGATCTGGACCGGGCCTTTGAGCGTCGGATGCTCGCCTAGATCCTTGAGCGGCGTCTGGGCCACTTTGACCCGCGCCTGGCTGAGCAGCTCGACGGCTCGATCCAGCCCGATTGTCAGGATGTCGTCGGTCTTGTCGAGCGACTTGTAGGTCTTCTCATGCAGCACGTACGGGCCGTACATCCCAATGCCGGCTTTGACGAGATGCCCCGTCTGCGGATGCGCTCCGAGGTTTCGCGGCAGTTCGAGGTACTTGAGCGCATCCTCGAATGTCAGCGTGGAGGCGTCGCGGTTCTTGGGAATCGACACGCGCTTCGGCTTCGGTTCGCCGTCGACCACCTCGCCCAGTTGCAGATACGGACCGTACGGGCCGATCAACAGATACAGCGATTTGCCGGAATCGGGCTCGATCCCCAGGGCCTGCGGTCCCTGCTTTTTCTGTTCGATCAGTTTGACGGTCAGATCGGGCGTGAGATCGCCCGGCGCGATGTCATCGGGAATCGAAGCCGTCACCGGCTGACCATTATCGCTCGTCTCGACATAGGGCCCGAATTTGCCGACGCGGACGTTCGGCAAATTGTCGCTAAGCGTCAGCGTGCAGGCTTCGCGGGGGTCGATCGAGTCTTCCTTGTTGCGCACCGATGAGTCGAGCCCCGTATCCCCCAGATAAAAGCTGGTGAGGTACGGAAGCTTTTCCGCCTGGCCGTTGGCGATGTCGTCGAGATCCTGCTCCATCTTCGCGGTGAAGCCGTAATCGACCAGGTTCGGAAAATACTGTTCGAGCAACTTAGTGACGGCGAGCGCCGTGAACGTGGGAACGAGTTGATTGCCCTGCTTCCGGGCGTATCCGCGATCCTGAACCGTGCCGATGATGGTGGCATAGGTACTCGGCCGGCCAATCCCTTCGGCTTCCAGTTCCCGGACGAGCGTCGCTTCGGTGAATCGCGCCGGCGGCTTGGTTTCGTGGGCGAGGGCTTCGACCGACTGGCAGGCGAGGTTGTCCCCTTCGTTGATTGGCGGCAGGGCGGCTTCCTGGTCGTCGAGCGCCGCTTCGGGATCGTCGACCCCTTCCACGTAGGCCCGGAAGAAACCGGGGAATTCGACGTGTCGCCCCGTCGCCCGAAATTCGACCCCATCGGCCGCGATGGTCACCGTCTGAAAGCGGAGTCGCGCTTCCGCCATCTGCGTCGCGACGGTCCGCTTCCAGATCATGCCATACAGGTCGGCTTCGCGGCCGGAAAGTCCGTGCTCGTCGGCCGTTTTCATCTCGGTTCCGGCCGGGCGAATGGCTTCGTGGGCCTCCTGGGCGTTCTTGGTCTTGTTCGTGTACTGCCGCGGCTCGGGGCTGAGGTAGTCCGCGCCGTAACGCTCCTGCACGCAACGCCTTGCCGACGTCAACGCCTCCTGCGAGAGATTGACGCTATCGGTACGCATGTAGGTGATGAGGCCATCTTCATAGAGCCGCTGCGCGACCTGCATCGTCTGGCGGGCGGTCATGCCCAGTTTGCGGTTGGCTTCCTGCTGGAGCGTACTGGTGGTGAAGGGGGCGTAGGGCTTGCGAGTCTGTTGCCGCGTTTCGACCGCCGAGACCGACCAATCGGCATCGCGCAGCCGCGTTTCCAGAGCGAGTGCTGCCGTTTCGTCCAGCAGCAGGACGTCGGCGTCGGCCTTCAGCTTGCCGGTCGACTCGTCGAAATCCTTGCCGCTCGCGACACGGCGACCATCCACCGTGCTCAGTTGCGCGTCGAACTTCGGGCCCGCCGACGTGGCTAGATTGGCTTTCAGATCCCAGTACGAGCCCTTGCGAAATGCCAACCGCTCGAGTTCGCGGGCGACCAGCATGCGGACGGCGACCGACTGCACGCGCCCGGCCGACAGGCGGGGAGCGACCTTTTTCCACAGCAGCGGACTGAGGCGGTAGCCATAGAGCCGGTCGATGACGCGCCGGGTTTCCTGGGCTTCGACCAGGTTTCGGTCGAGCGTTCGCGTCTCGCTGATCGCCTTGCGGATCGCTTCCTTCGTGATTTCGGAGAACGTCATCCGCTTGACCGGAACTTTCGGTTCGAGCAGTTCGGCCAGATGCCAGCCGATGCTCTCCCCTTCGCGGTCTTCGTCGGTTGCGAGAATCAGTTCCTGGGCCGACTTGAGGGCGTCCTTCAGCTCCTTGACGAGCTTTTTCTTTTCCTTGGGAACCACGTACAGCGGCGCGAACGACTGATCGACGTTCACCCCCAACCGGGCCCATTCCTCCTTTTTGAGGTCCGCGGGAATGTCGGCCGCGCTCTCGGGGAGATCGCGGACATGCCCCATGCTCGCGAGAACGGTGTAGTCCTTGCCGAGGTACTCGCCGATCTTCTTGGCCTTCGCGGGCGATTCGACGACAACCAGGGCTTTGACGGTCTTGCCTGCCACGGGGTTTGGTATTTCTGAGCGAGGATGGAAAGGTGATTGCGCGAGCCGTCCGGACGAGGGAGGGGCGCTAACCCGTAGTGCCTCTTGCCCTTGTACCGGGGCAACCGACGACTACAATGCCCACCCGACACCTCCCGAATGGTCCGGGCCATCCTTACGGCATCATTTGGCGAATTGTCAAGGGACTGCCGGGAAACCTCGGGCAGCACCAGGGGCGGGTTTTCGCGACGGTCGGCCAAAAGGGGCGCGACCGCCGAAGCCCGCGCAAGTGCTGTTCGCCGAAGGAAATCGACGGAATGATCACCTCGTTCAACAGCCTGATCCGCAAGCACCAGAAGCAACTCATCGTCGTGCTGACCGGGCTGGCGATGTTCTCGTTCATCTTCCTCGATCCGTCCATGACCGGGTCGGGAGGTGGCTTGCCATTGCCGCTGGCCGTCATGCTGGTCGCCGCGGTCTGCGCGGGGGGGATGTGGTTCATTGGCTACCCGCGCGGCAAGGGGATGGAGTTCGCCGGCTGGGGGGCGCTCGTCGGGGCCGTGGTTGCCGTGTTCAGCTTGCGCTCGAGCGGTGAAGTTCCCGTCGTCGCGACGAACGCCCACAACTATACAGCACAGGACATGCAGCGACTGGCGAATGAACGCCAGATTGCCAATCGATTCGCCTTCCTGGCGGGGCAGAAGTCGGGGTCGCGAATGGCGGCCGGTTTTGGGGATACCTCGGAACGCAGCCTCGTCATGAAGGATCTGCTCCATCGCGAAGCCGAATCGATGGGGCTGAAGCTCGGCGACGCCGCCGTGAATGAGTGGATCACCCAGATCACCAATGACGCACTCAGTAAGGCGGACTATCGGGGCATCCTGCGGGAATTGATGGTTGGCGAAGCGAAACTGTTCGAGATTCTCGGCGACGAGCTGGAAGCCCAGATGGCGTTTCAGCTTTCCACCCCCTCCGCGGCCGCCGTTTCGCGGCAGTCGCGCCAGGGATGGATGCTGCAAACTCCCGAGAAATATTACGAATATCACAAGATGCTCAATCAGCGCGAGCGTCTGCGCGTGATCGAATTGCCGGTCAGCGAGTTCGTGAAGCAGGTTCCCGATCCGACCGACGGGCAATTGCTGGCATTCTTCGACCAGCACAAGGGGACTCCTCCCGGTCCCGACGGGACACCGGGGTTCCTCCAGCCGCGCAAGGTTCAACTGGCGTACCTGGTCGCCGACTTTGAAACGAATTACGAACACTACGAAAGCCTGGCGGCTCAGCCGACTGAAGAAGACGTCGTCGCCTATTACGAGGCCAACAAGGAACGCTACCGCATCCGCAGCATTCCCGACTTCCCGGAGTTTCCCTCGGGCGACACAGAAGCTCCGGCCGACGCCATGAGCCCCGCCAACCAGCCGGGAGTCGAAGCCCCTGTGCTTCCCGCGCCCGACGCGACCTCACCCGCCACGCCGGAGTCTGATGCCGAGAAAGCGGACGCTGAAAAGCCGGCCAACGAAAAGCCGGCTGACGAAAAGTCTGACGCTGAAAAGCCGACGGAAGAACCGAAGGGCTCCGCTGAAGAAGCACCCGCACCGGCCGGTCAGGCGGCGATTTTCGAACAACCGGCCAACGATGCAGCCGCAGAACCGGCGCCAGCCGCTGACGAACCTGCCAAGCCTGCGGCGGAAGCCCCTGCCGAAGAAAAGCCGGCCGCTGAAGCCCCCGCGAGCGAAAAGCCTGCTGAGTCAACCGACGCTCCCGCGCAGCCCGGGGCGGATCCGGCCATCGAATTGCCCGCACCGGCCGCGGCCCTGCCGGAAATCAAACCCGAAGAGCCGAAGTACCAGGAACTGGACACGGCCCTGCAACTCGAAATTCGCGAACAACTGCTCAAGGAGCGGGCCTTCGAGAAGGCCCAGGAGGCCGCCAATGCCGCCGTGGCATTCATGCAGAATCTGGCCGACGAGTACCTGTATGCCGAGTCCGACAAAGCCCGCGAGGCCCTAGCCAAACAGTTTCCGGCCAAGCTGAAGGACTACGCCGCCGAGCATGGCCTGCGGTATGAAGAGACGAGCCTGCTGACACAGCAGCAGCTCATCATCTCGACCGACTATACGATTGGCTCTGCGGTCGATCCCGCATCGCTGGGCGACCCGCGCGGCGGAACGACGGTCGCATTGCGGGCGTTCGAGTCCGAACTGCTGTTCCAGCCCATGCGAGCCGACAGCCAGCTCAAGCGGCAGGCGTACGCGTACTGGAAGGTCCAGGACGTCAATCAGCGCGTTCCCGCACTGGACGATGTTCGCGCGGAAGTCGTGGAAAGCTGGAAGTTCGACCAGGCCCGTTCGCTGGCCAAGTCACGGGCCGAGCAGCTCGCGAAACTCGTGGAAGGGGCAGGCACCGACTGGGCCGCCGCGCTGGCGGGAGAAACCGTCGCGGGCGAGGGGACGCCGGCCGTTACCGTCCGTGAAAGCTCGCCGTTCACGTGGGTCAGCCGTCCGCTGACGGTCCCGCAGCAGACGTTCACGACCGGCGGGGAGATCCAGCTTTCCAACATCGACGCGGTTCCTCAGGTTGGCGGCGACTTCATGCGCAAGGTCTTCGACGAGATGAAGCCCCTCGACGTCGCCGTCCTCCCGAATCAGCCGCGCAGCGCGTTCTATGTCGTGCAGCCGTTCGACCGCGATGGCAGCGGAGACACCCCGACCGATGAGATCGCGATCGCGGCGATGCGGCAGCAGTTCCTGGAAGAGGGGCGGCAAGATCCCAGCCGCCTGTTCGGGCGGGTTCTGGTGATTCCTCAGTTCGGGCCATTCCCGATGCTGACACCCTACGACACGCTGTCGATGGAACCGCAACAGCAGGTGGAACGAGCCTGGCTCGAGGAATTTGAGCGGAAGTACGCGATTGCGTGGCCCGCGGCGAATCCCGATGTCGCTCCGGACGCGCTGGAGTAGGCTGTTCCGTAAATCCGGGCGGTAAGCCTTCCGGCGCAAGGCGCGGCGGCTAGCGGACAGTTCGCGACTCGGAACGGAACGCTCGTTTCGGGTCGCGGCTTAGCGACAACTGCTGGACAAACCCCAACGCGCCGGTTAAAGAGTTCGTATCAAGAACGACTGGGATGCGACGTTGTCGCGAACAGTGCGGGTTCTTGTGTTGCCCGGAAATGGCGGCTAGGCCGCCAGCCCACCGACGACAGACTGTCTGGCCCGGGACGGGGCCTGACGCCGAAACTCCTTCCCACCGATGAACTTCTGGAGACGAGCCCCCCGATGACTGCTCCCGCTGTCGAGACGGCTGGTCCGATGATCGAGGCCCAGGGCCTCTCCAAATTCTACGGGCCATTCGCTGCCGTGCAGAACGTCAGTTTTTCGGTCCCCAAAGGTCAGGTGTGTGCGTTTCTCGGCCCCAACGGTGCCGGAAAATCGACCACGATGAAAATGTTGACCGGGTTTCTCGCCCCCACCGAAGGGTCGGCCAGACTGGCCGGGTTCGATGTCAGCACCGAACGCCTCCTGGCCAGCGAGTATCTCGGCTATCTGCCTGAGAATGGCCCGTTGTACCTGGAAATGACGCCTTCCGCGATTCTGCAGTTCCTCGGAAAAACGCGGGGGATGAGCGGAGCCCGGCTGAAAGATCGGCTGGCTTATGTCGCCGACAAGTGTTCGCTGTCGGGCGTGTGGGGCAAACCGATCGCCAAGTTGTCGAAGGGCTATCGCCAGCGCGTCGGCATGGCCCAGGCGCTCTTGCACGATCCGGCCGTCCTGATTCTGGATGAACCGACGAGCGGGCTGGACCCGAACCAGACGCACGACGTGCGCGAACTGATTACCAGCCTCAGCAAGACCAAGACCATCCTGCTGTCGACGCATATCCTGCAGGAGGTTCGGGCGGTTTGCAGCCGTGTCGTCCTCATCAATGAAGGACGTCTGGTGTTCGATGGAACCGTCGACGAAATGGCGGGAAGTCAGCACGACATGGAAACGCGCTTCCGTCAGTTGACCGGCGCGGCCTGATGCCGATCTGGTCGGGTTGTCTTCGACCGTTCCGTGTCAGTCATCACGAGTTACCCTTGGGTTGAGAATACGTTCCACCATGCCGCGATCACACGTCGTCTTCTCGATCTTTCAGCGCAACGCCTGGAGTTACTTTGCGGGAACTCTGGGTTACCTGTTCATGGTCGTCTTCGTGGTGCTGGGGGCGCTCGCCGCGTTCCAGCAGCAGTTTTTCGCCAACAACCTGGCGAATCTCGACCAGTTGAACCAGTGGTATCCGCTGCTGCTGCTGTTCATCGTTCCCGCCATCACGATGGGAACCTGGTCCGACGAAAAGAAACTCGGCACCGAAGAACTGCTCTTCACGCTCCCCGTCTCCGACCTGGAAGTTCTGCTGGGCAAATACTGGGCGGTGTCGAAGGTCTTTTCGATCATTCTGGTCTTTTCGCTCACGCACACGCTGGTGCTGGCCTGGATTGGCGACCCCGACTGGGGGCTGATGTTCGCGAACTACCTGGGCTACTGGCTTGCCGGTTGTGCCCTCCTGGGTTGCGGGATGCTGGGGTCGTACCTGACCAATTCGTCGACCGTCGGCTTCGTGCTGGGGGCCGTCCTCGCGGGTATTCCCGTGGTGCCGCAGTACATTCCGCAGCCGGAATTTGTGACGGCGCTCACCGGGAACGACGACCTGTTTTCCAGCCTCAGCGTCGCCTATCACCTCCGGCCGTTCGGACTGGGGCTGATCCCGCTGTCGGGCATCGTCTACTTCGTCTCGATCGCCGTCATCACGCTGTACATCAACCTCGTGCTGATCGGCGAACGCCATTGGCGGGGCGGCAAGCAGGCCGGTTCGATGGGTCTGCAATACGCCGTTCGAGCCGTCGCCGTCACCGTGACGCTCTTCGCCGTCAATGCCCTCGTTGCCGGGCATAATGCCGACATCGACATGACCAGCGAACGGCTTTACACGCTCACGCCGACCACGCGGAAGCTGATTTCGGAACTGGACGGCAAACGTCCCGTCACCATTCAGGCGTTCGTGAGTGCCGACGTTCCCCGCGACTATGTTCCGGTGAAGTCGACGTTGACCGGTCTCCTCAGCCAGTATCGCCAGTTGGGCGGCGGCAAGATCACCATTCGGCAGGTCGAGGTCCAGCCCTTCAGCGAGCAGGCGGAAGAAGCCCGACGCTATGGAATCGTGTCGCGTTCGGTGCAATCGGAACGCGGCGGACGGTTGCAGGTGGACGACGTCTTCCTGGGAGCCGTCATCAACAGCGGCGCGAATGAAGTGGTGATCCCCTTCTTCGACATCGCCATCCCGGTCGAATACGAATTGACCCGGTCCGTGCGGACCGTTGCCAGTGCCGAGCGCAAGACGATCGGCATCCTCGAGACCGACGCCAAGATCAACGGCGGATTCGACATGTCGAGCTTCCGCAGTCAGCCGCAATGGCGGATCGTCGAAGAACTCAAGAAACAGTACAACGTCGAGACCGTTCAGCCGACTGGTCCGATCGACGACAAGAAGTACGACGTCCTGGTCGCCGTGCTGCCGTCGTCGCTCAACCAGCAGGGGATGGCGAATCTTGTCGACTATGTTCGCAAAGGTCGACCGACCCTGATCTTTGACGACCCGATTCCCGCGTTCAATCCGTCGCTCGCGCCGCGCCAGCCGAAGCCCCGACCGGGCGGTGGGATGATGGGGCAGGGCGGGCCGCCGGAGCCGAAAGCCGACGGCGGACAGGCGACGAGCCTCGTCAACCTGCTGGGGATTGAGTGGATCTTCGATGAGGTCGTCTGGGACAATACCATTCTGTCACTGCATCCCGAGTACGCCGACGTTGTGCGGCCGGAAATGGTGGCGATCAGTCGTCAGTCCGGGGTCGCGACGGCCTTCAATCCCGACAATGAAGTGACGAGCGGCTTGCAGGAACTGCTGGCCTTCTTTCCGGGGACGCTGAAGGCACGCTCGAACAGCAAGCTCAAGTTCCAGCCGCTTTTGAAGACCGGTCCCGATTCGGGGCTGTTGGCGTGGGACAAACTGGTCCGACCGGGCTTCTTTGGCGGCGTGGAAATCGAAAATAACCCGGTCCGCAAGGCCGATGAATACTCGCACATTCTCGCCGCCCAAATCACTTCGGATGGCAAGAGCCCAGAAAAGATCGATGCCATCTTCGTGGCTGATACCGACATGATTTCGGACTGGTTCTTCATGGTCCGCGAGCGGCGCATGTATGGGTTGGACCTCGACAACGTGACGTTCGTCCTCAATTGCGTCGACCAACTGGCCGATGACGGTTCCTACATCAACCTGCGGAAGCGCCGCGCCAAACATCGCACCCTGCTGCGAGTCGAGCAGGCATCGTCCAAGTTTGTCGCCGAGCGAACGGCCGAGTCCGAAAAGGCCAACACCGAAGCCCAGAAGGAGCTCGACGAAGCCAAGGCCCGCTTCGCCAAGCAGGTCGAGGAGATTCGCAACGACAACAACCTGGATGACGTCGCCAAGCTGCAGAAGATCGCGATCGCCCAGGAAACCGAACAGCGCCGCGTCAGCGTCGCCGAGGCGAATATTGAACAGGCCAAGGAAAAGCGAGTCGCCGAAAGTCGCGCCAAGACAGAACGGCAAATTCGCTCGATCGAGAGCCGGTACTGGCTCGCCGCCGTCTTCCTGCCGCCGATTCCCGCGATTCTCCTGGGACTATTCGTCTGGGCGTGGCGATTGCAGAACGAACAGAAAGACATTTCCCCCGCGCGTCGCGTGAAGAAAGTCTGACGGGCTTCTGAAGTAGATTGTTGAAGTCCGACCCGAAACCGACCAAACCGATCTCTGGCAACAACCATGAGCGAAGCACAACGAACTGGTCTCTTTGTCGGCGTCGCCGCGCTGTCGGTGGTGATCGCGGTGATGGCGGCTCCCTCGACTCCGAAGCCGCCGGCGGAATTCGCCGACGTGGGAACGCCGTTCTTCCCCGAATTCGAGGATCCGCTCGCCGCGACCGCCCTCGAAGTCGTCGGCTATAGCGAAGATACCGCCGAAGCACGCATCTTCCGCGTGGAATTCAAGGACGGCGTGTGGAAGATTCCATCGCGGTTCAATTACCCGGCCGATGGCAAGGACCGCCTGGGGAAGACGGCCACCAGCATGCTGGGCATCAAGAAAGAGTCGCTCGCCGGTCGCCTCGAAGCCGAGCACGAAGAGTTCGGCGTCATCGACCCGATGAGCGAGAGCACGGCGCTCAAGGGACGTGGTCAGCGGATCAAGCTCCAGGGGCCCGATAACAAGACATTCGCCGACATCATCGTCGGCAAGCAGGTTCCTGGCCGCAGCGGCTTCTACTATGTCCGCCGGGCGGACGAAAAGCCGACGTACATCGCCAAACTCGATCTGTCTCTTTCGACCAAGTTCGCCGACTGGATCGAAACCGACCTCTTGAAGCTCGATGGCAATCGCCTGACGGGCATCAACATCGACAAGTACTCGGTCGATCTCGACCAGGGTCGCATCGTGGGACGTGATCCCAGCGAACTGACTCGGAAGTCGTCGTCGGATCCTTGGAAGCTGGACGGCATCGACGAAGCGACCGAAGAGGTCAATGCCGACGAAGTCCGGAAACTGGTCAACGCGCTGGATGATCTCAAGATCATGGGCGTTCGCACCAAGCCGGTGAAGCTCAGCCGCGACTTGGCGCTCGACGAAGGAATTCAGCTCAACGCGGCGATCGCGGCCGACATGCAGAGCAAGGGTTACTTCTTCGCCAAGTCGCCGGAAGGAGGCCAGCAACTGGTTTCCAAGGAAGGGGAAGTCATCGCCCGGACCGATCAGGGAGTCGTCTACGATCTGCGCTTCGGCGATGTCTTTAACGGAACTGAGGAAGAGATCGAACTTGGCTTCACGAAGTCGGAAGGGTCCGATGATAAGAAAGACGATGGAGAAAAGAAGGCCGACGAAAAGCCTGCCGTCGAGACCACGAAGAGCCGTTACCTGTTCGTCACGGCTCACTTCGACGAAAACCTGATTGGCGACAAGCCCGCCGAACCGGTGAAGCCGACTGAACCGTCGGACGAGGCCGCCGAATCGGAGGAGCCAGCCGACGCGCTGGCGGCCACGAATACGCCCGCCGGCGACCCCAAGACCCAGTACGAAGCGGCTCTGAAGAAGTACGAAGCGGACAAAGCTGCCTACGAGGGGGAACTCGCCAGTTGGAACGCGAAGAAGGAAGAAGGCGAGAAGAAGGTTAAGGAACTCAACGCTCGCTTCGCAGAATGGTACTACGTCATTTCGGCCGAGAACTTTGACAACCTCAGCCAGGGTCGCGCCTCGCTGGTGAAGTCGAAGAAAGCCGCGGCCGAATCCGACGCCCCCGTTCTCCCCCCGGGTCTCCCGCCGGGTTTGCAAAATTAGTAACTGAGGTGGTGCGGGGGTAGGCTGGGATAGCCGTCAGGCGTATCCCAGCGCATTCCTTACCCGAGTTCACAAACATGCTGGGATACGCCTAGTGGCTATCCCAGCCTACAGTTTGACAGCCCCGAGACGTGCTCATGTCATCCATCGCCGTCATCGGGGCTGCGGGACAACTCGGCACCGATCTGGTGCGCGTGCTGGGTAGCCGAGCGCTGCCGGTAGGGCGTCCGGCGGTCGATATGTCCGTCGCGGGCTCTGCCGAGGCATGGCTGGACGAACACCGTCCCTCCGCCGTCATCAACTGCACGGCTTACAATCTGGTCGATCAGGCCGAGAAAGAACCCGAGGCGGCAATCGCCGTCAACGGGCTTGCCCCACGACGGATGGCCCTCTGGTGCGCGGCCGCGAACGTGCCGCTCGTTCACATCAGTACCGACTACGTCTTCGGCGGAGCAGAAACCCCAACGCGGCCGCTCTCGGAAGACGATTGCCCCGCGCCCGTCAGCGCGTATGGAACGAGCAAGCTGGTGGGCGAACAATTCGTGCGGGCGATCTGCCCTCGGTCGCTTGTCGTGCGAACCTGCGGCCTCTACGGCCTGCGTCCCACGCGAGGCAAAGGGAACTTCGTCGAGACGATGCTGCGTCTCTCCGCCGAGCGCGATGAATTGCGAGTCGTCAACGACCAGCGCTGTACCCCGACCTGCACCTGGGGACTGGCAGAGGTGGTGGTGGAACTGCTCGACCGCCAGGCATGGGGCCTCTATCACGCGACGGATGAAGGCGACTGCACCTGGTACGAATTCACGAAAGAAATCGTCCAACTGGCCGCACGAACCACCCGCGTAATTCCCATCGAATCGACGGAACTTAAACAGCCGGCAAAGCGTCCGACTTACAGCGTCCTTTCGTCCGCAAAGATGCAGAGCGTCCTGGGCCGGTTGCTCCCCGACTGGCGAACTGCCCTCGCGGCTCATCTGGATCGCCGTGGAATCGAATAAGATCGTGACATCGCAAATCGAGGAGCAGCCACATGTTTCCACGGATCGCTGGTGTCGTGTTCCTGGGATTGCTGCTGGCTCGAACTGGGGTGGCCGACGATGGCTATGGTGACTTGGTCGGTCGCGTTGTTGTCGAAGGCGATGTTCCGAGCCTCTCGCCGTTGGGGAAGGGGATTTGCGCCGGAAAAGACGTCCCCGACGAATCGCTGCTCGTTCATGAATCGAACCGGGGCCTGGCGAACGTCCTGGTCTACTTGGTGAAGTCTCCGGATCGAGTTCATCCTGATCTGGCAATGCCACCGACGGGTGAACGGGTCCTTGCACAGCAGGACTGTGCGTTCCAGCCTCATGTCATGATTGTGCGCAGCCGCCAAAAAGTTCGGATCCTGACCTCTGGTGCGGTCACTCATAACGCCCGTGCGTCGCCGGTTCGAAATAGTCCATTCAACGTCCTGCTCTCGCCAGCAAATCGCGAGGGGGTTGAATTGAGTTTCCCGGTGGCAGAGTCGCTCCCGTTCAAAGTGGTCAGCGACCTTCGTCCCTGGATGTCGTCGTACTGGCTGGTCGTCGACCATCCCTACGCGGCCGTGACAGACCCAAATGGTCGGTTCACGATCAAAGGGCTACCCACTGGCGAGCACAAATTCATCGCCTGGCACGAACGTCCGGGCTACATCCACAATCGCCGCGAACCTCTCGAAGTGACGATTGAATCCGGGAAGGCAACCGACGCCGGCACGATTTCCGTAGCCGGACCGCGACTGAAATAAATCCGCGACCCAACGGGGATCGCTCGCCTTCGTCTTCCATCCCCCTCTCGCCCCCTCCCCGCGTCACCCCCTCTTTCTTCACACCGACCACTACTCACTAACCACCAACCACTCTCCAGACTCAACCCTTGTGTCTCGTCCGTCGATCAGAAATAATTCATGCGTTGTTCAAGACGAACTCCGCCAGTCGGTTGGTCGGCCAGATCCCTGTCCGTCCAGCTCCCGCCTGTTGTTTTCCCTTTATCGGATCAAGGAACCAGATGATGCACCTGCGAATTCCCGGCCTGGCCTGCGTTTGCCTCGTGGCGCTGAGTGCCGGACTCTGTGCGGACGACTTTGGCGACTTCACCGGGCAGGTCGTTCTCGATGGCGAAATCCCCACGTTGCCGCTCCTGGTCAAGAAGGGTGATGCCGCCGTGAAGGACGCCGCCGTCTGTGCGGCCCAGGATCTGGTCGACGAGTCGCTGGTCGTGAACGAAAAGAACAAGGGCGTGGCGAACGTCGTGGTCTACCTGCAGCGCGCCCCGTCGAAAATCCATCCCCATCTGAAGATGCCGGCCGAGGCCAAGGTTGTTTTTGACCAGAAGGCATGCACGTTCATGCCCCACGTGATGGTGGTGAACACCCAGCAGAAGGTCCAGGTGATTTCGGCCGATGGCGTGGCGCACAACACGCGATCGGCTCCGGTGCGCAACCAGGGCTTCAATTTCATCGTGGCCCCGAATGACCGCGAAGGGGTCGATGTCAGCCTGCCGATCGCCGAGTCGCTGCCGATGAAACTCACCTGCGACATCCACCCGTGGATGGCCGCCTACTGGATGGTGGTCGATCACCCGTATGCGGCGGTGACGGACGCCGACGGCAAGTTCACGATCAAGGGCCTCCCCGCCGGCGAGCACAAGTTCATCGTCTGGCACGAACGCCCCGGTTACATTAACGGCCGCCGCGATCCACTGGACGTGAAAATCGAAGGCGGCAAGGCGACGGACGTGACGATCAAGGTTCTTGCCACCAAGCTCAAGTAGTTGAGTCTTCCACCGCCAACTCTGACACGAACCAATTCCGGGGGATCGACACACCGAAAGAGGCGTCGAGCCCCCGGTTTGTTTTTGGCATTCAAAATTACGGAGCCGGTCGCGCCAGCACCGCTTCTGCTGGTGAAATCAGCCCGTCGCCATCCCGATCGAGCGCCAGAAACCGGATGACCGAACCCGGGAACTCTCGCGCCGAAATGTCGCCATCGGAATTACGGTCCATCGCCGTGAACCAGCCGGGAACCGATTCGCCGGTCGTGTTCCGGGCGAAACCAGCCGGCAGCATTTCGGCTGACTGGAAATCGGCAAGCCCAAATCGTCCGGTTGCTCGCCAGACATCGGGAAGTTCGCGATCGGCAAGGGCCTGATCGTTGTCGCGATCCCAATCGCCCAGAGACCGCGCGGCGTCCAGGAACTCGCGACGAGTCAGGCGGCCGTCGCGGGAGCTGTCGATCAATTCAAACAACTGGCGGCCTTCCTCGCGAATCTCCAGTCGAAACGGCAGCGACCGCGCGAGAATTCGCGGAACGATGACTGCCTGCCACTCCGTGAGATAGACACGATCGTCCTTGTCGGCGTCCAGCACGTCGAAGGGCGGAAGAATGTCGACTCCCCCCGAGCGGGCCTCCGCCGCTTCGAGGTAGTCGTTGGCGTCCAGATCCAGCCGTCGAAAGAGCGATTCCGAGAACTCTTCAGCAGGTCGGCCCGGCGGCGCCGCCGAAAGTATCAGATTGGCTTCGTCGAGAATCATCCGCAGGGACGATCCTCCCGACGACGGAATTGCAATGCGATCCAGCCGCGTCTGGGCGGATATGCTGGCAGCGGCAGTCGCGTTGGCAAATCGAACCAGAATCGCGACGTCAGCCGGGGCGCGTCGAACGTAATCGGCCAGTTCGCCAGGATCCAATTGTCCGTCGCGATTCGCGTCGAATGCCTGGAACTGCGCCGCGCGCATGCCGGAAATTTCCGTGGCGCTCAATCTTCCGTCGCGTCCGAACTCGGTCCCACCCGACGAATTGGGGCGTGACGAGTCGTATCGGACGAGAATCTGCTGGGCGATCTCGGTGGCCTGTTGATTGGCGAGCGCGAGGAATCGCGATCGCGGAGTGCCGCGGGCCGCGCGCATGGGTCTGGGCTGCTGCATGTTGACGCTGGGCTGCAACTCGGCGATGGAAATGGTTTCATCCTGATCGAGGTCGAACTGGCGCAGCCGCTCATATCCCTGACGCAAGTCGTCCGCGGTCACGAGGCCATTCTGGTCGGAGTCCAACTCCCGAAAGATGCGGGCGACGGCCAGTGAGTTGGCTTCTCCGGGAGTCGCGGAGACTTCGCTCATGCTGAAGGGGCCAAGATCGCGGGCGAGGATTTCTTCGAACAGCTCGCGGCGGCCGATGGCTCCATCGCCATTGAGGTCCGGATCGCGCCGCCGGGCTTGGTTGCCATTGTCCTGATTTTGCGGATCGCCCAGGAGCCGTTGAAACTCGGTGACGCTGACGCGTCCGTTCCGATCAGCATCGAGCAAGTCGTCAAGCTGATCGAATAGGTCCAGCCAGCGTTCGCGAAGGGTCTTGCCGCTCACGCGAATTTCGATTTCGATCATCACCGGACCGGTTTCGCCAAGCGCGACGATCCAGTCACCCGGCAGCAAACCAACCGGCCCCGCCTGGAGAGCCGTCAAAGCCGAAACGGGCTCCTCGTCCTGACTGTTGGCACCGGGAGTCATCGACAGACAAATGCCCATAGCCAGGACGAGGCAGATGGCAGCGGTGGGACGTTTCATGGAGTCCGCCTGAACCGGAGGAGTGAGCGTGCCGATCGATCGACGGGACAGAAAACGCGTCTGGACGGAACAAGGTGATTTCGTCATGTTACCGAGGCGGAGTCGGAGTGATGGCGGAAATTGTCTGTTCTCCGGTCAAGACCTTTCGGGATTTCTGAATCATGCCTCGCTTTCAGACGTCGATTGCCACGCGCTCGCTGGGACAGTCGCTGCGAGATGCGATCGTGGAAGCCGGGTCACTGGGAGCCATGGGCGTGCAGTTCGACGTCCGTCGCGAAGTGTCGCCGTCGGAGTTTACGGGGACCGCTCGTCGCGACCTGCTGCACCTCTTGGGAGAACTTGGTTTGCGCGTCGCCAGCGGAGTCTTTCCGCTGCGGCACGCGCTCTGCGATGCCCAGGAACTGGACCGGCGTCTTTCGAGTCTCAAGGAAGCGATGTCGTTTTGCGGCCAACTGGGAGCGAACACCTTCTGCGTGGCTCCCGGCCACGTTCCCGCTCCCGACGATGCCGCCGGCATGGCAACCGTGGGTGGGATTCTCAACGAACTGGCGGCCCATGCGAACCATGTGGGTGTCGTCGTCTGCCTGACACCAGTTCGGGAATCGGCCGAGGATCTGGTGCGGCTGGTGGGGCTGGCGACCGCCGGTCCCGTCGCGGTCGATTTCGATCCGGCTCATTTCGCGATTCGCGGAGACTCGGCCAGCGACGCCCTGCGGACCATTCATCCCCATGTCGGACACCTCCAGATGCGAGACGGCCGACGGGGAAGCGGCGGGACCGGACAGGAAACGGCTGTCGGTCGCGGCGACGTGAGCTGGGCCGAACTCCTGGCGCTGCTCGAGGAGATGGAGTATTCCGGCTGGATGACGGCGATCCGCAACGATGCGCAGGACGGCCCCGCGGACGTGGCCCGAGCCATCACGCTCGTGCAACGGGCGCTGACGGGTCATCAGGTGTCTTGACGGTCCGCGGAACCTTGGGACGGTTCACATTGCTGCTGAGTCGAGAGTCGAGTGAGAAAGACCGACGAATTCCTTGTCTTGCTCGACTCTAGACTCTCGACACTCGACCCAATCGGACTCAAGAAGTCGATGGCCCTCGATGCTTATCGCCCGGCCTTGAACCACGCGCGTTTTCCGGGCATCTTCGCGACATGTCCGAAGCGCCCCCCGTTTTGTCCGTTTCCGCCCTCACGGCCATCCTGAAAGAGGCGGTGGAGTCGACGTTTCCCCGCGTCTGGGTGGCGGGCGAAGTCTCGAACGTCACGCGGGCCTCGTCGGGGCATGTCTACTTCACACTGAAGGACGACGGAGCCCAGATCAAAGCCGTCATGTGGCGGTCCGCGGCGCAGCGCCTCAAGTTCGAATGGGGCGACGGCATGCAGGTCATCGCCGCCGGCGCCCTGGAGGTCTATCCCGCGCGAGGGCAGTACCAGTTGATCGTCGACCGCTTGCAGCCGCAGGGGATGGGCGCGCTGGAACTTGCCTTGCGGCAATTGCAGGAGAAACTGGCCGCCGAGGGTCTGTTTGATCCCGCGCGAAAGCGGCCGCTGCCAACCTTCCCCCGCCAGGTCGCCCTGATTACCAGCCCGCGCGGCGCGGCCGTCCGCGACCTCATTCAGGTCATGGTCCGCCGTTGGCCTGCGATTCAAATCGTCGTGATTCCCGTTCCGGTTCAGGGAGTGGAAGCCGCCCCGGCGATTGTCGATGCCTTTGCAAAGCTGGCCCGGTTTCCTGAAGTCGACGTGGTCATCACCGGACGGGGCGGTGGCAGCCTGGAAGATCTGTGGGCGTTCAATGAAGAACCCGTGGCCCGCGCGATTGCCGGTTCGCCGGTCCCCGTTGTGAGCGCGGTCGGCCATGAAACGGATGTCACCATCGCCGACTTGGTGGCCGACCGCCGAGCGCTCACGCCCAGCGAAGCCGCGGAACTGGTGGCACCCTCGATCGCGGAACTGAAGACCGAACTGAAAACGCTCGAGCGCCGGGCGGCGACCGCCTTGCGGCGTCACCTGGTCCTCGCAAGACGCGAACTGGACGGACTGGCCCAGCGCCGCTGCCTGGCGCGTCCATTCGACCGCATTCGCGAACTGGCCATGCAGCTCGATGAATGGAGCCAGCGACTCCCCACGCTGATCCGCCGACGTTTCGCGCGCGCGGAACAGGATCTGGCCCGGATTTCCGCGTCGCTTCAGGCTCTCAGCCCGCTGGCCGTCCTGGGGCGTGGCTACACGCTCACCAAACGGCGAGAAGATGGGCAGATTGTGAAGTCCGCGGGAGACGTGTCCGAAGGGCAGGAACTCTCCACGCTGGTTGTCGACGGCGTGATACTCAGTCGTTGCGAGCGAATCGTGCGCGACTGACTAGGCTGCCAGCCTGGCGGAATCCCTCTGGACACCTCGGAAAGCTTTTGCCACATTACGCCTGCGGGAGAAGCGGCACGGAGTGCGCGCGGGCCGAGTAGCGAGGCAAAATCGCTCCGGCTGGATTCCGTTCTTGGCAAGGATGCTTCGGATGAGCGTTTCGGTCATCGTTCCCATTTACAACGAACGTGAGAATATCCCCCTGCTGCATACCGCCGTGACCGACGTCATGGAGCGGATTGGCCGGCCGTGGGAACTGATTCTCGTCAACGACGGCTCCTCCGACGGTTCGACCCGTCTGCTCGAAGAGCTGGCGCAGTCCGACGCTCGCGTGAAAGTCATCGAGTTCCGCCGCAACTTCGGTCAGACAGCCGCCATGCAGGCCGGGATTCAGGCGGCTTCGAACGAGGTGGTCGTCCTGCTGGACGGCGACCTGCAGAACGACCCGAACGACATCCCCATGATGCTCGACAAGATCGACGAGGGATACGATCTGGTCCACGGCTGGCGCAAGAACCGCCAGGATGCCTTCGTCAATCGCAAGCTGCCATCGCGGATCGCCAACTGGCTGATTTCGCGCGTCACGAAGTTCCCGGTTCACGACCTGGGCTGCACGCTGAAGGCGATCCGCACGGAAATCGCCCAGGAGCTGCAACTTTACGGCGAGATGCACCGCTTCATTCCGATTCTCGCCCACTGGCGTGGCGCCCGTTGCGTCGAAGTTGTCACCAACCACCATCCCCGGCGGTTTGGAACGTCGAAATACGGCATCGGTCGCACGACCCGCGTCGTTCTCGATCTGCTGACCGTGAAGTACTTCATTCAGTACATCGTCAGCCCGATGAAACTCTTCGGGCAGATCGGTCTCCTCTGCTTCGCCGTCGCGATGATGTCGGGCTTCGCGACCGTCGGCATGAAGCTGGCTCAGGGCGTCGACATGACCGGCAACCCCCTGCTGCTGCTCACCGCGTTTGCCGCGATGACGGGGATTCAGTTCCTGTTCTTCGGCATGCTCGGCGAACTCTGCTCGCGGATCTATTTCCAGACGCAAAACATGTCGAGCTTTGCCATCCGCAAGATGTGGAACTTCGACCAGCCAGCCGTCGTGCAGCTCAAGGCGCATACCGCCGAACGCCGGGCAGCGTAGGCGGATTCATGTAACCCGAAGCGTCAGCGAGGGGGATTCCACTCTCGCCCTCGCTGACGCTTCGGGTTACTTTTCGCAGGGCAAAGAACCTCGCTCGATTTACTCGTGCCAGCCGTGGGCTTCGCGGACTTTGAGCATCGTGGCGAGGATGTCGTTCCACGTCTTCGGGTCGTTCATGACCGAGTTCGGGAACATGCAGCCGTCCCAGCAGATGTGGCGGAACCGGCGGTGCGGCGTGCCGTCTTCGCGCATCCAGTAGCCGGCGCGATCGACGATGTCGAGCTTGCCGTTGGGGTCGGTGGCGAGGCAGTGCCGGCCGGTCTTGTCGTGCGTGCCGCTGCCATGCACGGTGCCGTCGTTCTGGGCGACGTGGAAATCGATCGTCCAGGGGCGCAGCTCATCGGTGAGCTTCGTGTAAGCCGCGTCGAAGGCGGCCTTGTCGTTCCAGTCGAACCCTTCGGGAACAAGGGCGTGCTCGGGGGCGTTATAGCCCATGAGATAGAGCAGGGTATGAGCCATGTCGGCCTGGAAGCCGAGCGTCTCCGGACGGCCCACACGTTCCAGGAGGTCGATCATGATGACCCAGGAGTGCATCCCACCCCAGCAGATTTCGCCTTCGGCAGCGAGCTCTTCGCCATGATCTTCGGCGATGTCACAAGCGTCGTGCAGCGTTTCCACAATCGTGCGCTGGCTGCGGATGGGGTCCTTCAGCCAGTCGGTCGGGCTGCATGCGGTATCGATGCGGACAACGCCGTAGGGCCGAATCCCCATCTCCCGCAGCTTCATGGCAATGCGGCAGCCCTTTTCGACCTGCTTGAGGAAATTGGTACGGCCTTCGCCGGGGTCGAGCGCGGCACCCCCACCCGTGGGCGGCCAGACCGGCGCGACGACCGAGCCAATGTTGAGGTTGCGCGAAGCCGCCTTGTCGGCAAGCTTCTTGAGATCATCTTCGGTGGCATCGATGCTGATGTGCGGATCAAAGAGGAACAGGTCAAAGCCATCGAACTTCGCCCCGTTCACCTCGGCCGCGGCCGTCAGGTCGAGCATGGTATCGAGGTCGATGAACGGATCGGCTCCTTCAGAACCTTTACCGACGACACCCGGCCAGGCGGCGTTGTGGAGCTTGGGATAGTTGTTGACGCGTGTAGCCATGTCGGGGGGCTTTCTATTGTGGTTCAGGCTGGCCAGAAGAGGACTTCATTCGGAAAAGATCTGCTATCGGCAAAACGAGTCCCGGCAACATCGAATCATTGTCGATGGTGTGGTTCGCATTAAAAAGCACGGGTTCAAAATCGGGACCACAAACGGTGACTGTCCGTAGCTCCACATCGATAAGCCAAACGCGGGGAACGCCGCTGTTCAGATAAATGCGAACTTTGTCGACGATTCGCTCATGCGTGTCGGACGGGGACAGAATCTCGACCGCCAGAGTTGGAGGAGCGTCATAGAATGGCGGATCGACTGGGGGAACTTCAAACTCTTTTCCCAGCCAGACGGCAACGTCGATCCCCGCAATCTGGTCCGGATCCCGGCTCAGGCGACAGCGAACCTCTCCAGATCCGAGGGAACCAATTGGCGACAGCGGATCGTCCAGCCACCTGAACAGCAGGTACGAGAGGCGCGCCTGAACAAAACTGTGCCAGGCGTTCCGTGTTGTCATCGCTGCCCCCCATTCAATGATTTCCCCATCAATCAGCGCGAGCCGCGTCCCTTCCGGCGCTTCGGCTTCCGCGCGGAGGAAGTCCTCCATCGTGGCGGGCTTGGTGGAGAGGGTGGCCATGGGATGACTCCGTCGACCGGATACAGGTCACACGTTGTAGGATGCAATCGCGACTATTTCTTCGCGGCGGCGATATTCGGGGCGTCGGGTTGGGCTTCGGGGCCGAAGTACCGCAGACCGACGAGTGGCTCGTTGCTGGTGTTCTCGTAGACCACACCTTCGCCAGCGGCCTTGGCCGTGACGAAGACTTCGTCCAGCGTCATCTGGCCAAAGCGGATCATCGCGGGAGTCTGGAGCTTGAGGCCGTTGATCTTTCCCTCGCCCTGAACCGTGATCCAGCCGAAGGCGCCGCCATCCTTGATGGTGACCTTCACCCCCGGGTTGACGGTCAGCTCTTTCGCGGTGAAGAGCTGTTCGCCGTGGATACGGCCATAGACGATCCAGCGGTCGACGAAACCATCCTTATCACTGCCGGACGCCACGATCGGTTCGAGATAATGGCTGTCCTTGAAATTTGCGTCGACATTCCCTTCCCAGTCGAGCGCGTCGACCAGGTACTGGTTGTCGTCGTGCTTCTCGGCAGGGAAGTCCTTGGTCAAGAGCGATCGCGGCACGGCTCGGCCTTCGACCATCGACTGGTACATGCTGAAGACGTCGCTTCCCCACTGCGGCTCATACGTGAGCAGTGAACCGGGCGCGTGCAGGACACGGGGAGGAATCAGCCAGCCGGTCCCCAGCTTCAGGCGGTAAGCCTTCGAGAGATCGAGAATGCCGTTGTCGCCGTCGTTCCAGCGATTGAGGCACTCGACCACCTGTTCCCTGGTGGTGCCGGGTTCCAACCCCATGAACGTGTAAGGGAAGTTGTTGCCCACATTGTTGAGCTGCGGCGGGAAGTAGTAGCTCTCGGGCTTTCCTTCCTGTCCCACCAGCTTCGCCTGCTCGTCGTTCTGGTGCATGTGATGGGGAATCGGCCCCATGTTGTCGAAGAACTTGGAGTAAACCGGCCATCGCTTGTACTTGGTCCAAATCTTCTTACCAACGATATCAGCCCCCAGTTCGGCCACCGCATCGCGAAGAGTAAAACGCTCCCCGCGAAAAATGCAATAACTCAATCCTTCATCGGGGGGAGCCCCTTCGTTGGCGGCAGCCGTTGTCGAGCCGAACCATCTTTCATCGATACCGCCTCGATGCGTGCCGAGGGCATAATAATCGTCCGGGTGCAGCTTGATCCGCTTGCCCGGCTGAAGGAAGGAACGAGGAACCCAGGTCGGGGCGAGACGGAAAATTCCGCCTCCTTCGGTCAAGGCGTCAATGGCCAGTCGGGCGACGTTCATGCGAGACTCTTTCTCAATGAAGCGGTTTCGAACCCTCGCCGGAGGGAGTTACGTAAGACGTGTCACTTGTCTATTAAACGACGGGATCTCTCAAGGTCGGGAACTCGCGCAAATTCCAGAGGGCTGGACCGATTCGAATCCCGAGGAAAACGACCTCAAGATCTCATCCTCGCAAGGAAAGCGCGGAAGCATTCTGACCAGTTCGCGGCAGAAATCAAACTGTGAAATCAGATCCCGAACGGACCAGCTGTAAAAAACGTCGAGGAAGAAACGGGCGAGGTGCGACCCCAACGCCGTGAGACATCGATTGATGGCCTTCATGGTCCACGAAAATGTCTACGGATTGGACAGGAATAGAGGTTGTATTGCCGAGTCGTTGAAGTCCAGCCTTCAGGCTGTTCTTCGAAACTCCGCAAACAATGCTCACCCCACATCAACGCAACCCAAACCTCGAACCAAAACAGGGCAAGCTAAAGCTTGGACTCCAGCGCTTAGGCTCCAGCGCTTGAAACTTCGCTGGTCAGAGCGACTCTTTGGCAAGGACTGCATCGGCGATAGCGTTCAGCCCCTCGACGCCCACTCGGCAACAATAGTCGCCGAACGATTCGCCGGGCTGCCGGTCGGCCTTGAAGGAACCGAACAAGGGAGCGAGGACCGGAACGACCTGTTCGAGCGGGATCATATCTTTGTAGATGAAACCGAGACGAGTCCCCTCCGCGTTGCCGCCAAGGAAGATCGTGTACTTTCCGACTGCCTTGCCGACGAAGCCGATGTCGGGGGTGTAGGGCCGGGCACACCCATTGGGGCAGCCGGTCATGTGCATGGAGATCCGTTCGTGAAGCAAACCATGCCGGGCGAGTTCGATTTCCACCTGGTCAATCAATTCGGGCATGACCCGTTCGGATTCGGTGATCGACAAGCCGCATGTGGGGAAAGCGGGGCAGGCGATGGCATACCGTCGCACGGGGGTCAGTTCTTCGGCCAATTTGATCCCATGTTCACGGAGCATCTGCTCGATATCGTTCCGATCGGCAGGATCAATGTCGCAGAGGATTAGCCCCTGGAGTGCCGTGAGGCGGCATTCCATGCCATATTTTCCCAAAACGGCACGGATGGCGGTTTTGATCCGTAAATTTCCCTCGTCCTTAATACGACCGTTTTCGATGTTCACCCCGAGGAAGAGTTTGCCATCACCCTGTTCGTGCCAACCCATGTGATCGTCGACGCCGTACACGTCCGCCGGGTGCGGTTCAGGGAGCGGTTGGCCGTAATACTGTTCGACCGTTTCCTTGAATTTTGCCAGTCCCCAATTGTGAATCAGGTACTTCATGCGGGCGACCTTGCGGTCGACCCGGTTGCCATGATCCCGCTGCACCTTGATGATCGCCACGGCGATATCGGGGACCTGATCGGGCGTGACAAAGGTGAGCTTTTGAGCGAGCGCGGGAAACGTCTTTTCGGCACTGGGAGTCCGTCCCATGCCACCGCCGACGAGGACATTGTAACCGACGATCTTGTCATCCTCGACAATCGCCAGAAAGCCGAGGTCGTTACTGTAAATGTCGATGCAGTTGTCATCGGGGAGCGCGATTGCGGTCTTGAATTTCCGCGGCAAGTAGAGCTTGCCGTACATCGGCTCTTCGACCGGTTGGAACTCCGCGACGTTGGTCTGGTTTCCTTCGTCGTCCTTCAGCCAGATTTCGTAGTAGGCGGTGGAACGGGGTTTGAGATGCTCGGCGAGCCGGTAGGCCAGCGACTGCATCTCGTCGCGGACCGGATTATTTCGGATTGGCGCGGGACATGCGCAGATGTTTCGCTCAACGTCTCCGCAGGCGGCCAAAGTAGTCAGAAAGACATGGTTGATGCCGCGGATCGAGGCTTTCAGATTCTCCTTCAGGACTCCGTGCAGTTGTAATCCCTGGCGGGTGGTGATGCGGATCGTGCCATTGCCGTAATTGTCGCAGAGGTCGAGATGGGCGAGCAGTTGGGGAGCAGTGATCCGTCCGCCGGGAACCCGGGTCCGGACCATGAACATGTAGCTTTTTCCCTTTTTCGTTCCGTCCGCATTCTTCGCCTTGCGGTCGTCACGATCGTCCTGCTGGTATGTTCCGTGATGCTTCAGCAGGTTGGCGGAATCTTCCGAGACATGGTCGGTGCCGTTGCAGAGGTCTTCCACGATGGAGCCCCGCAGTTGCCGACTTCCTTCCTTCAGGACCTCCACCTTGCTCAATTTCAGCTCTTCTGCTGTCGACATTCCCATCGCTCCGCCGGAATCGGCTTGTGGCCAAGGTGTCGTCCCCTCTCGATAGCGGTGGGCCTGTTCACTTGGCGGTTAATTTCTTGGTCGGCCTGCTAATGCTGGCACCAGAGTAGACAGGAGACCTGCAGACTCGGTTCAAGTTATTTCGGCTCCCGCTCCAGGAGGAACATCCTCCCGGCCTGGTCGTTGTAATCCAACTCTTCTACCTCGTCGATATTCTTTTCCCACCTCTCACGTCAAGGTCATCCCCCGCGCTACGCGGGAAGCGGAGAAAGATCGACTCGAAATTCGGACGTGAAATCCGTCCCATCGCCCGATACTACATCTCACGGACTCCGACGGAAAGAGCGCTCAGAGAGTTTGCGCCCCGCTTGAACGCCCGTGAAGAGGAGAGCATCAGTTCCGGCGTGGTGTTCGCCGTAACAGTTGTTTCTCACTCCCTCATAGAAAGATGGAACACCCAGCTGAGAAGATCATGCCAAGGTCCCCAATTCGATTGTAGAAGGAGAAGCGAAGCGGGCCTAGGGGGACTGCCGGCTTAGAGTGACCGTTTTCTCCCGACAGGCGGGGGGCATCCGTCCCGCGAATTCTGAATTCCGAGTCGCGATGCGTTATTCTCCCCGCAAACAGGCACTCGGGTCGCCACCATCGAATAATTGATAAGCATCTATCGGAAAATACCTTAAGTCATTTGCGATCAAATTCCTGCCGGGATTGGAACTCGAAAACTCCAATCCCCTTTCGAGACGAAGCGTCCGGAGACTAATATGGCAACATTGCCAAACGAACAAACTCGGTCTTATTCGGGATCTGGAATGCCCGTCGCCCTACGAAAACTGTTAATGGCCATCGCGATGGGGTTTGGGGCGGGACTGGTCCCCATTATGGCCGGGACGGTGGGTAGCATCTGGGGGCCGTTTCTGGTGTATGGGGTCCAACAGCTCCCCTTTCCCTGGCTCCGAGGTCTGATCGCCGCCTTGTTCATT